>JAQTMF010000146.1 GCA_028714515.1 Chthoniobacteraceae bacterium | reverse complement strand
GGTCCCCGCCGCGCTCCGTTCGCTCCCGCTGCCCACGCCCGCCGATTGGGGGTTCGATGCCTCGGCGCTCACGCTGCCCGCGTTCGGCGAACCGGCGGCGCGCCGCCGCATGGAGACATTTTTTCGCGACGCCGTGTTCCGGTATGCGGAGGAACGCGACCTGCCCGCGCTCGACGCCACCTCCCGGCTTTCCGCCGCGTTGCGCTGGGGAACGCTCTCCGCGCGCACCCTCGCCCGGCGCTGCCGCGAGGCCGCCGCCAGCGCCCCCACCGCCGCGCGGCGCGAGGGCCCGCGCAAATTCCTAAGCGAGCTGATCTGGCGCGAGTTTTACCTGGCGCTTTTGTGGCATTTCCCCGGCGTGCTGGAGCGGGAATTCCAACCCGGCTTCCGCGCCGTCCGCTGGCGGCGGGAGGGGCCGGACTTCCAACGCTGGTGCGAGGGGGCCACCGGGTTCCCCATCGTGGACGCCGGGATGCGCCAGCTTGCCGCCACCGGCTGGATGCACAACCGCGTGCGCATGATCACCGCCATGTTCCTCACCAAAGACCTGCACGTGGACTGGCGGCAGGGAGAGCGCTTCTTCCTGCAAAGCCTCGCGGACGGCGAGATCGCCTCCAACAACGGCGGCTGGCAATGGAGCGCGGGCACCGGCGCGGACGCGGCCCCCTACTTCCGCATCCAGAACCCGTGGACGCAAAGCGCGCGGTTCGACCCGGACGGGGCCTACATCCAAACGTGGGTGCCGGAATTGCGCGCCGTCCCCGCCCGCGCATTGGCCCGGCCGCCAGCCCCCGGCGCGCGGCTCGCCCCCGGCTACCCGCCGCCGATGGTGGATCACGCAAAAGAACGGGAAGTGGCGCTGGCCATGTATCGCGGCGAATAGAACAACTCGACCTATGGAAACATCGCATCAGCATCGTGGGAGGTGGGGCTCCGGGGCGGCCATCGCGGCAACGGTCATTCTCGGGATTTACCTCCTTTTCCCCGTTGTCCTTCTGGCTCCTCTTTTTCGTACCGACGACCCGCCCAATTGGGCGCCAAATATCGCTGAGGCGGCACTTTGGCTCCCCGAGAAGTTGTATTGGAGTTGCCCCCCTTACGCCAAATTGCTGGATGCGGAATGCAGGTGGATGGGGCTCGGAAGTAGTCTCTATATGCAATCCATGCAGTCCGAATAACCCCTAAACGCGCCCCCCATTCCTCTTGAACTTTCAAGGCGATATGATTACCTCGGACTTCCTATGCGAAAGTCCCTCCTCTTTCTCCTCCCGGCCGTGCTGGGCCTTCCCGTGGCCCAGGCCGACGTCACCCTCCCCCCGCTGATCTCCGACAACGTCCTGCTCCAAAGCGGCCACGCCGCCGTCTGGGGCCAGGCGGACCCCGGCGAAAAAGTCACCGTCACCCTGGGCAAAACCAAGGCCACCGCCACGGCCGATAAAAACGGCAAATGGCGCGTCCAGCTCCTCGGCCTCAAGCCGGGCGAGGCAGGCGCGATGACCGTCGCGGGCAAGAACAACCTGACGGTGCAAAACGTCGCCGTGGGCGATGTTTGGGTCTGCTCCGGCCAGTCCAACATGGAAATGACCGTCACCAACAGCAGCCCCGGCTACCGCGGCGTCATCGACTACCAAAAGGAAATCGCCGACGCGAACCACCCGCAACTGCGCCTGTTCACCGTGCCCCGCAAACCGAGCGAAACACCGCTCGCCGAAATCGCGGGCAAGTGGGAAGTCTGCACGCCCGAGACGGTTCCCCACTGGTCGGCCACCGGCTACTTCTTCGGCCGTCAGCTTCAGCAAGACTTGAAAATCCCCATCGGCCTGATCCACACCTCCTGGGGCGGCACCAGCGCCCAGGCCTGGACGCCCACGGACGCTCTCCAGGGCGACGCCGACTTCAAGGCCGCCTATTACGATACCCGCCAGGCCGAACTGGCCAACCTCCCGGCGTTGAAGGAGAAGTATGAGAAAGAAACGCTCCCCGCCTGGCAGGCCGCCGCGGACGCCGCCAAGGCCGAGGGCAAACAGCCGCCCCGCAAACCGCGCGGACCGTTCGGCCCCAACGAAGGCCCCACCGCCAGCGCGCTCTTCAATGGCATGATCGCGGGCGCGACGCCATTTCCCATCAAGGGAGCCATCTGGTACCAGGGCGAGGCGAACGCCTGGGAAGGCGCGCGCTACCGCCGCCTGCTCCCGGCCATGATCACCGCATGGCGCGAGGCGTGGAATGAAAAAGACTTCCCCTTCTACATCGTCCAGCTCGCCAGCTACATGGCCCCCCGCACCGAACCGGGCGACTCCAAATGGGCCGAACTGCGCGACGCCCAGCGCGTGATCGCCGAAACACTCCCTCACACCGGGCTGGCCGTCGCCATCGACATCGGCGAGCCGGATAACATCCACCCCATCAACAAACAAGAGGTGGGCCGCCGTCTCGCCCTGGCCGCCGAAGCCAAGACGTATGGCAAACCGGTCGTCTACTCCGGGCCCTGGATTGACGCCGCCAAATTCGACGGCGCGCAGGTGAAAATCACCTTCAAGCCGGGCACCGCCGAAGGGCTCGCCGCCAAAGACGGCGCGGCCATCAAAGGCTTCGCCATCGCGGGCGAAGACAAGAAATTCGTCTGGGCCGAGGCGAAGATCGTCGAGCCCGCTCCCACCAAAACAAAGGGCAAAAAACAACCCAAAGAGGCCGCCCCGGCGCAACCCACCCTCGTGCTCAGCGCCCCGGGCGTGGAAAAACCCGTCGCGGTCCGCTACGCCTGGGCCAACAGCCCGGCGGTGAACCTCGTCAACAAAGCGGGCCTGCCCGCCGTGCCCTTCCGCACCGACGACTGGCCGCAGGTGGAACAGAAACCCGCTCCCGCGGCCACTCCCGCAGCCAAGCCGTCCGCCACGCCGAGCCCCACGGCAACGCCCGCCCCGAGCCCGGCGGCGACGCCCGTGGCTTCATAAGAAGTCATCCGCGAAAAAGCATGGCCCTCCCCAAAAAGGAGGGCCTCTTTTTTTCACCCGGGGTCCGAAGATCCTTCGGATTCCCGGCGGGCCGCCGGTACACGAAAACGCCGGGAAAGCTGCATTGCGGCAACCGCCCCGGCGTCAAACTCGTTTGGCTACGAGCAGGGTTGTTTAGTAACGGCCACCGCGTTCTCCGCGGTCGCGGCCACCGCCACCGCCACGGCGTTCGCCGCCGCCGTATCCGCCGCCGCTGCCGCCACGGCGTTCAAAGGAACGTCCACCACCGGCGCCCGGAGGGCGTTCTTCCCGGGGACGGGCGACATTGACGGTGAGAGGACGGCCTTCGAGGGCCTTGCCATGGAATTGCTCAATCGCGCTCTGGGCTTCGCCTTCGCTGCTCATGGTGACAAATGCAAATCCGCGGCTTTTGCCCGTGAATTTGTCCTGCACCAGCATCACGTCACTGACGGTGCCGGCTTGACCGAATAGGTCCTGCAGATCGGGTTCCGTTACGCTAAAGGGAAGATTCCCAACGTACAGTTTGTTGTTCATACTGATAACTGCCTAGCACTGAGGTGACGGTTCCCGGTCATCGGTCTCAAGTCGCCACTGAGTAAATCAATTGCAAACTCCCCTGCCCCAACACTGCTGACGAAGGCGCACAGTAAACCTATTTCGGTTCATGAAAAGCAAAATCCGAGTAGGGTTTTGTGTTAATTCTTCCTACGGGAAGCCCCTATATGAAATAAGGCTTCCTTATTTCCATACATGCCGGGGATAGCGCCGCTGCAACTCCGCCTTCACCTTGGGATAGGCTTCGCGCCAGAACGTGCGCAGGTTTTGCGTCACCTGGATGGGGCGATGGTTGGGAGCGAGCACCTGGATTGTCACGGGGACGCGCCCGGCGGCGATAAGAAGGCTCTCTTCCACGCCGTAGAGATCCTGGATGCGCACCGCGATGGTGGGCGGCCCGGAGGGGTCGTAGGCGATCTTGAACCGGCGGCCGTTGGGCATTTCCAGCCGCTCGGGGGCGTATTTCTCCAGGTATCCTTCCTGTTGCCCGCTCAGCCACGCTTTGACGACCGGCCAGACGGCGCGCTCTTTGATTTCCTTATACGTCGCCGCTCCGTAGCAAAGCTGGCCGATCAGCTCCGCGCGGTCTTCCTCCGTGAGCGCCGGGAGCCCCAATTCGGGCATCCACTCGCGCAAGCGGTTGAGCCGGACGATCCACTGTTCCACGGCGTGGTCCCACTGTTCCAGCGGGCAGTTGCCCGCCAGCACTTCGCGGGCCAGCAGGGCCGCCGCTTCGCCGGGAGGCACTTTATCGGTCGACGACGAAGCCAGCGCAAGGTCGTGAAAACGCCGCTCGCGCCGGGCCATCACGCGCCGCAGGGTTTTGTCGTAAAAGACTTCCGTGTGATCGGCGAAGGCCTCCGGGAAAAGCTCCTGCAACCACTCCTCGCGGATGGCCGTGGCCAGCGAAAGGAGCGTCTGCACGCCATCCTTGCCGCTGATCTCGCGCACCTCCCCCGCAACAAGCAGCGGGGCGTCGCGCACGACGCTCTCCCGCGCCAGCACGCCGCGCCGCCCGTGGACCAGCGCGCAGCGGAGCGTCCCGGCGTCCAGCCGCACGGCCACCTGGTCGGGGAACCCCGCGAGGATGCACTTCGCCACCGCTTCATCCGTGGACTCCTCCGGGGCGGTCCGGTTGGAAACAGACAACCCCTCGGCCTTGGCGATTTTGAGGAATTGCTCGAAAAGTTGCCCCGCCTCGCGCGCGGCGATGCCGTTCACGCCGATAGACCGCGCGATGCCGCCGTTGCCGCCATGGTTTCCGTCGGCAAGCTCCCACGCCCGCATCATGAGGAACAAATCCGAGGCGTGGTCCTCGCCCAGCGCCCGCTCCCGCGCCTCGTCCGTCTCGTTGCCGCCGCGCCGCAGCAGGTTGCGCCCCTGCGTGAGGGCCGCCACCAGAGCCGCCTCGCGCACGCAACCGCGCTCCTCCGCGGCAAGGAGCATCCGGGCATAGCGCGGGTGGAGCGGGAAGGCGAGCATCCGGCGGCCCGTTTCGGTGATGAGCCCCGCGCCGCCGTCCAGCGCGCCGAGGTCGCGCAGCAGCGTCTCCGCGCGCTCCAACGCACGCGGCTCCGGCGCTTCCAGCCAGCGGAAGGCGGCCACGTCGCCCACGCCGCCCGCCTTGAGGGTCAAAATGACTTCGGCGAGGTCGAGCCGCTTCACCTCGGGCAGCTCGTGCGCGGCGCGCTCCAGGTGCTCGCGTTCGCTCCAGAGCCGCAGCGCCACGCCCGGCGCGGTGCGGCCCGCGCGGCCCGCGCGCTGGTCGGCGCTTGCCCGCGAGATCTTCTCGACGAGCAGCGTGTTGATGCCGCGATACGGATCGAACCGGGCGATGCGCGCGAGGCCCGAATCGATAACGACGCGCACTCCCTCGATGGTCAGCGACGTTTCGGCGACGTTGGTGGAGACGATCACCTTGCGCTTGGAACACGGCTCCATCGCCGCGTCCTGGTCGGCCACGGGCAGCTCGCCGTGCAGCGGCAGCGCCACGAATTGGCCGCCCACGCGCGAACCACGGATCGCCCCGATGGTGCGCGAAATCTCGTAGGCCCCCGGCATGAACACGAGCACGTCGCCTTCCGTCTCCGGCGCGAGCCGCTCCAACGCGTCGGCCGCGAGATCCCACACGGGCGTCTGGTCCGCGCGCACGGGGCGCGGCAGGTAGCGGATCTCCACGGGATACGTCCGGCCCTCGCTTTGCAGCGTGGCGCACGGGGCGAGGTAACGCTCCAGCCCGGCGGTGTCGAGCGTGGCGGACATGACGACCAACTTCAAATCGGGCCGCCGCGTGGCCTGCAAATCGAGCGCGCGGGCCAGCGTGATGTCGCCGTAAAGGTGCCGCTCGTGGAATTCATCGAAGAGGATCGCCGAGACGCCGCGCAAGGCGGGATCGTTGAGCATTTGCCGGAGCAACACCCCTTCGGTGACAAACCGGATGCGGGTTTGCGCGGAAGTCACTTTGTCAAAGCGGATCTGGAACCCGACCTCGCCGCCCAGCCGGCAACCCCGCTCCTTGGCGACGCGCGCGGCAAGCATGCGGGTGGCCAGCCTGCGCGGTTGCAGCACGACGACTTCGCCCTCGCCCAGCAGACCGTTGTCCAGGAGCATCTGCGGGACTTGCGTCGATTTGCCCGACCCGGTGGGCGCCTGCAAGATGAGCCGCGCGTCGCGCGCCAAGGCGGCGGTGAGAGCGGCTTCGAGTTCAAAGATGGGCAGTTCGCGGCGGGAATTCATCGGCGGTGCAAAAAGGGCATGGTAGCGCAACGCCCGCGCAAAAGACACCAAGAACGCAGCGCCCCCAAGCCGCGCCGTCCCGTTACGCCAGTTCGGCGGACGCGGGCTTTGGCCGGAACTCCGTGCAGAAGGCGAGCAAGGCGGCGAGCGGCAGGGCGAACCCGGCCCACGAGGCGAGGGTCCAGCCTCCCCGCGCGTAGGCCCAGCCGCCGAGGGCCGACCCGAGCGCGCCGCCCACAAAGAAGGTCGCCATGTAGAGACCGTTCAGACGGCTCCGAAACTCCGCGCCGAGCGAAAAAATAGCGCGTTGCCCCACGACCATGTTCGCCGTGACCCCGAAATCGAGCAGAATGGCCGCCGCGACGAGAATGCCGAGCCTCAGCGCGGAACCGGGGGGCCCGAGGTGCGTCAGGAGAAACGCCACCGCGGCGGCCAGCATGGCCAGACCCGTCGCCGGGCGGCTCCACCCCCGGTCGGCGATGGCCCCGGTGATCGGCGCGGCGATGGCCCCGGAGACCCCGGCCAGCGCGAACAGGGCGATCCCGCCATGCGAGAGGCGGAAGTCGGGGCCCGCCAGCCAGAGAGGCGAGGCCGTCCAGAAAAGGCTGAACGCGCCGAAAAGAAAGGCGTGATAGAGAGCCCGGCGCTGTAATACGGGCGTCTTCCACGCCAGATGCCCCATGGACGCCAGAAGCTCGCCATAACGAAGCCCCGAGGAGGGCTCGCGCCGGGGCAAGACCAGGCGGATGGCGGCGGCCAGCAGGACCATGACGACGCTGGAGCCAAAAAACACGGCGTGCCACGACGCGATCTCCGTGACAAACCCCGCCACGGGCCGCGCCAGCATGATGCCGAGCATCACGCCGCTCATCACATTGCCCACCACCCGCCCGCGCACGGCTTGCGGGGCAAGGTGCGAGGCGTAGGGCACCAGGATTTGCACCGTGACCGACCCGAGGCCCAGCGCCAGCGCGGCGGCGAGGAACGGCAGCGGGTGGGTGGAGAGCGCCACTCCCAGCAAAGCCGCCACGCAAAGCGCCATGACGCTCAGGACGAGGCGGCGGTTTTCAAAAAGGTCGCCGAGCGGGACGATCAAGAGCAAGCCCGCGCCGAAGCCGATCTGCGTCATCGTGACGATGAGCCCCGCCGCTTGCGCCGGGAGGCCGATCTCGGCGCTGATCGGCCCGGTAAGCGGCTGCGCGTAGTAAATGTTGGCAACCATCAGCCCGCAGGCGGTGGCGAGAAAGGAGACCATCCAGCCCGGGATCGCGGGTTGGATGGATGCGCTGCCGCCGGGTTGAGTTGTCATGGGATACCCTCTATAGAAGATCAGGTTTTCCCCGGGATCAACCTCCCTTTTCCTGCGGGCGGCTTCTCTTCTCCCCTCGCAGGGCACAAAAAAGCGGAGGAGTTTCCCCCTCCGCTCTCTGTTGATTTCCGTGCGCTCCTTTTCCAGGAGCCGCGCTTTAGGCGATTAGAAGCTCCACTTGAAGCCGCCCTTGACGATCTGCTCCGTGTAGTGCGACTGCCCGGCCTGGACGTCGTAATCCACGAAGGTGGTCAACATGTCGCGGTAGGTGACGTTGAAGCCCAGCCCGATGAGGGCCGCGTTCCGCTCGGGGTCATCCGTGCGCACCGCGAACGATCCCAGCCCCGAACCGGAGAACCGGGCGACGATGGCGCGGTCGTTGTTGGCGAATTCATGCATCCAGGCGACGCGCACTTCCGAGGCGGCCACCCAGGAGGGCGTGATTTCCTTGCGCAGTTCCAGGCGGACGCCCAGGCGCGAACGCAGCGAATCCATCGCCTGGTCGTTGAGGGCCAGGTTGGCGGCTCCCGCGCCGTTTTCGGTGAAGCTGTTGACGTCCATGTGGACATACTGCAACCCGGCGAACGGCCCGACCGTCAGGTCTTTGGCCACGGGATGATCGTAGCCGCCGTCCAGGTTCAGGACATATTGGGAGCCGGAGGTGCGGCCGTTGGCGGTGCGGGAGAAGCCGGGAATATCGACATTCCGGTCGCTCTCGTAGTTGTTGC
>JAQTMF010000145.1 GCA_028714515.1 Chthoniobacteraceae bacterium | reverse complement strand
AGTGGCGACCTAACCTATCTGGCCGCCGTTCCCGAACCTTCCACCTATGCTCTGATGGGCTTGGGCTTGGCGGGAGTGTTCGTCATGCAGCGCCGTCGCGCCCGCGCGCTCGCCGCGTAATTTCGCGAAAGCTCAGTAAAACGCTATTTGTCGCAAGGATGCCAGCGTCGGCATCGGCTGAAAGAGCTGATGCCGGCGCTCATTTACCGCCCGCATCGTCCATTCACCCTTTTTCAAAATCCGCCAGCTCCAACCCAGGCTGTCTTTCATCCCGTCCAAACAACCTCCTTTGTGAATTTCGCGTCCCGTTCCTGCCTATCCATCCTGTTTCTTGCCGCTGGCTTCCTTCCGCTTTCCGCAGCCGAATCCACCGCACCTGCAACACCAGCTACCGCCGCCGCGACTGCGCCGCAGCCACGCCTCGATATTTTTGAATATCAAGTATTGGGCGTGACCAAGCTCTCGACGCTGGAAGTGGACCGGGCGGTTTACCCGTGGCTGGGCGAGGCGCGCACGCCGGACGCCGTGGAAGGGGCGCGCCTTGCGCTCGAAAAACTCTACCACGACAAAGGCTATCAAACGGTCGCGGTGCAGGTGCCGCAGCAGGAGATGCGGGACAACACGATCACTATTCAAGTCATCGAGGGGAAAGTGGGCCGCCTGCGCGTGAACGGTTCCCGCTACTTCGATTACGACCGGATCAAGAAAAAGGCCCCGTCCGTCGCCGAGGGCGAGGTGCCCGACTTCAACGCCTTTACCCGCGAAATGGTCGCGCTCAACCAGGACCCTGACCGGCGGGTCACGCCGTCGCTGCGTCCCGGCGTCCTTCCCGGCACGGTCGATATTGATCTCAACGTCCAGGACACCTCGCCATTGCACGGCAGCCTCGAACTGAACAACCGCTACAGCGCCAACACCACGCCGCTCCGGGTGGACGGCGCGCTCAGTTACGCCAATCTCTGGCAGCTTCAGCACACCATCGGCGCGAGCTTCCAGGTCGCCCCGGAGAACATCGCCGACGCGAAGGTCTATTCCGCCTATTACGTGGCTCCGATCCCGGACACCCCGGTAAAGCTTCTTCTGCAAGGCACCAAGCAGGACAGCGATGTCTCGACCCTCGGCTCCTTTGACGTCGCGGGCCGGGGCGAGGTGGTTGAACTGGAGGCCATCGTCGCGCTGCCCGGTTCCGAGAGCTACACGCACAGCTTCACCGGCGGGATGGACTACAAGCATTTTGAGCAACTGCTCACGCTCAACGGCGCGCCCAATGCCACCAGCACGCCCATCACCTATTTCCCGCTCGCGCTCGGCTACACCGGCACGCTTGTCCAAAAAGAGGCGGTCACGCAGCTCAACGCCGGGCTCAATTTCCACTTCCGCGGCATGGGCAGTTCGACCGAGGAGTTCGATAACAACCGGTATAATGCCCGTGGCAACTACATCTATTTCCGGGGCGACCTCTCCCAGACGCGCGACACCGTCGCGGGCCTCCAGCTTTTCGGGAAAATCCAGGGCCAGATTTCGAGCGAGCCGCTCATTTCCTCCGAACAGTTCGGAGCGGGCGGGCTCGGCACGGTGCGCGGCTACCTCGAAAGCGCGGTGATGGGCGACAACGCCGTCGCGGGCACGGCGGAGATCCGCAGCCCGTCGTTCACCTTTGGCGGCTTCCTCAACGAATGGCGCGTTTACGCTTTCACCGACTGGGCGGGCGTGACCTTGATGGATGCGCTTCCCGACCAGGCAGCGAGTTTCGTCCTCGGGAGCGTGGGCTTCGGCACGAACCTCAAATTTCGCAATCACCTCAACGGCTCGCTCGATGTCGGCTTCCCGCTCCGCAGCGAGGGCGACACGGAACGCCTCAATCCCGCCCTGACCTTCCGCGCATGGACCGATTTTTGAAATCACAACCGCTTTCCCGACAACCCACACTGAATATGAAACGAACGACTCGATCCTGGCTCAAAACCGCGCTGCTTGGCCTCCTGGCCTGCCTGTGCGTTCCCGGAGTGGCCAACGCCTGGTGGGATAAACAATGGACCCAGCGCGAAAAGCTGATCGTGGACACCACCTCTGCCGGGGTCGCCATTGCCGAGCCGGTCAAGGGCGCGCCCATTCTGGTCCGGCTGCATGTCGGCAATTTCCAGTTCGACCAGGCCAAGCCCGACGGCTCCGACATCCGCTTTGTAACCGAGGATGAGAAGACGATCCTCCCGCACCACGTCGCGCAGTTCGACCCGGCCTTGGGCGAGGCGTTTGTCTGGGTTCGCGTTCCCGAGATCAAGCCCGGCGCGAAAACGAACCTCTGGCTCTATTACGGGAACCAGACCGCTCCTTCCGTCGAAAACTCCAAAGGCACCTACGACGGCGACACAGCGCTCGTCTGGCATTTTGGCGAACGCGGCCAGCCCGCGCGTGACTTTTCGGGCAATGAGAACAACGCCGCGAACCCGGGCATTCCCGCCGAGGGCACCCTCATCGGGACGGGCGTGCGCTTCGATGGCAAATCCGCCGTCACCGTTCCCGCCGGGCCGTCGCTCGCCTGGCAGGCCAAGGGTGCGCTGACATGGTCCGCGTGGGTCAAGCCGACCGCGGCTTCCGGGCGCGCGATTATCTTCAGCCGCCGCGATGGGGCGCAAAATGCGTTCATGGTGGGAACCAACGAGGGCGTTCCGTTTGTGGAAATCACCAACGCGGGCAGCGTCAGCCAAACGCCCGCCGCCGCGCCGCTTACGGTCAACGCGTGGCATCATCTCGCCGCCGTTGCCGACGGTTCCCATGTCACCCTTTATGTCGATGGCGAGTCGTACGGCGCGCTCGACGCGAGTATCCCCGCGCTGAATTCGCCCGCCACGCTCGGGGGCGACCGCGCCACGCCCGATGCGGAGGTCACGAATGGTTTCACCGGCGAGGTGGTCGAATTCCAGATCGCCCACGCGGCACGGCCAGCCGGCTTCATCAAATTTCTTGCCGGGACGCAGGCCGGGGAGTCCGGCGCTCGCGCCGTGACCTTCGGAGCGGACGAGCACGGGAAGAGCGGCGGGAAGCATACCGGCTATTTTGCCGTCATCATCCAGAGCCTGACCGTGGATGGATGGGTCGTCATTTGCATTTTGGCCGCGATGAGCGTCGTCAGCCTCAGCGTGATGGTCATGAAGAACCGCTACATCACCGGCGCTCTCAAGGGGAACGAGTGCTTCTTGCGGCTCTTCGAGGAGCGGGTCGCCGATGACCTGACCGTGCTCGAAAGCGCGGAAACCCAGCATCTTTCCTCTTCCGTCGGCGGCGAACTGAGCGAGGAAGAAGAAAAAGCGGTTTCCCTTTCGCCCCTCTACCGGCTCTACCACATCGGCGCGCGCGAAATCCGCAAGCGCATCACCGAGGATCGCGACGCGCATAGCAAGAGGTCGCTCTCCGGGGCGTCGATCCGGGCGATCAATGTCAGCATGGACGCGGGCCGCGCCCGCGAGCTGCAAAAACTCCAAAAGCAGATGGTGCTCCTCACGATTGCCATTTCCGGCGGACCGTTCCTCGGGCTCTTGGGAACAGTGGTCGGCGTCATGATCACCTTCGCCGCCGTGGCCCAGGCGGGCGATGTCAATGTCAACGCGATCGCGCCCGGTATCGCCGCCGCGCTGCTGGCGACCGTCGCCGGGCTGGCCGTCGCGATCCCGGCGCTCTTCGGCTACAACTACCTGCTCTCCCGGCTCAAGGAAGTGACGGTCGATATGCAGGTCTTCGTCGACGAGTTCATCGCGAAAGTGACCGAGTTCTATTCCAAGCGTCGCGAAAAGGTGCCCGTCCCCGCCGAAATCTAGTCTTCCTGCAAACGCCATGAATCTTCAAGACGACGACAAGCCTTACGATGACATCAACATCACGCCGATGCTCGACTTGGCGTATGTGCTCCTCGTCATTTTCATCCTGATGTGCACGGCGTCGGTTGCGGGAACGAAGGTCAATCTTCCGAAATCCAGCAACACGCCAGCCAGTCTCGCCAAGCCGAAGACCAAGGCCATCACGGTGAACAACGAGGGACATGTGTTCCTGGACACCGCGCCCGTGACATTGGCCGAACTCGAACAGCGGCTCAACACGCAGAAGTCAATCACGCCGGATTTCCCGGTGGTCGTGCGGGGCGACAACCTCACACATTACCAGGAAGTCATGCAGGTCCTGGACGTGCTCGGCCGCGTCGGGCTCACCCAGGTCGGCCTCGCAACGAAGTCTGGAAAATAACCGCTCATGTCTGTATCCAATCATATATCAAACCCGCCACGCGCGGAATCTCGCAAGAAATATGCCGAGTTTCTCCGCCGCAACGGCATCATCATGGCCGCGAGTGTTCTCGTCGGAGGCTGCATTGTCTGGTGGCTGGTCTCGACCGCCCGCGCCCCGAAACAAACCACGCTCAAGCCCCAAGAGCTTTCCATGGTTCGCGTCGCGCTCCCACCGCCACCAACTCCGCCCCCTCGGCTAAAGGAACCTGAGCTTCCCAAGCCCGAACAGGCGCAACAGATGATCGCGCAGGAGCCGGTCGCCGCCGATGAGCCGAAGGAGAAGCCCGCCGAGCCCAAGCAGGAACCGGAGGAAGCCGCGTCGATGGGCACCAACATCAAGGGCGACGGCCCGGACGCCTTTGGCCTCGTTGGCAGGGGCAACGGCTCGATTGTCGGCGGCAATGGAACGGGCAACGGGAATGGCGGTCGCGGCTCCAGCCGCTGGGGGTGGTATGCGGCGCAAGTCCAGTCCACGGTCGCCACCGCACTCGGCAAAAATCCCAAGACCCGCACGACCGTGCTGGACATTTCCGTCCGGATCTGGCCGAACGCCGCAGGCCGGATCGAGCGCGCCCAAATCGTTACTTCCAGCGGCGACCCGGAAATCGACAAGACGATCCAGAACGAGGTTCTTGCCGGTCTCACGCTCCGCGAACCGCCGCCCACCGACATGCCCACTCCCATCGTCCTCCGCGTTTCCGGCCACCGTCCCTAACGAATCTCCAACAACCACCTCACTCCGCATTTGTAATGACAACCTCACTGCCGCAACCGCGCCGCTCCCGATTTAGGGTTCTCGCTGCCCTTTCCGCCGCTGGCCTTTCCGCATTCCTTCAGACAGGTTATGCATCCGATGCCGCCGCTCCAACTTCCGCGACGGATTTGGGAACGGATTCCGCGACGCTGTTCGGCCCCGCCACCGCACTCGCGTCCGCCACGCCTGCGCCGGCCAATCCCGCACCGGCTTCTTCGACGGACCCGGCACCGGCTCCCGCTGCTCCGTCGCGCAACGCGATGGAAAACCTCGTCAACCTGCTTGTCCAGCAGGGCGTCATCAAGAAGCCGCAAGGCGACGCGCTGATCCAGCAGGCCGAGGCTGAGGCCGCCGCTGCCAATGACGCGGCTCTCATGCACGCCCCCGCTCCCGCCCCGGTCCCGCCTCCCGGCACGGAGGCGATTTCGGCTCCCAATGCGGGCGGTGCCATCCGCGTCACCTACATTCCCGAATCCGTCCGCCAGCAACTCCGCGACGACATCAAGCAAGATGTCATGAAAGAGGCGCTCGCGGAAAATTGGGCCGCCCCCGACAGCGTTCCCGCCTGGACGAAAAGCCTTCGCCTGACCGGCGATTTGCGCGCCCGCGTGGAACTCGACAACTTCCCTTCCGGCAACGACCCGCTCGGGTTTCCAAACTTCAATGCGATCAATCGCGGGTCGCCCTATAATGCTTCGGCCACCAATCCCAACTACCCGCCATTCATTAACGTGAACGAGGACCGTGAGCGCCCCCGGCTCCGCGCCCGCGTTGCCCTCGATGCCGACCTCGGCGAAGGGTTTACCGCTGGAATCCGCATCGGCACGGGCAACGACGACCAGCCCGTTTCCACCAATCAGACTCTGGCCGCCGACGGCCTCGGCTCCAAATACGCCATCTGGCTCGACCGCGGGTTTATCAAATACAACACATCGTTCGACGGCACCGACATGGCGTTCACTATCGGACGTTTTGACAATCCCTTTTTCTCGACCGACCTGATCTGGTGGAGTGACCTCGGTTTTGACGGCGTCGTCGCGCAGGCAAACCATGATTTTGGCCGCTTCAGGCCGTTTGGAACCGTTGGTTTTTTCCCCGTTTACAACACCGACTTCAACTTTTCCAGCACCCAGCCGGAGAAGTATGACAGCCAGGACAAGTGGCTGGCCGGAGCGCAACTCGGGACAGACATAAAGATCGACAAGGATCTCACGATGAAGGTCGCCGCCGCGTATTACGATTTCATCAACACGGCGGGGAAGCTCTCCGATCCGCTGTATAACCCGAGCGACGACGGCAGCACGGATATCCTGCGGCCCTCCTTTGCACAGCGAGGCAACACCTACATGGAACTCCGGGACAACGCGTATTACACCGATCCCAATTCTCCCTACTATGGCGAGAATTACCAGTATTACGGGCTCGCAACCCCGTATAGGGAACTCGCCTTCACCGGGAAGCTCGACTACGCGCACTTCGATCCCTTCCACATCATACTCGATGGGGAATATGTAAAAAATGTCGCGTTTGACGAAGCGCGCATCAATGCCGCCGTCCCCCAAAATAACCTCGATGGCTCGGGCCGCTTCGACGGCGGCGACACCGGCTGGATGGTCCGGCTGTCCCTCGGCGACGCCGTCATCGAAAAACGATGGGACTGGCAAGTCTGCGCCGCCTACAAATACATCGAGAGCGACGCCGTGGTGGACTCCTTCAACGATCCCGACTTCGGCCTCGGCGGCACGAACCTGAAAGGCTTCATTTTCGGAGCCACTGTGGGCCTGTCCAAAAGCGTCAACATCGGTTTCCGCTGGTTCAGCGCCGATAATGTTTCGGCGGCCCCTTACTCAGCCGACGTTTTTCAACTCGACCTCAACGCCAAGTTTTAACCGACCTCCATCGTCATGAAACCATCGCAACAAATCAGACTGATCGCCCTGGCGCTTTTCCTGGCCGTCCCTATGTGCGCGTTTTCGCAGCAGGAGGAAAACTCGCCGGAGACCCGCCTGCGCGAAGCGCTCCGCAACACGACAATCCAACTCCGCACCGCCCAAAGCGACAACGCCGGACTCCAGGTGACGCAGGGCGAACTGGAGAAGGAGCGGGACGCGCTGAAAAAGCAGGTCGCCGACCTGGCGAAACAGGGAGAGAAGGATCGCACCGCCGCCGCGAAAGAGATCGCGGACCTGAAAGCGTCCGTCACGGCGATGGAGGAGAAAAGCACAAAGCTTTCCACCGATCTCGCCAAATGGAAGGACTCCGCGCAGCAGGCTGCTCAGACCGCGCAGGCCAAGGAGCAAGCTCGCGCCACTCTCGAAATCCGAGCGGCCGAACTCGAACGCGCCGTCGCGGACCGCGAGACCCGCAATGTCGCACTGGTTAAAATTGCCAATGAAATTCTGAATCGGCTGGAGAAGTTCGGACTCGGCGACGCAATCAAAGCCCGCGAACCGTTCATTGGTGCAAAGCGCATCGAAATCCAAAAGCTCGTTCAGGACTATACCGATAAAATCCTGGATCAGAAATACCAGCCCGGTGGGACCACGCCTACCCAAGCGCCCCAGCCCGCGAAGACGCCGCAGCCCTCGCCATCGGCAAAACCCGTGCAGTCTCCCCAACCCACGAAGGCCGCGCAGCCTTCCCATTCCTCGGACACAACCTTCACCGCGTCCGCCCGGTAAGTCCTCATCTTAGAAATTATGAAAACTCCATTCCCATTCCGACATGATTCGGTGGTTCTGCGCCATGCGTGCGCTTGCGTTGCTTTTGCGGCGCTTTCCACCGGAGCGTTCGCCGCCAACGATATTCTCGCCCGCGTCAACGGCACCGACGTCAAGGTGGACGAGGTTCGCCCATACTTGGAAAACCTCAGTTCACGCGACCAGGCGACACTGGAAAATAACCCAGCCGAACTCACACAAGCCGTCCGAACGATTCTCACCAGCCGCGTCGTTGCAACCGAAGCCGCCGCACACAACTGGGACAAAGATCCCGCATTCGTCACCCAACTCGACAAGGTCCGCCAGCAGCTTCTCGTCGAGAGCTACCTCAAGTCTGTGTCGGAACCCCCGGCAGACTTTCCTTCCGAGGCGGAACTTAAAACCGCTTACGAGGCCAATAAGTCCGCGCTGGTTGCACCCCGCCAGGTTCACCTTGCGCAAATAATCGTTGCCATTCCAACCGGAGCCGACGATGCCGCAATCAAGAAGGCGCAGGCGAAACTCGATACGATTACCAAACAACTTGGCAAGGCGGGAGCGGATTTCGCCACGATCGCCCGGGCCGAGAGCGATCAAAAACAAAGCAGTGCGGAGGGAGGTGAACT
>JAQTMF010000144.1 GCA_028714515.1 Chthoniobacteraceae bacterium | reverse complement strand
GCCGCGAGATTGGTGACGAGATCGCCCCCGGCGACGAGAGAGGTGGATCGCCCATAGCCGATGGCCATGGAGAATGCGCCGGACATCATGCCGATGATGGCGATGACGGCGAGGAGTTCCACGAGGCTGAAGGCGTTCGTGGAGCGGGGCCGCCGGCGTCCGGAGACGGCGGTGCTTTTCCCAAATCGGCTGGGGCTGTTGGCGCTGCCGCAACACAACGGGAGCGGGGAGCGGAACGGAGGGAACATGGGCTCAAAGTAAGGCAGAACCACCCGGGCGCAAAGCGCAAGTTGATGCAATAAGTTGCACGGTGTCAGCGCCCTTTTTATGCGGGCTGGGAGCCGTTGCGGTTCCGCCGATTATCGGTGCAACTTATCGCACAATGTTCTCCTTCTAAACGGACTTTCCCCCCCACATAGTCACGCCATCTTTCGGAATCTCCCTCCCCCTCAAACGACTTAACGAAATCTAAAACGAATGAAGCGCGGTCTCTTTGGCTTTTTGATTGTGGCGTCCCTCTGCGCGGGGAATGCGCGGGGCGATGTTCGCATGCCCGCCCTCTTCGGCGATCACATGGTGCTCCAGCAAAATATGACGCTTTCCGTTTGGGGAATGGCCGATCCGGGGGAACAAATCAGCGTTACCGTCGGCTCCAGCAAGGGCAAGATTACTGCCGACGCGGCGGGGAAATGGATGGCAAAGCTGCCTCCGCTGCCGGTATCGGCAACGCCCGTGGAGATGCAGGTGGAGGGCAAGAACAAGCTG
Organism: Chthoniobacteraceae bacterium; assembly: GCA_028714515.1. Lineage (GTDB taxonomy): Bacteria > Verrucomicrobiota > Verrucomicrobiia > Chthoniobacterales > Chthoniobacteraceae > UBA695. The sequence continues at coordinate 7,659 of JAQTMF010000144.1, read as the reverse complement.
GTCATCAAGGACGTCCTGGTAGGCGACGTGTGGCTCTGCTCCGGCCAGTCGAACATGGAATTCGGCATTGGCAACGCGCCGAATGCCAAGGAGGCCATCCCGAAGATGAACTACCCCTCCATTCGCATGTTTCTGCTGCCTCATGTGATTGCGTATGATCTTGAGACAGACGTCCCGCGCGAAAAATCCCTTGGGCAATGGGTGGTGTGCACTCCGCAGAGCGTGACGAATATCGGCGGGTGGTGGGGTTTTTCCTCGGCCGGGCTTTTTTTCGCGCGCGATATCTATGAACAGCGCAAGGAGCCTCTCGGCCTGATTGGCGCTTACTGCGGCGGCTCTCCCATTCAAGCGTGGATGAGCCTGGAAGCCTTGCGGAGCAATCCCGGGCTTGCCAAGGCGGCCGCGCAGTTCGAGACGACCAAGGCGGATCTTCCCGCGCTCAAGCAGAAATACGAAACCGAGGTTCTTGCCAAATGGCAGCAGGAACACGACGCCTGGCAGGCGCAGGTCGGCCAGCCGCTGCCGGAGGGAACGCAACGCCCCAAAGAGCCCGCGCGCCCGGCGGCCTCGTACGCGCGGGGGAACGTCCCGAGCACGCTCTATAACGGGATGATCAACCCGCTCATCCCCTACGGCATCAAGGGAGCCATCTGGTATCAGGGCGAAAGCAACGCGGGCCGCGAGGAAGGCCGCGCCTACGCTTCCTATTTTGCCACGATGATCACCGACTGGCGGCAGCGTTGGGGACAGGGCGACTTTCCTTTTATCTACGCGCAATTATCGGGCTGGAAGGGGGCCATTTGCTGCACCTACGTGCGCGATTCCCAACTAAAGACCCTGGCGCTTCCCCATACGGGAATGGCCGTCACCATGGACATTGGCGACCTCAACGACATCCACCCCAAGGACAAGCTGAACGTCGGGCGGCGCCTGGCTCTGGCGGCCCGGCATGTGGCCTATGGGGAGAATCTCGTCTATTCGGGGCCGATCGTTCAATCCGTGAAAGAGGAGGGGAACAAAATGCGCGTCGCTTTTCAGCACGTGGGCGGCGGGCTGGTGATCGGTTCCGCGCCCGCCGCGAAAGCGGACGATGCGCCCGCGCCGAAAGCGGACCAGCTCAACGGATTCGAGATCGCGGGGGCCGACAAGAAATTCGTTCCCGCCCAGGCGCGGATTGATGGCGCCGGTGTGGTGGCCTGGAGCGACGCCGTCCCCCAGCCGAAAGAGGTGAGTTATTGCTGGAGCCCGTTCCCGGTTCCCCCCGCCAACTTGTACAACAAAGAGGGGCTTCCCGCTTCGCCGTTCAATTCCGTGGAAGGGCTCCCCTCGCTGTCCCATTGACGTCCGATCCACCGGCCTTCCGGCGCGGAAGGCCCCTTCTTTTTCACTCAAAATTATGCCACTAACTCTCAACCAAGGAAACAACATCTCCCACTGGCTCAGTCAAAGCACGCGGCGCGGACCGGATCGGCGCGCGTGGTTTGGCCGCGAGGATGTGCGGCGTATCGCCGACTGGGGCTTTGACCATATCCGCCTGCCCATTGACGAAGTCCAAATGTGGGACGAAGCGGGGAAGCAGGAAACGGAAGCGTTCGACCTCATGGACGCCGCCCTGGACTGGGCCGATGAGACGGGGATGTCGGCGATTGTCGATTTGCATAGCCTGCGCTGCCATTCCTTCACACGGCCGGATGACCAACGGCTGTACACGGATGCCGCCGAGGCCGCGAAGTTCGCGGATTTCTGGAGGCAGCTCTCCCAGCGGTTGCGCGGGCGTTCCAATACCAAGGTGGCGTATGAATTGATGAACGAACCGATCGCCAACGACGCCCGCGATTGGAACCGCGTCGCGATGGGGGCATACCAAGCCATCCGGGACGCCGAGCCGCATCGCAAGATCGTGCTGGGGTCCAACCGCTGGGACTCGGTGACGACGTTCGATCAGCTTCAAGTGCCCGATGACGAGGAGATCCTCCTGACCTTCCATTTTTACAACCCGATGCTGATCACCAACCACCGGGCTCCGTGGTGTGTGGAAGGCAAGATGTACAGCGGGCCGGTCCAGTATCCCGGCCATCCGGTTCCCCTCGAATGCCTGGCGGAACTGGACGAGCCCAACCGGAGCGCGGTCGCGGCGCTCAACCAGGCTTACGACCGTTGCTCGATGGTGACGGATCTCGCCAAGCCTCTGGCCGTGGCGCGGCGCACCGGCTTGCCGCTCTACTGCGGGGAATTCGGCGTGGTGAACCTCGCGCCGCAGCACGTCCGGCAGGCGTGGTACCGGGATTTCATCTCCGTCTTGGTGGAACACCAGATCGGCTGGGCCAACTGGGACTACAAAGGGGACTTCGGCATCCTGGACAGCCGGGGGCAAAGCACGGGAATCGCCGAAGTATTGCTGGCCGTCGCCGCCGGAGAAGTGCCCAAAGTCTAGGCTTTCAGTTTCGGCGCGGATTGCGCCGGGACCGTCTGGCCCTCCCGCCACGTTCCCTCCACGAGCACACGCAGCGGGTCTTTGGGAATGCCCCGTTCCCCCCGCTGGATCATGCCCACCAGCAGGTCCACGGCGGCCCGGCCGATGGGGACGGCCCGTTCGTCGATGCCGGCGCGTTCGTCCGGCTTTTGACAGCCCAGGAAGGCGACCGCGACATCCTCGGGGATGCGCAGACCGGCGGACCGCAGCCAGAGGGGGACCAGGGTTTCCGTGGTGACGATGGCTTGAGGCTGCCAGCGCCGGTACCATGTCATAAACTCCGGTTCCGAGGGCAGCGGCGGCACCAAAATGGGAATCTCGCGGCTCTCGGGCAGGGCGCGCAGCTCGGATTGAAAACCGGCGCTCCATTGGTGATCGGAGCGCTCGTCCATGTGGATCAGCGACATGAAGCCGAGCCGCCGGTAGCCGAGGCCGCGCAGATGGCGCACGAGAGTGACCACGTTGCGGAATTGGGAAGGGGAGACCAGGTGCATCCGGGGGCGGATCATCGAGTAGCCAAAGGCGACGGTCGAAAACTGTTCCCAGTCCATGCTCAGATGCCCGCGCCCTTTCGGCTGCGGGGGCACCAGCAATCCGCGGATTCCGCGCGCCAAGAGGATCTGGCTGGCCTGGCGCGCCGTCATCCCGGAGTCCCGCAGCCAGAATTCCTCCACGGTATAGCCCAGCTCGGCGGCCCGTTCCCGCGCGCCGATGAAGTAGATGTCGGCAGCCTCGTTGTGCCATCCCGCCGCCGTGGGGAAATTGGTGATCCAGGCCAGCACGCCGTGAAAACCGGCCGGCTTGATGCTTTGCCGGTAAGCCGCGAACGCCGACATCATGGGATCGGGCTTGTAACCGATCTTCTCCGCGGCGGCCCGGACTTTGAGGGCCGTTTCCGCGCTGATGCGCTGATCGCCCTTTAGGACGCGGGCGGCGGTGGAGGGGTGAACGCCCACCGCTTGCGCGATATCGCGGATTGTCGGACGCCTTTTCATTGATGCGACTTGTTGCATTACGAAGGACTTTGTTGCAAGGAGAATTCCGCCTAGCTTCCCCGTAATTCCTTGAACACACTATGATACTCGCCAAAATATCCACAGGTTTTCGGGCTGCGGGAGCCGCTTTGCTGCTGGGATGCGCTTTGTTTACCTCGACGGCGTTCTCCGCCGACCAGGTGTTTGACTCCAAGGCCGTCAAAATCGACCCGAGCGGGATGTTCATGGTCGGCGGCGTGGCGCTGAAGTTCGCGTATTACACGCCCTCCTGGAGCGTGCGGGAGCAGAACGGGGAGGGGGTTTTCCAGGCCAGTTCCGGCTTCCCGAAAGACACCGCCTCGGCATGGGAAACCCAGGGCGTGTTCCAGGCCAGCCCGACCGACGCTTTGACTTTCCGCCAGAAAATAGACCGGATGGGCGATTCCGGCGCGCATGTGACTTACCACGTGGAGGCCGCCAAAGGCGCCACTCTTCCGGCCCAGCTCCTTTGCCTCCACCTGGCGCTTCCCATCGATGCTTTCGCGGGCAAGGCGCTGGAGGTGGACGGCTCGCCAGTCGCGCTGCCGCAGACGGCCGGAGCCGCCATGCTGTTCGACAAATGGGGCTCCCAAAAACTGGTGATCCCCGTGTTGGGCGGCAAGTATATCATTGAAGGCGCCGACTTGAAACTGCACCTGCAAGACGAGCGCTCCTTCCAGCACGACCGCTATGTCATTTGGATGACCGTGGCGAAGGGACAGGACGCGGCGGCTTCGGCTAATTTCGAGATCAACGTCCGGTTTGAGCCGGATGCCGCTCCCGCCAAGTAGGCTTTCCCCTGTGGCTTGCCGCATCCCGACCGCGCTGTCCTGAGGCAGGCGGCATGCGGATGCCTTTGGGGGTTGCTCCCGGTTCCCGGGAATGGTTCTGTTTGCTCCTTATCGGTTTTCTTCGAATTCACTTCATGCCGTCTTTTCACCTCACGCGCCGTGTCCTTTCGCTTTCGGGATTGTGGAATTTCGCTTTCCTGGGAGGGATCGATCCCAACTCTTTCGCGCCGGAGGACGTTCCGTGCACGCGGAAGGCCCTGGTCCCCTCCGCGTTTGATGCCTTGCCCGCCGAAGCCGGAAAGCGGGGGGCGGCGGTGTACCGCACCACCCTCGACGTTCCTCCCGGCTGCCCGGCGCGGCTGGAGTTCGGCGCGGTTTCCCTTTGGTCGAAGATCTTTGTGGATGGCGTTGCGCTGGCGGAGAACGCCTGCGGCTATGCGCCGTTTTCCGTCGATGTGCCGCCCGCGCCCCGGCGGAAAAGAACGCTGACGGTCTGGGTTGACAATCGCTTCGATGCCGGCCGCGTCCCGATGCACGCCGAGTATTTCGACTTCTACCAATACGGCGGCATTCTCCGCGAAGTGCGTTTGCACATTCTGCCCGCGAAAGGGCCGTGGATCGAATCCGTCCACGTTACGCCGACGGCCCGCTATGCCGAAGGGGAAGTCGAAATCGCGGTGGCGTTTGGCGGGGACGGGGGGCTTGCGGCCGGGCAAAAGCTGACACTCCAGTTTGACGACGCCCCGCCTGTCGATGCCGTTCTGCAATCCGGCGAGAACGCTTTCCATGGAAATGCGGGCGTTCCCGCGCCCCGCGTCTGGTCGCCCGAGGCCCCGCATCTCCACCGGCTCCGCGTGGCGATTCAAAATAAGAGCGGCCTGGAGACAGACGATTGCGCCGTGCGGTTCGGATTGCGGCGCATCGAGGCGCGGGATGGAGCGCTCTGGCTGAACGGCGAGCCGCTGCGGCTGCGCGGGTACAACCGTCACGAGTGGCATCCCAACTACGGGCCGTGCACGCCCACGCTGCAAATGGCGGCGGATCTTGAGATCCTGCGCGACCTGGGCTGCAACTTCGTGCGCGGCTCTCACTATCCCCAGGATCAGCGTTTTCTCGATCTTTGCGACGAGCTTGGCTTCTTGGTGTGGGAGGAAAATCTCGGGTGGCAGCCGCGCCGCCGCGTCTTTGCTTCCCCCGCGTTTTGCCGCGATCATACCCGGGCTTTGCGTGGGATGGTGGAGGCGAGTTTCAACCATCCATCGGTCATCATCTTGGGATTTCTCAACGAGGCGGAAACAGACCAGGATTATGTTCGGCCGTTCTTTGAGGAATCCGTCGCCATCTTGCGGGCCCTGGACCCGTCGAGGCTGGTCAGCTACGCCTCCCGGTTCGCGGAAAGCGACCGCCATTTCGATCTCGTCGATCTCATCGCCATCAACGTCTATCCCGGCTGGTATGGGAGCGAGGATGCCGAGGAACCGCTGGACTTGATCAAACCGCACCTGGAACAATGCTTCGCCTCGCTGGACGCGCGGGGCTTCGGCGGCAAGCCGGTGATCGTCGGGGAGATCGGCGCGGAGGGGCTTTACGGCTGGCACGACCGGCACAACGATTTTTTCACCGAAGAGCACCAGGCCGAGTACCTGCGCCTGGCGTGCGAGGCCGCTTTGAGCCATCCCCGGTGCAGCGGCATTGCCCTCTGGCAGTTCAGCGATTGCCGCACCTATGGGAAAGGCCGGGCGATCCAGCGTCCCCGCACCTTCAACAACAAGGGAACGCTCGACGAATACCGGCGTCCCAAGGCGGCCTACCAGGCGGTCCGGGCCGCCTTCTGGGCGGATGCGGCCCGCTGCAAGGCAAGGCAATCCTCCGCTGGCGGCGCAAGCCCCGAGTGGCCGCTGGCCCGTGCGTCGTGACCGTTCCTTTCTCCTCCCTTACGCGTTTTTTCTCCCCATGAAGCCCTCCATCGTCTCCTCCGCCCGTTCCGTTCTTCGCCTCGTTGTGGCGACGCTGCTCCTCGCGTCTACGTCCCATGCGGGCGCGCCCTTCGATGCCAAAAACATCAAGATGCAACCCGGCGGGGCTTACACCATCCATGGGCTTTCGTTTGGCATGGCGCTCTACGATTTCTCGTGGCGTTGCGTGACCCAGAAGGCGCTGGAGACCGCAACGGGTTTTCCCCAAACGGCCTCCACTACGTGGGAAACGCAAGGCGGGCTGAAGTCGAAATCGGGCGGCACGCCGATCCGTTTGCAGGAGAAAATCGAACGCCTGGGCGACGGCTCTTTCCGCGCCACCTACCACGCCGAGGGCCTTCGGGACGTTCCCTTTAACGTGCTGGCTCTTTTGGTCGAAATGCCCGTGGATTCCGCTGCCGGAAAAACGATCGAGGTGGACGGCGCGCCGCTCGCTTTCCCCGCAAACCCCGTAGACAAGCCGCTTCTCGACAAGCGGGGCGTGCGCAAGGTGGTTCTCCCGGCCGAGGGCGGAACCCTGACGCTGGAAGGCAATTTGAGTCTTTTTCTGCAGGATGCCCGCCAATGGGAGATCAACCTCTTCCGGGCGAGAATCGCGATGGCCGCTGGCGGCAAGACGGCAGCCGACACCGCCGATCTCGCCGTCACGATTACCTACAAGCCCTTCCAGAGTTTCCCGCTTTCCATTGCCAGCCAGGCGAACCGTGGTTTTCGTGATGACGTCGCGGCGGACGGGAAGGGCGGCTGGACGGACCAGGGGCCGGACAACGATCTCTCCGCGCTCCAGCCCGGGCCGCTTCGAACGGGCAACATCCGCTTCGAGGTGATCGATCCCGCCCGGAACCAGGGCCGCTCCTGTCTTGTCTTGGGAGGAAGCAATCCGAAGGTGCTCCCCTCGGAGGCGGTCCTCCCGCTCCCGGGGCATCCGGTGCTGGCCAACCTCTATTTGTTGCACGCGGGCGCGTACATCCCTTCGGGGAAAAAGTCGGTGGGCAAAATCCACGTGCGCTACGCGGACGGCACGGCCAAGGAATGGGAAATAGTGTCCAACCGCGATGTCGGCGATTGGTGGGGCGTCAGCCCGCTCCCCAACGCCGCCGTGGGCTGGATCGGCAAAAACGCCAGCAGCGACATCGGGCTCTACCTTTCGAAATTCCCGCTGGAAAACAAGGCCGTGGCGGAGGTGCGTTTTACGACGATTGGGGAAGCCACGTGGATGATCGCGGGGGTGGCCGGTTCGCCGGACGAAATCCCGCTTGCGTCCACCTTCCCTCTCGTTATCAAGCCCGGCGCAAACTGGATTCCCTACGAGCAAAAATTCCAAATCCAGCCGGGCAGTGTGTTCGACTTTTCGTCCCTCGCCGACGCCCCGGCGGGGAAATACGGCCGGTTGATCGCCACCAAGG
>JAQTMF010000143.1 GCA_028714515.1 Chthoniobacteraceae bacterium | reverse complement strand
CTGCTGGAAGCGGTTCAAATTACGCGGCTCCGTGGTCTGCTTGATGTCGGCAAAGGTGGACAACTGCACGAGTTTGCCGCCGGGGCCGCTGACATACAGATCCTTCAACTGGTCGGTGGTGAGCCGCTCGCCGCGCTTCGCCTCCGGGATCACCTTGTAGCTGCGTCCCTGGATGCTGAAGCGGTTGACGTAATTGCCGCCCAGGTAGGTGCCGAGGTCCGCGCCCACTTGGGCGAGGTTGAGGCCCAGCGACGCCACCTTGTCGCGGTCAAAGACGACTTCCGCCTGCGGCTGGTCGAACTTCAGATCCGTGTCGGCGAAGAAGAAAATCTTGCTGTCCTTGGCGGTGGTGACGAGGTCTTGGGCAAAGCCGAGGATCTGATCCGGCTCCGCCGTGGAGGAGACGGAGATTTCCACCGGGAAGTTGCTCGCGCCGGGCAGCGCCGCCGGGGTCATGGTAATCAGGTTCACGCCCGCGACGGTGGCGGCTTTGGCGCTGACTTCATGCTCCATCTGCTGGGTGGAGCGGTGGCGCTGGCTCCACGGCTTGGTTACGAGCCCGACGAACCCGGAGTTGGGCATCGTGACCTGGAAGACGTGGGCGGTCTCCGGGAACGACTTGAAGAGTTCGTAGAGCTTTTCCGTAAACAGGCCGGTCTGCTCGATGGTGGAGTTGGGCGAGGCCTGGACGATGCCGAAGATGATCCCCTGGTCCTCCTTCGGCGCGAGTTCCTTGGAGGAGAAGAGGTAGAAAAGCGGCAGCGGCAGGACGATCAGGAAGGCCAGCGCGATGGTCACGGGCCACCAGCGCAGCGTGTTGGCGAGCGTGCGCCGGTAAAGCTCGCGCAGGCCCTCGAAGCGGTGGTTGATCCAGCTCGCGTACCCTTTGTGGGAGTCGCCCGCGCGCAGGAGCTTGGAGGACATCATCGGCGAGAGCGTGATAGCCACGATGCCGGAGACCACGACGGCCCCGGCCAGCGTGAAGGCGAACTCGCGGAAGAGCGCGCCGGTCAGCCCGCCCTGGATGCCGATGGGCGCGTAAACGGCCGCGAGCGTGATCGACATGGCGATGATCGGCCCCAGCAGCTCCCGCGCGCCGTGAATGGCGGCCTGGAAGGGGGTGGCCCCCTCCTGCAAGTGGCGTTCCACGTTCTCCACCACCACGATGGCGTCGTCCACCACCAGGCCCACGGAGAGCACGATGGCCAGCAGCGTGAGCAGGTTGATGGTGAACCCGAAGACCAGCATCAGGAAGGCCGCGCCGATCAGCGAGATCGGGATGGCGACCACGGGGATCAGGATGGAGCGGATGGTCCCCAGGAAGAGGTAAATAATGAGCACCACGAGCAGCAGCGTTTCGATGAGCGTCTTCCAGACCTCGTGGATGGCGTCCTGGATGTATTCGGTGGAATCGTGCGGGACGGAGACGGTCATGCCCGCCGGGAGCTGCGCCTGGATGGCGGGCAGTTCCTCGCGGACGGCTTTGATGACGTCCAGCGAGTTGGCCGTGGGCAGCACCCAGATGCCCATGAAGGTCGCCTTCTGGCCGTCAAAGCGGACGTCGGCATCGTAGCTCTCGGCCCCGAGTTCCACATCGGCGATGTCCTTGAGCCGGACGATGGCCCCGTTGCTTTGCCGGATGACGAGCTGGCCGAATTCCTCGGCGGTTTTCAGGTTCGTGTTGGCCACGAGGTTGACGGAGATCATCGACCCCTTGGTGGCCCCCAGCGCGGAAAGGTAGTTATTGGCCGCCAGCGCGTTGCGGGCGTCCGAAGGGGAGATGCCCAGCGCGGCCATCCGGTCGGGCTTCAGCCAGACGCGCATGGCGAACGTGCGCGCGCCGAGGATGTCGGCCCGCTGGACGCCGCTCACGGCGGTCAGCTTCGGCTGCACCACGCGCGTCAGGTAATCGGTGATCTGGTTCTGGTCCAGGTCCTTCGAGGCAAAGGCGAGGTAGAGCGAGGCAAAGCGGTCGTCGCTGGTTTGCAGGTCGATGACGGGGGCCTCCGCCTCGGGCGGCAGATCGTTGCGCACCTGGGCGACCTTGGCCTGGATTTGCGTGAGCGCGGCGTTGGTGTCGTAGTTGAGCTTCAAGTGCACCAGGATGGTGCTGACGCTCTGGGCGCTGGTGGATTCGATGTAGTCGATGCCGTCGGCGCTCGCGATCACGCGTTCCAGCGGCGTGGTGATGAAACCGCGCACGAGGTCCGCGTTCGCCCCCACGTAGGTGGTCGTCACGGAGACCACCGCGATGTCGCTGCGGGGGTATTGGCGAATGTTGAGAATGCGGGTCGCCTGGAGGCCCGCGAGCAGAATCAGGAGGCTGATGACGGTGGAGACCACCGGGCGGCGGATGAAGAGATCGGTGAGATTCATGCGGAAAACGGGGCGGTTACGCCGGGTTGGGGGCCTCGGAGGCGAGGCGCGTGAGTCCCTCCTGGAGTTTTTGCAGAAGGCGCACGAGTTCCTTGCGCTCGGGCTTGGTCAGAGGAGAGATGATCCGGGAAATGCACTGGAAGCAGTCCGGGATCATCGCCTCGATCCGCACGCGGCCCTCTTCGGTGAGCCGGATGTGGGTGATGCGGCGGTCGTGGGCGTTGGGTTCGCGGCAGATGAGGCTGTCCTTTTCCAGCGTGTCGAGGAGGCCCGTCATGGTGGCGCGGGTGACGCCCGCCTGTTCCGCGAGCGAGGCCGGGGTTTGATGTTCGTCCGAAAGGCCCCGGCTTTTCGTCAGCGGGCTGTGCAGGAGCATCATCACCGTAAAGCGGCCCTGGCTGATGGCGTGGCGATTGTAAAAAAGCTGGGCGTCCTCGGACATCAGGTCCGCCGTGCGCAGGAGGTGCAGAAAGGCTTCGTTGGCGGACGGCTCCAGGGAGGGGTAATGCTTGGCCGCTTCCAGGAAGCAATCGTACTGCGGGATGTCTTTGAGCATTAAGAGCGGCATGGCGGAAAGGCGGTGGTTAGGGGGCTGATAATTTAGCTGCCTAATTATCAGGAGGCTTACCGTCCTGTCAATGGAGAGTTGAGAGAGGAGGATGTTGAGAGTTGAGAGAACCGCCGCATCCCGGGGCGGGCTCTCAACTCTCAACGATAAACTCTCAACTCAAGTATAATGCAACTGCGCCGTGGCGCGGCAGTCCTTGCCGGCGGTGACGCGCACCCAGTGGGCGCTGAATCCGCTCGGGAAGACGTGTGGCACGTAGCCGTTGGCCGGGACCTCCACGGTGGCATACGTTTTCCACGCGCCGTTGCCCTGGAAATCGACCTCCACGGTAAACGTGACGCTTTCGGTGGCGTCGTGGGAGAGATGGAGCGTTTTTTTGTCGAACCCGGTCATCAAGTAGGGATCGGAGGGAACGCCCGCCTGCACGGCGTCTTCCCACCACGGGCCGCCCCAGCCCTGCGGCTTGCCGAAGTTCCACAGATCGTCGGTTTTCCCGAACCAGAGGCCCGATTGCGGCTCCGCGCAGAGTTCGTTGGCGTCGCCCGCCGGGGAGGCATTGTCCGCGCCCAGCACGAGCATCCCGCGCCAGGTGCAGAAGTCGCCCAGGACCCAGAGGTGCTGGCTGATCGGCTTGACGCCCCAGATGCGGTTGCCGTAGGCCCAGGGCGAAAGCTCGTAGAACATCCCGTGCAGATCCATCAGGAAGCGCTCGTGCTCCACCTCGCGGATGCGGGGCCATTCCGTCTGCCACTTGTGATCGTGGGTGTGGCTGGCCTTGGGCAGGCGGTAGGTGCGCCAGGTCTGGTCGGCGTTGGTGAAGACCTTCAGAATCGCCGAGGCGCGGTCCCAGCCGGTCGCGAAGATGGTGTTGGAGAATTGGCCCCGGCCGCGCACGCAGACAAACGGTTTGCGTTCCAGGATCCGCCACGCCTTGCCGTCGTATTCCGCCAGCGTCCCCTCGTGCTGCTCTCCCAGGAAGTCGGGCTCGCTGTAGTCATTGTTCACCACGATCAGGCGGCCGAACTCCGTGTAGCAATCCTTGAAGTGGCACTTCATCTCGCCCGGCGTGCCGAGCGCCTGGGTCAGGTCGAAAATCTGTTTGCACGCCAGCGTGTGGACGTTCAGCTCGAACAGCTCCCCCTCCATGCCGAGCATATAAACCAAGTTCTCGGGATCGGTGAGATGCCGGGAAGTCCCGCAGAGGCGGATCTCCACGAGCGGCTCCACCGTGCGGACATTGTGCCGGGAGTCAATGACGTGCGGCCCGATGATGAGCTGGCTGGAAGGGGCGTGGACAAAACGGTTCGCATACGTGCCGTCCACCCCGGCCGGATGGCGGGTCATCTGGAACCGCTCGTCGATCACGCGCAGCCCCGTGCCCGTGCCGGTGTGCTTCCGGTGCGAGACGTAGTTGAGGACGTATAATTTCCCGCACCAGGGCATCAGGCAGCCGACCCCGCATTCCGAGCGGGGCGGGCCGAAATCCGCGATCTGGGCCAGGGAGGGGGCGACGCCGGAAACCGTTTGAAGAGGAGACGTATTCATGACGCCGCAACGTTTCGCACGCCGCGCCGCCGCTGCCAACCGGCGGGAAATGTTCCCTGGAACATTTTACTTTCCCCGCGCGCCCGTTTGCCGGAAAATCCCCCATGCCCGAACCCGCTCCCCGGCGCCCGACCCTGCGCGACGTCGCCGCGCTCGCCCGCGTCAGCCACATGACGGTTTGCCGCGTGGTCAACGGATCGCACGCCGTGGCGGAAGCCACCGCGGCGCGCGTGCGGGAGGCGGTGAAACGGCTCGGCTACCGCCCGGACCCCGCCCTCTCCGCCCTGGCCGCCTGCCGCAACGGCGTTGGAGCGGGCCGGGAGCAGCCGAGCGTCCTTGCGTTCCTGGATTGCGACGCCGACGCCTACAGCGCCGTCGTGCTGGACGGCGCGCGCCGCGAGGCCGAGTGGCACGGGTACACCGTGGAGCGGGTGGCGCTTCCCCACGACCCGGCGGCGCAGCGCAAGATCGGCCGCCAACTCTTCCACCGCGGCGTGCGCGGGCTCCTCTTCGGCCCCTCCAACAGCCCGTGGAAATTCGACGGCTGGGATTGGCCGCAATTCGCCGCCGTCTCCCTGGGAGCGCTCAATCACACCCCCGCGCTCCACTCCGTTTCCATGGATTACTTCGAGGGCGCGGTGAGCGGCTTTCATTTTTTGCAAGCGCGCGGATGCCGACGGATCGCCCTTGCGCTGAGCCCGAAGCTCGACGCCCGCACCGGCCACCGCTGGCTGGGCGGCTATTGCGCGGCGGCCCGGGAAGCGCGCAAGCCGGTGCTGTGGGCGGGGGAAAAGTGGACCGCGCCCGCGTTGCGCGGCTGGCTGGAATCGGCGCGCGCCGACGGCGTGCTGACAATCGATCCGGGCGTCTGCGCGGCGGCGCGGGAACGGGGCCTTGCCGTGGCGGCGCTCAATTCCGCGTGCGCGCCGGACGTTCCCCACTTGCGGCTCGACCCCCGGGACATCGGCGTGGAAGGCGTGCGCCTGCTCCATCCGCTGGTCCTGCGGCGCGAATACGGACTTCCCGCCGAGCCGAAGCGGATCGCCCTGGGCGGGACGTGGGAGGGGTGAATTTTTCTTCTCGCCGTCCCCCGGCGTGTAAAGAATAAAACGACTTTCACAGGCCTCCGCCTTGCCCCACGCGTTTTATCAATTCGTGAACACGTCTTCGTTTCGCGAAACAAACGACAAAAGGCCGGCCAACTTGCTTGTCATCCCGACCGCAGGGAGGGACCTCGCAAACGTCTCAACGCCTTCCATTCTTCAGAATCCTGAAGCCATGGAGAGATCCCTCGCAAGCTCGGGATGACACGTGGGATGCGCCGTTTCGCGAAACAAACGACAAAAGCCCGGCCAACGTGCTTGTCATCCCGACCGCAGGGAGGGACCTCGCAAACGACTCAACGCCTTCCCTTCTTCAGAATCCTGAAGCCATGGAGAGATCCCTCGCAAGCTCGGGATGACACATCGGGATGCGCCGTTTCGCGAAATATGCGACAAAAGCCCGGCCAACGTGCTTGTCATCCCGACCGCAGGGAGGGACCTCGCAAACGTCTCAACGCCTTCCATTCTTCAGAATCCTGAAGCCATGGAGAGATCCCGCGCAAGCTCGGGATGACACATCGGGATGCGCCGTTTCGCGAAATATGCGACAAAGGCCCGGCCAACGTGCTTGTCATCCCGACCGCAGGGAGGGACCTCGCAAACGTCTCAACGCCTTCCATTCTTCAGAATCCTGAAGCCATGGCGAGATCCCGCGCAAGCTCGGGATGACACGTGGGAGTGCGCCGTTTCGCGAAACAAACGACAAAAGTGCGGCCAACGTGCTTGTCATCCCGACCTCATGGAGGGACCTCGCAAACGTCTCAACGCCTTCCATTCTTCAGAATCCTGACGCCACGGAGAGATCCCCCGCAAGCTCGGGATGACACATCGGGATGCGCCGTTTCGCGAAACAAACGACAAAAGCCCGGCCAACTTGTTTGTCATCCCGACCGCAGGGAGGGACCTCGCAAACGTCTCGACGCCTTCCATTCTTCAGAATCCTGAAGCCATGGAGAGATCCCTCGCAAGCTCGGGATGACACGTGGGATGCGCCGTTTTCATTCTCTGACTCGAAAATTCCTTATTTTCATGCCGCGTGGCGCCCCTTCCCCGGGGCATGGAAACCTTTCAGGTATCTCTTAATGTTCGTGAAGCCATCGGTCCAGCCGCGCCCGGCTGCGGGCTTCCTCCGCGGCCTCGCCGGGATGGGCGAAGTGGCCCGCCTGGCGCACCATCAACTCCTTGGGCCTGCCCAGCGCGTTGTGCACGGAGAACTGGCCGGGAGGCGGCACCGCCGGGTCGAATAGCGCGCAATCGCACAAGACCGGGATGCGGATGTGGCGGGCGATGGAGGCCGAATCGAAATACCGGAGAACTTCCAGGGTTTCCGGGTGTTGTTGAACGTATTGGCGCACCGCCTCGCCGCTGCCCGCGCACGGGCATTGCACGCGCAGCGGGTGATTGCCGAAGCTGGGCACGCAGAGATAGCCGGAGACGAACCGCTCATCCCAGGCAAGCGTCATCGCGCCGATGCCCCCGCCGAAGCTGGTGCCCATATAGTGGAGCGAACCGGCCGCCTCCGGGTAGAGCGAGAGCAGGGCCGAGGCCGCGCCCCAGTAATCCGCCACGCATCCCCGGTGAATGTAAGTCTCGCGCGAGGCGATCCCCGTGATGACATGCCGCGCCGCGTCGTTGGGAAGACCGTCCCCCTGGGAAAGGTGAAAACCGCGCGCGCAAGGGAAGATCGCCACGCATTCCGGCCCGGGGAGATCGAAATCGGGGCACTCGCGTCCGCCGTAACCGTGGCCCACCACCATCCCGCGCTGTAACCTCTGCCCGTGGGGAACAGTGATCCACGCGCCGATCCGCCGTCCGCCCAGGGAGTCGTAGTGAACCTCGAAAAGATCCGTCCCGGGATGCGGGGAGGGGAGCGGGCGAACGCTCAAGTTAAGGGGAACGGCGCGGGCTTCGCGATACGTTGCGCGCCAGAAATCGGCCAGATCCGAGGGACCCTCGGGAGCCTGGAGCTGAAGAAGCGCGTCAAGATCGTAGCCGTAGGTCGGGTCGAAAGGAAAATCGTGAGCAAAAGCGGACATGATAGTCGAGGAATAGAGCGCGATTCCCGCACCTGTCGATCGCGTTTGGGGGAAAGGGCAAAAAAAGAACGAGAGCTGGCTCCCGAAGGAGCGCAGCTCTCGTTCTTAAGTGTTCACCACGCACTGCGTGGCACAAAGAAGACTACTTGGCCTTCTTGACGGTCTTGACGACCTTCGTGTCCACAACGGTAGGAGCGGGCTTGTGCGAGCAGGCGGTGAGGGTAGCGACGGCAAAAACCGCGGCGAGGAATATGTGTTTCATAGAGGCGGCAATTTTTTCCACCTTTTCGTAAGCAATTCAAGATCAGATTGAAAAAGAATATGGCTTACCGGGTAATTACCGGGTTTTCGCGGGGGTTTTGACGACCTTGGGGCCGCAGCACACGTGGGAGGAGCCACCGCTACCGCAGCCCGTGCCGGTGCCGCCGCAGCACCGGTGCGAGGCGCAGGCGGAGAGGGTGAAAACGGCCAGGATGAGAACGAGAGGGAGGGATTTCATAAGGCCCCCCTTTTTCCATCTCCCGCCCGGGAACGCAAGACAAGACCGCCCGCCGAATCGGCTTGTGCGCCGGAGCGAAAATGGAGAGAGTGTCGCCAGCCTATGAAAGCGTTGCTGCGTGTGCTGTTGGCGGGGGTGCTATTGGCGGGAGCCTGGACCGGCGCGGCCGGGGCGGGGGATGTTGTCGTCATTCCCATCCGGGGGGATATCTCCCAGGCTCGCTTCTTCTTTCTGCGCCGGGCCCTCAAGGAAGCCGAGAAGGACAACGCGCGGGCCGTCGTGCTCGACATGGACACCTACGGCGGCGAACTCAAGGCAGCCGAGGCCATGTCCCGCGCCCTCTCCCAGGTGAAGGTCC
>JAQTMF010000142.1 GCA_028714515.1 Chthoniobacteraceae bacterium | reverse complement strand
GGGCAAGCCGATCCTCCAGCACATCGTCGAGGGGCTCGCCGCAGCCGGGATCACCGATATCCTGATCGTCGTCGGCTACCGCAAGGAAGTCGTCACGGAATTCTTTGGCGACGGGAGCCCATTCGGCGTCCGCATCACCTACGCCACGCAAGTCGTCCAGGACGGCACGGGCCGCGTCGTGGAACTGGGCAAGGCCTTCGCGGGAACCGACCCGTTCGTCTTGAGCTACGGCGACATCCTCGTGGACCCGGCGAACTACCGCCGCCTCGTCAGCCTCGACGGAGCCGAGGCCCTCATCAGCGTCAAGCGCAACGAGGACGTAAGCAAGGGCGGCGCGGTCTTCGTCAACGAACGCTTTGAACTGACCGACCTGCGCGAAAAACCGAAGCCGGGCGAACCGACCAGCCCGTGGTACAACGCGGGCGTCTACACCTTCCGCCCCAGCATCTTCGACTTCACCGCCAAGCTGGAGCGCAGCCCGCGCGGCGAATACGAGCTGACGGACGCCATCCGCGCCCTCGCCTTGAGCGGCAAGTGCGTCCAGGCCTACGAACTGCGGGGCGACTGGGCCGATGTCCGCGACCCGGAAGTCCTCGCCGAACTCAACGCGGCGAAGTAGGAGCACGACCTTTTCCTCTGAAGGGCCTTTACAAACCCCCGTCCCTTCGCCATATTCCACACCCTTCATGCTTTCGTTTTTCATCAATTTCATCCTGGTCATCGACATTCTTGTCTGCCTTCTGCTCATTCTCCTGACGCTCATGCAGCGGCCCAAGAACGAAGGGCTTGGCGCGGCGTTCGGCGGAGGCATGACGGAAAATCTCTTCGGCGCGGACACCACCAACGTGCTCGCCAAGGCCACCCGCATCATCGGCGCGCTCTTCTTCGTTCTCAGCCTCACCCTCTCCGTGCTTTACACCAACAAGGCCAGCGCGCTCAGTTCCGTGCAGGCCAAGCTCGCCAGCAAACCGGCTCCCTCGGCCGCCGCCACTCCGGCCGCTTCGGCCACGCCCGCGGCGGAATCCCCGGCGGCAACCGCGACTCCCGCGGCTTCTCCTGCCGCCTCGCCCGAAGCTCCCGCGGCCACCCCGGCGAAATAGGGCCCGGAAAAGCGCCGCCGCATCGCCGCCCCGGCGAAGCGGCCAAAAAACGGCTCGAAAAATCGGCGGAACCATGCGAGTACGCGGGGTGACGTTGAAAGCGCTCCAAATTCCAAGCCGGCCCGCCCCCCTTTGGGGAGTCCTTGCCTTCAAGCGGCTGCCCTGCCTGGCCCTCCTCTTGTGCCTCTTCCTGGCCGGTTGCGGAGCCTCCACCCGCCGGGCCGACCTCGTCGTGCTCAACGGCGCGGAACCGGAGACGCTCGACCCCGCCCTCATCACCGGCCAGCCCGAGGGCCGCGTGACCAACGCCCTCTTTGAAGGGCTGACCTCCTTCAGCGCCGAGGGGAAACCGATCCCCGGCGTCGCCGAACGCTGGGATCTATCGGCCGACAGCCGCGTCTACACCTTCCACCTGCGCTCCGACGCCCGGTGGAGCGACGGCCGCCCCGTCACGGCGGACGACTTCCTGCGCTCCTGGCGGCGCGTCCTGGCTCCCGAAACCGGCTCCGAATACGCCTCCCAGCTCTACCACATCCGCAACGGGCGGGCGTTCAACGAAGGCAAGCTGACCGACTTCAACCAAGTCGGCGTCCGGGTCATCGACCCCGCCACCCTGGAGGTCACCCTCGAAAATCCCACCCCCTACTTCCTCGATCTCTGCGCTTTCACCACGCTCCTGCCGGTCCCGCTTGAGACCGTGGCCCGCTTTGGCGACGACTGGACCAAGCCCGGCCGCCTCGTCGGCAACGGCGCGTATTCCCTCGCCGAGTGGCGCATCAACGACCGCATCCGGCTGGTGAAAAACCCCCATTACTGGAACCGCGCCCATGTCGCCATGCAAACCGTGGACATCCTGCCCATCAGCAAGGCCAACACCGCGTTCAACTTCTACGCCGCGGGCCAGGCCGACCTGATCCTGGACAAAGGCCTCGTCCCCAACCAGCTCCTGGACGAACTCAAAAACCGCCCCGACTTCCACGCCGCCCCCTTCCTCGGCATCTACTTCCTGCGCTTCAACTGCACCCGCCCGCCCTTCAACGATCCCGCGTGCGCCGCGCCTTCGCCCTCGTCCTCGATAAACAGCTCCTCGTGGACAAAATCACGCGAGCGGGCGAACTCCCCGCCCACAGCTTCACGCCTCCCGGCGCGGGCGGCTACGAACCGCCCCCCGGCCTGAAGCGCGATCCCTCGGAAGCCCGCCGCCTGCTGGCCGAGGCAGGCTACCCGGACGGGAAAGGGTTCCCCCGCATCAGCTACCTCTACAGCGAAGGGGAACTCAACGAAGGGCTCGCCATCGAGATCCAGGCCATGGTGCAGCGCGAACTGGGCGTCCCCATCGACCTCCAGCGCCAGGAATGGAAAGTCTACCTGCACTCCATGAGCAGCCTCGACTACGACCTCTGCCGCGCCACGTGGGTGGGCGACTACAACGACCCCAACACCTTCCTGGGCTGCTTCGCCACCGGCGACGGCAACAACCGCACCGGCTGGAGCAACCCCGCCTACGACGCCCTCCTCGCCGACGCCGCCCGCGAGCCGGATCCCGCCCGCCGGTTCGAGATTTTCGCCAAGGCCGAGCGCCTGCTCATCTCCCGGGACGCCCCCGTCTGCCCGCTGTACTACTACGTCGGCATCCAGTTCTACGACAGCACGCGCCTGGGCGGCATCCAGGCCAACCTCCTGGACGAACACGCCATCAAGGCGATGTATTGGAAACAGCCCCGGGAATAAACGGGATTGTCTTTCCCCGCCTCCCTCGCTCACAGTAGCCCCCTCTCAATGGATCGCTTCGTCTATTTTTTCTACCTCAACCTTTGCCGGCTCATCGCGGCGCTCCCGCTGGGCTTTGTCTACCGCTTCGGAGCCATGCTCGGCGGCCTGACCTACTGGACGCTCGGCAGCTACCGGCGGCTGGTGCTCGAAAATCTGACCCTCGCCTTTGGCGACGAAAAATCGCCACAAGAACTCCGGCGGCTCGCCCGGCGGCACTTCATCCAGCTCGGGGCCAACTTCTTCTCCTCCGTCAAAGGGGCCACCATGTCCCAGGAGGCCATCCGCAAGCATGTCCACGTGGAAGGAGCGGAACTGCTCCTGGAAGTCGCGAAGAACCCGGTGGGAGCCATCGGCATCCTGAGCCACCTGGGCAACTGGGAAGCGCTCGCCCAGATCACCCCCCTCATCTACCCCGGCAAAACCGGCACCGTCTTCCAATCCCTCTCCAACCCCTATATCGACGCCCATGTCCGCGCCTCGCGCGCCCGGCTCGGCATGGAACCGATGGCGCGCAAGGAAGGCTTCAACCGCGCCGTGGCCCTGTTGCGCGAAGGGGCGCTCGTGGGGGTGCTCGTTGACCAGCACGCGGGCAACGCCGGGGTCTGGTGTCCGCTGTTCGGCCGCCTCGCCTCCACCTCGCCGCTGGCCGCCACCCTTTCCCTGCGCACCGGGGCCAGCCTGCTGCTCGCCGCCGTCTTCACCGAATCGCCCGGCTACTGGCGCATGGTCATCGAAAAGCCCGACCTCCCCGCCACGCGCAACCCGGCCCAGCTCACCGCCGAGATCAACCGCGTCCTGGAAGCGCAAATCCGGCGCGCCCCGGAAGATTGGTTCTGGGTCCACAACCGCTGGAAAACCCCGAAGCCGAACTTCCTCCTGGGCAGCTACAAACGGGGCATCGCGCTGCCCGCGGGCTTCGACGCCGCGCAGTTGAAGCCGTTCCGCATCGTCGTGCGCTCCAGCAACTGGCTCGGAGACGCCGTCATGACCACCCCGGCCGTGCAGGCCGTCAAACGCGGGCGGCCCGACGCGCACGTCACCGTGCTGGTCAAAGCCAAGCTCGCCGACTACTGGCGGCGCATCCCGGAAGTGGACGAAGTCCTCTGCATCGAGCCGGACGACTCGGTATTCTCCGTCGCCCGCAAACTGCGCGCGGGACGGTTCGAAGCCGCCGTCATCCTGCCCAACTCCATCCGCTCCGCGCTGGAACCGTGGCTCGCGGGCATCCCCCGGCGCTTCGGGTATGCCGCCAAAGGGCGGAGCTGGCTTCTCACCGCCGCGTTCAGGGGCAAAAAGCGCAAGAAAAACGAACCGCCGCACCCCGCCCGCCACCAGGTCTACCACTACCTGGAACTGGCCGAATGGCTCGGAGCCGACATCGGCGCCCCCGGCTTGTCCGACTTCTTCCCCCGCCCGGCCCGGCCCGCCGATCCCGCGAAGCCCCTCAAAATCGGCCTCTGCCCCGGCGCGGAATACGGCCCCGCCAAACGCTGGATGCCGGAGCGCTTCGCCCAAGCCGCCAACGCCGTCTCCGCGAAAGTGGACTGCGAATGGGTGCTCTTTGGCGTGGGAGGCGATGCGCCGATTGGCGACGCGATCGCGGGCCAGCTCACCGGCAGCCACACGAACCTCATCGGCAAGACCAGTCTGGCCGAGTTGATGGATCGCATTTCCGAATGCGCGTGCCTGCTCACCAACGACACCGGCACCATGCACCTCGCGGCCGCCCTCGGCGTGCCCGTCGTCGCCGTCTTCGGCTCCACGGAGCCGCAACTGACCGCCCCGCTGGGCCCCGGCCACCGCGTCCTGCGTCACCAGGTGGAATGCAGCCCGTGCTTCCTGCGCGAATGCCCGCTGGACTTTCGCTGCATGGAGGCGGTCACGGCGGAAGAGGCCGCGCAAGCGGTGTTGGAGACGCTTCCTTCCCAATCCGCGTAGTGAGCCGCCCCCACCGCCAATTTCTCCTCGCGGGAGAATTCTTCACTTGTGCCCCTTGAGAAACCGCCTTATCTCGTCATGGCTGCCGACGGCATGGAAGTAGAGCGCCTTCTGGCCGATTCGCTCGAAGATCAGACGGGTTTTCAGCCCTTTGCGGCATTCGTAGAAGCCATTGCCCAAGTCGCGGATGCCGAGTCCCCTGTGCTCGTGAGGTGCGCCAAAATCATCGCAGACGCGCTGGATGATTTGCCCCATCGCTTTTCGCCCCTCCGGCGTTAAGGCACGGAGGCGATCGAGGAAATCGGGATCAAGGTCAGCCGTGAAGGGCGTCTTCGATGTTGCCGGTGAAACGCTTGGCTTTGCCGGTTGCGCGGGCTTTTTTGCCTTTTTCATGGAGCTTGCTGGTTACACGGCCCCATTCCTCCGTAGAAAGGCCATATTCGGCTTCAACGTAATCCGTCGAGGTCACATTAACCTGCCGGAGCGCGATGATTTTGCCTTGGTGAAGGATGCCGATGTCCTCGCCTTTTAAGGCGCGGGAAAGCAAGGCGGAGAGGTTCACGCGGGCTTGAGTTGGCGTTAATGTCGTCATAGGTCGCTATAATGCGTCTAATTTACGACGCATTTGCGAGCACATCAAGTTCATTTTCTCCTTGCGCCTTTGCGTAAGCCAATCCTGTCCTTCCCAATCCGCGAAATCCGCGTAAGCTCGCGGGTAGCATGCTCTCGTCCTCTACTTTCCAGCGGCGCGCGACCCGCGAAGTCCGGGTCGGCAACGTCGGCATCGGCGGAACGAATCCCGTGCGGGTTCAGTCGATGCTCACCTGCGACACCATGGACACCGCGACGTGCATCCGGCAGACGCTCGACCTCGCGGAGGCCGGGTGCGAGATCGTCCGCATCACCGCCCCCACCGTCAAGGACGCCGCCAATTTGCAGCACATCGCCGCCGGCCTGCGCGCGCGCGGCTGCGGCATCCCCCTCGTCGCCGACATCCATTTCAAGCCCGAGGCCGCCCTGGAAGCCGCCAAGTGGGTCGAGAAAATCCGCATCAACCCCGGCAACTACGCCGACAGCAAAAAATTCAAGGTCGTCGATTACACCGACGCCGAATACGCCGCCGAGCTGGACCGCATCCGCGAACGCTTTTCCCCGCTGGTCCAATTCTGCAAGGAGCGCGGCGTGGCCATGCGCATCGGCACCAACCACGGGTCTTTAAGCGACCGGATCATGAACCGCTATGGCGATTCGCCGCTGGGCATGGTGGAGAGCGCCCTCGAATTCGCGCAAATCGCCCGCGGCCTCGGCTATCACGCCCTCGTTTTCTCGATGAAAGCGAGCAACGTCAAAGTCATGATCGAAGCCTACCGGCTGCTGGCCGCGCGGCTCGACGCCCAGGGCCCGGACTGGAACTACCCGCTCCACCTCGGCGTCACCGAGGCGGGCGACGGCGAGGACGGCCGGATCAAGAGCGCCATCGGCATCGGCTCGCTGCTGTGCGACGGCCTGGGCGACACCATCCGCGTCTCGCTGACCGAGGAGAGCGTGCGCGAAATCCCCGTCGCCTACGCCATCCTGCAAGCCGCCGGGTGCCGCGTCACCAAGCCCGAATACATCATGTGCCCCTCGTGCGGGCGCACCCTCTACGACATCCAGGAAACGGCCTCCCGCATCAAGGCCGCCACCGGGCACCTCAAAGGCGTCAAAATCGCCGTCATGGGGTGCATCGTCAACGGCCCGGGCGAGATGGCCGACGCCGATTTCGGCTACGTCGGCGGCGCGCCGGGGAAGATCAATCTTTACGTCGGCAAGACGCCGGTGAAATTCAACCTCCCGCAAGCCGAGGCCGTGGACCGCCTGGTGGACCTGATCCGCGAACACGGCAAATGGGTCGAGCCCGGCGCGTAAAAGACGCGGCGGGCGACCGCCTCACCCCTGTTCGCGCAGCGCCCAGTAGAGCCGCAGGGGACCGTATTCCACCTTGCCGCCCAGGAACTCCCGGGCCGTGCTGAGAACGCCCTCGGCTTTCTCCAGCGCCGCTCGCATTTCCCTCCGCTCTTCTTCGCCGAAGAACGCCTCCGCCCGCAACGGCTCCCCTTGCTCGGCCGCCGTCGCCAGGTGCCCGTAAATCGTGCCGGGCGTCAGCTCGCGAAGCCGCGCGATCTCCTCCACCGCCGTCCCGGCGCGCAGCAGGCGCAGCGTCTCCCGCACCGTCTCGCTCAACTCCTTGCGCACCCGCTCTTTTTTGGAAGCCGGGGCCGGAGCCTCGGGCACCGTGAAGGAGTCCGCGAAAACCTGGCGGGGATACGTCCGCAAATACGCGGCGATCTCGTCGAGGAACGGCTCGGCGTATTGGTCGAGCTTCTGCTTGCCGACGCCGGAAATGCGCGCGAACTCCTCGCGGTTGGCCGGGTAGCGGTTGGCCATTTCGCGCAAGGCCACGTCGGAGAAAATAATGTAGGCGGCCACGTCGTGTTCGTCGGCGATGCGGCGGCGCAAGGCTCGCAACCGCTCGAAGAGCGCCTCGTCGCACGGAATGTCGCCGCTGCGCTTCTGCTTTTCGCGCGTGGGCGCGGCGAGCTGCTGCGTGAGCGTCACCGGGCGGCGCTCCTTGAGGACGGCGCTCCCCTCGGGCGTCAACTCGACCACGGAGTATTTCCCGCTCGTCTGCCGCAGATACCCCAGCCGGATCAACTCGCGGCCGATGGCCTGCCATTGCGCTTTTTTAACGTCCTTGCCGATGCCGTAGGTGGAGACGGCGTCGTGCCCCCACTTGCGGATCAGCTCCGTCTGCGCCCCGCACAGCACATCGATCACGTGGTTCATCCCAAAGCCGAAGCCGGTTTTCTGCCAGACGCGGTAGACGCACGAGAGAAACTTCTGCGTCGCCAGCGTGCCGTCGAACGTCTCGCGCGGGCTCAGGCAATTGTCGCAGCCGCCGCACGGCACGCGCTCCCATTCCTCGCCAAAGTAACGCAGCAACACGGCGCGGCGGCACTCCGGGGACTCCGCGTAATGCACCATCTGCCGCAGTTGCTCGCGGGCGATTTGCTGCTCCTGCGCATCGGTCTTCTCGTCGATGAACCCGTTCTGCTTCACCACGTCGGCAGCGCTGAAGAGGAGCAGGCATTCGCTCGGCAGGCCGTCGCGCCCGGCCCGGCCGGTTTCCTGGTAGTACCCCTCGATATTCTTGGGTAAGTCGTAGTGGATCACGTAGCGCACGTTCGGCTTGTTGATCCCCATGCCAAAGGCGATGGTCGCGGCGATCACCCGCACTTCGTCGCGCAAAAAGCGTTCCTGGTTGCGGTCGCGCTCCTTGGGCGTCAGCCCGGCGTGGTAAGGCAGGGCCTTGATCCCGTCTTCGTTGAGCCGCGCCGCTACGCTCTCCGCCGCTTTCCGGCTGAAGCAATAGACAATCCCGCTTTCCCCGGGCCGCTGGCGCACAAAGTCGAGCACCTGCCGGTAGGGCTGGCTCTTGGGGATGACCCGGTAGGTCAGGTTGGGGCGGTTGAAGCTCGCCACGTAAGGCCGGGCGTCGTCCAGGCGCAACTGCCGCACGATGTCCTCGCGGACCCGCTCCGTCGCCGTGGCCGTCAGCGCCAGGATCGGCACGCCGGGGAAATGATCGCGCAGCGAGGAAAGTTGCCGGTATTCGGGCCGGAAATCGTGCCCCCATTCGCTGATACAGTGGGCTTCGTCAATGGC
>JAQTMF010000141.1 GCA_028714515.1 Chthoniobacteraceae bacterium | reverse complement strand
CTAGCCTCGAAGACAAGTGTGTTCCCAAGCTGGAGCTTGGGAACAAGAAGCGAAACGCCCATATTCCGGTGGGTTCTTCGGGCAGGGGGTGGGGAAACGTGCGAAATAAAAGGAAGGCAAGCAGGCAGCCACGCTTACGAGGCTGGAGCCTCGAAGACAAGTGTGTTCCCAAGCTGGAGCTTGGGAACAAGAAGCGACCGAGAAGCGAGCGATTCCCCGTCCTGCCTTAATCCTTGGGCAGCGGAACGGGGCGGTCGGAGAGTTTGTTGGCGGCTTTACCCGAGCCCGGGGCAGGGTCCGGCGCTTGCAGTTGGCCGCCGTATACCGTCACCCTCCCCGCCGCATCGCGGCGCAGGGCAGGCCGTACTTTGGCGGAAAAATACGTGTCCCGCGCCAATACCTCGCCATTCAGGCCGATGCAGGAATAGACGTAGGTCTTGGCCCCGCCCACTTGCAGCACGTGGAGATTGTTTTGCTGATCCACCTGCGCGTCGGGATCCAACCCTGCGATCACGCGCCCGAGCGACGTTGCCGCGTATACCACGCCGCCGTCCACATCCTCCACGCGCACGTAGAGATACGTGTAGTCCGCCTGCCGGAAGGAGAGCAGCGAGAGCCGGCGTGTTCCGCCCGCCCCCTCCACGCCGTCGGGGACGCCGACCGTCTGTTGCCAGATCGTCTTGCCTTCGCTCAGTTCCACGTTGCTCAGTGCCGACTGGAAATACTTGTCCATCGCCGAATAATAAATCGTCGCCCGGATGCGGTAGAGCCCCAGTTCGTGAATGGGGAAGAGGGTGTTCAACATCAACGTCCGCCGGATGGTCTGCCCCGCGGGAACGGTCAGCGGGGAAAGCCGGTAGTTCGGGTCCAGCGGCGGCACAAGCTGGCCGTCGGCCCGGTTGATTTGAAACCCGAACCAGCTTTGCGTGGCCGAGTCGGCCAATGTCACATCGCGCCCGGCGAGGTTTTTCACCGTCACGGTGGCCATGATCGGCTCATACACCATGAGGAAGTGCCGCTTGATTTCCATGCTCACCTGGAGCTGGGCATGGAGCGGTTGGACTAAACCGAGGAGAACGGCGAACAGGGGGAGCAGATAACGACGCATGGGAGTCTTCGTAGATACGCCCAAATCCGCGCCGCGCCAGCAGTTTTTTCCCATTTGGTGCGTTTCTTTGGAAAATCTTGCCGAAAAGGCACCTCCCCTTCCCCTCGTCTCCCTATTTCTTCTGCGGCGGCGTATCGGAAACGCAACGGAAGCCGACGAACTCCAGCCACGTGACCGGGAACACATTCGACACCCGGTTCAGCAAGGTGGCCTCGGGAGTATGGAACGAACCGCCGCGAATCACCGGGCAATTGTCCTTCGGGTCCCACGTCGCCGTCCACTCCGCCATGTTGCCGAGCATCCCGACCACGCCGTAGGGGCTGCAATCCCCCTTCACCCGGTCCACCGGGTTCCACCAGAAATAGCCGTCCACCGTTCCCTTGGTGTTGGCATCGATCTCCCTGGGCGGGGGGCAATCCTTGCCCAGGTTCGCGTTTTTCGCGATAAACTCGTTCCCCCACGGATAAAGCCGCCCGTCGGTGCCGCGCGCGGCCTTCTCCCATTCCTTCTCCGTCGGGAGGCGTTTGCCCGCCCACTTGGCATAGGCAAAGGCGTCCCAGTAATCGACATTGAAGATCGGGCAGTTCAGGTCGATCGGCTTCAGCTGGGCGGGTTTGCCAATCCGCGCGCGGCCAAACCAGGTATTCCATTCGGACTTGTTGTTGTTGGGAATGTGGTTGGTCTTCGCCTTGGGCTGGTCGGGCGAATCGTAATCTTTCGCCTTGGCCGGGTCGCGCTCCAGCGCATCCAGGAACCGCTGGTACTGGCCGATGGTCACTTCGTATTTGTCGATCCAGAACGCGCCGGTCGTCGCCTTCTGGCCGTTCTGGAAGATGAACTCGCCCGCCGGGATCTGCACCATCTGGGTCAAATTCCGTTCGTTGCTGTAGAAGAGTTTGTAATAGATGAAGACGCCGACGATCGCGAAGCCGACCACGCAACTCACCACCGAGACGATCATGGAGCGCCGCTGCTCCCGCTTCATCTTCTCCACCGCCCGGATGGCGGCCTGCTCCTGCGCCGTGATCTTCACCGCGTCGGCGGGAATCACCTTTGGCGCGAGTTCGCGGACCGCCGCGAGCAGCGCGCTCCAACCGGCGAAACCGCCCATCGCCTCGTCCAGCTTCATCCGCGCGAACAACTTCTGGAGCCCCGCGTTGGAGGCCCCCCCTTCCGGCAGCAGGGCCGTGATCGCATCGGCAAGCGCCGCGGCGTCTTTGGCGAAATTCTCACGCCCTTCTCCCGGGAGAACCGCCTGGTTGCCCAGATGCGCCTCCTGGTTTTTGTCGAAGAAAACGCGGCGGGCCTCCAGCGGGGCGCACGGGATGGCATGTTCCTGCAAATAGAGCATCCCCTCCGCCGCCGCCTTGGCAATGATCAACGCCTGCTTGTCATCGAGGCGCTCGCCCCGGGCTTTCATTTCCGCGAGGTTCCGGCCGTCCACATACTCGCTGGTATAATAGACGCACCCGTCCTCCTCGCCCGCTTCGTAAACCGAAATGATGGCCGGATGCTTGACGGCGGCCTTGGCTCGCGTCACGGCGAGGAAGCGCGCTTTGGCGTCGGCGTTCCCGGCCTTCTCCGAGAGAATCTCCATGGCCACGGGACGGGCCATTGACGTCTGGGTGGCCAGATAAATCGGTCCCCATTCCGCCGTTCCAATTCTCCGCACGATCATGTAATTCCCCACCTTCGAGGGTACCCCATCCCCGGCATCGTCCCCCTTCGCCGCGACCGCGCGAACCGGAACTGGAACTGGAACGGGAGTTGCAACCGCTGTGGGCACCGCAACCGCCGTGGGCGTCGCAACCACTGTGGGCGTCGCAACCACTGTGGGCGTCGCAACCACTGTGGGCGTCGCAACCGCTGTGGGCACCGCAACCGCCGTGGGCGTCGCAACCGCTGTGGGCACCGCAGCCGCTATGGGCGTCGCGACGGCAACGGGCGTCGCAACCGCAATGGGCACCGCAACCGCTGTGGGCACCGCAACCGCCGTGGGCACCGCAACCGCCGTGGGCACCGCAACGGCAACGGGCGTCGCAACCGCTGTGGGCGTTGCAACCACTGTGGGCACCGCAACCGCCGTGGGCTTTGCCATGGGACGCGCCACGACTTTGGGCAATGCCGCGGCCACCCGGGCCACCACCTCCAAAATTTCGTGCCCCCCGAAAGGCTTCGCCAGGACGTCACACCCGGCGGTCTGGGCGCTGTATTCGCTCAAATCATAGCCGGAGACAAACACGGTCTTCATCGCCGGGAAACGCTCCAGCAGCTTCTGCCGCAAGGTGAACCCATCCATGGGGTCCATCACCACGTCCGTGATGAGCAGGTTTACCCATTGCATCGCCGTCGCGCTTTCCAGCGCCGCGTCGCCGCTCTGGCAGGTCGCGACTTCATGGGCGCTATCTTTCAAAAGGTCCGTCAATGCTTGCAAGACGGCGGCATCGTCATCAACAATCAGAATTTTCATTGGGGAAGATCGGTGGAGGGAAGTGCGGCGGGTGGAATAAACTGGCCCAGAAGCCGCGCCGGGTCGGCGAGCTTCGCGTTCAAGACCCCCTTATAGTAGACGCGCACGCTATAGCCAAAATAATTCCGCCGTTCGCGCGGACGGGGGTCTTTGGGATCGAACTCCGGCTGGGCGTAGGTCACTTCCAGCGTTTCGGGCGCGGAGGTGGACCAGTCCACCGGCTGCACCTCCCCTTCGGGGTTCATCCGCCGCGCCCAGGAGGATGTGACGTTCGCGTTGGTTTCCACCACCGTGCCGTCGCGCAGCATCTCGTAAAAGAAGACCTGGATGACCACGTCGCGCGGGTCCACGTGGCTGCCGGACCGCGCCAGGATGGGCACCGCCAGCTTCAAACGCCGCGCGGGCTGGGTGGTCCCGGTATCGTCGGTGGTGCCGACCTTCCCGAGCGAAAAGACCACCGCCGCGTCCGCCGCCGTGTCGGGCGTGAGCCCTCCCGACGCTGTCCCGGAAGTGGCGGAAGCGGCCGTTCCCTCGGATGCCGCATCGGGCAACTGGAGCGCGCGCAGCTTCGCCTCGGCGGCGGCGTAGTAAATCCCCGCCCGTTCGCCCATCTGGTAAATCCTGCGCCACTGTTCGATGGCCTTGTCCGTGAGGCCCATCTTCTCATACGTGATCGCCATTTCCGAAATGATCGGGGCGTAGTTGGAGAAAATCCCTTGCGCCTGGCGCAGCCGCGTCATGGCCGTGCCGGTGTCCCCCCGGTCGCGCAGTTCCTTGGCCATGCCGATCAACTCGGCCACCTGGGATTGCGGCGTCACCACCGGCCGCGCCGGGGTGGGCTGGGGCGTGGGAGCGGGCGTCGGGGTCGGTTTGGGAAGGCTGGCGATCAGCGATTTTTCGGCGGCCGCGGCCTCCTCCTGCGTCTTGTCTGGCGGTTTGGGCGTCGCAACGACCTGGCCCGGGACAGCGGACGCCGGAACCGTGGCAACAGGGGACGTGCGGCCGAAGAGTTGCCATACGAGCACCCCCGTCTCCCCCACGGCGACCACGCCCAGCAGCGCCATCGCCACCACAAAAGTCCGGGCACCGGAAGAATGAGGCTGGGAGGCGATGGCGGACATAGGGGAGGGGAAAGGTAGGCGGGGGATTTCTTTCTGTCAACGAAGCACCATGCTTGATTCCCGAGCCCGTTTGCCTTACGGGCATAGGGGCCATGTTTTTCCCCCGTTTCCTTTGTCCTCTTTTTTGCGCCTTTTGCGCCGTATCCGCCGCCTGGGCGGCCACCCCGGCCGCGACTCCGGCCGCCGCCGTACCGCGCGAAAAAGCCGCCGATCCCGTCCTGCGCCTCACGCTGCGCAAAGCCATCCAGCTCGCCATCGAGAACAACCTCGCCATCAAAGTCGGCGCATTCGATCCCGACATCGCCGACGCCCGGATCACCGCCGAACTCGGGACGTTCGATCCCTCGCTCAACTTCAGCGCCTCGCACAGTTCCGTCACCTCCTCCGGCGACGAAGTGCAAGGCGGCGGCGCCAGCACCTGGATCGGCGGCACCAGCATCTACGGCACGGAATACAACATCGGGCTCACCGGCACCGCCAGCCGCTACAGCCGCTACACCTCCGGCGCGCAGTTTGGGCTCACCCAGCCGCTGCTGCGCGGGTTCGGCTCCGATGTGAACCTCGCCGCCCTGCGCGTCGCCCGCAACAACCGGCAGATCAGCGAGTGGGAGTTCAAGCAGGGGATCATCGATGTCGTCACCCAGACGGTCTTCGTCTATAATGAGCTTTACAGCGCCCTGCGCAACTACGACGCCGCCCGGCACTCGCGCGACCTCGCCCTGGAGCTTTGCAAGGAGGAGGAAGCCCGCGCCGAGATCGGCGTGAAGATCGAGCTGGACGTCATCACCGCCCAGGCCGAGGCGGCCAGCCGCGAGGAAGC
This sequence comes from Chthoniobacteraceae bacterium, assembly GCA_028714515.1. Classification (GTDB taxonomy): domain Bacteria; phylum Verrucomicrobiota; class Verrucomicrobiia; order Chthoniobacterales; family Chthoniobacteraceae; genus UBA695. The sequence goes on along the minus strand of JAQTMF010000141.1, from coordinate 3,005 downwards.
CGTCATCCTCGCCAAGAACAACATCGAAAACAACGAGCGCTTCCTCAAGCAACTCGTCACCTCCCAAACCAAGACCCTCCTCGAAACGCGCGTCGCGATCGACCCGCCCCCCACCGCCGTCATCGGCCCCATGGATGTGCAAGCCGGGCTGCGCGAGGCCCTCGGCAACCGCCCCGATTACCAGGAGGCCCTCGTCGTCCTGAAGAACCGCCACATCGGCATCGTCACCGCCCGCAACGACACCCTCCCCCGGCTCGACTTGATCGGCAGCCTCAACCTCCTGGGGCTCGACTCCCACGACATCGCCGACAGCCTGCGCTTCTTCGGCGGCGACACGCGCAACCCGCAAAGCTGGGGCATCGGCGCGCTCTTCAGCATGCCGCTGGGCAACCGCACCGCCAAAGGCAAACTCAAAGCCGCGCGCCTGCTCGACGCCCAGGCGCTCGTCGTCCTCAAGCAACTGGAACAAACCCTCATCGTGGACGTCGCCAACGCGGCGGGAGAAGTCGAGACCTCGCGCCAGCGCATCGACTCCACCCAGGAAGCCTTGCGGCTGGCCAAGGAAAGCCTCTCGGCCGGGCAAAAACGCCACGCCGCGGGCAGCGCCACCACCTTCGAAGTGCTCCAGCTCCAGCGCTCCATGACGGAGGCCCAGGCCGCTCTCATCCGGGCCGAAGCCGACTACCGCAAAGCCCTCTCCGAATACGACCGCCAGACCGGCGTCACCCTCCAGCGCAACGCGATCAACGTCACGCCGTAATCACCGGAAGAGGCGCTGAAAGAAATTCTGCTGCACGGGCCGCGCCGGGACCATCCGCCGCGCCGCCGCTTTCCGCACACGGCCCGTCCGCTTGGCTGCGGACGGCGCCTCCGCGTCTCCCGTGGACCGCCGCTCCCCCACCTCCTCCGCGCGCCGGACCGGCGTCGTCTCCGCGATCAAGGTCTGCGCCCGCGTCCAGTGCAAATCCCGGCGGCGCTTCAGGTCAGCAATCCGCCGGTCCGCATCCTCCCGCTCCGGCCCGGTTTGCATTTGGGCCAGCACCTCCATTCCCTTGATCCGCGAATCCAGCGTCTCAAACGCCCGCTCCATCCGCTTCCGCGACGCCGCGTTTGGCCCTTCCTTGTATGAATCGACCTCCCGCCGGACGGGCTCCGTGTCGAAACACATCGTCTCTTGCGGCCCCGCAGGGGGCGGCCCCCGCAACTCCGGTTCGCAGGCCGTCAATACCACACATAGCACTCCCCACCATCTCGCCACAACGAGGGTATCGGGAAACGCATGCGCCGTGAGCCTGCCGCCCCCGGTCTACCGTCTCCACCCGCTATCGGCTCGCGGGCGTCCGCAGCAGATCCGCCGTCCGCTGGTTGGCTCCCAAGTGCGCCCGGAGCACTCCGCGCGCCGCCTTCACCAGCGCCTCGCCCCGGGCGGGATCGGCCAACAGCGCGCCGGTTTCCCGGAGTAACCCCGCCTCGTCCGCCACCCGCACCGCCCCGTCCACGGCCAGGAACTGGCGCACCAGCGCCTCGAAGTTTTCCATGTTTGGCCCGAACACCACGGGGCGGCCCGCCAGCACCGGCTCCGCCGGGTTCTGCCCCCCGTGCGCGCACAGGCTCTTGCCGACGAAGCAAACGGAGGCGAGCGCATACCAGTCGCGCAGTTCCCCGGTCGTATCCACGATCAGCGCATCCGGGCGCGGGCTCCCCGGCGGAAGCTCCGGCAGCGCCGAACGCAACGCCGCTTGCAAGCCCGCTCCCCGCAAATCCGCCGCCGCCTCCGGCGTCCGCTCCACGTGGCGCGGCACGACGATCAAAAACAGATCGGGAAAGCGCTCCCGCAACGCGCGCGTCACGCGCCCGAGCGCCGCTTCCTCGCCGGGGAACGTGCTCCCCGCCAGCAAAATGGGCGTCTCCTCGGGCACGCCGACGCGGGCCAGCAGCGCCCGGAATTCCCGTGCGCGCGGGAAGTCGCCCTCCGCGAAATCGAATTTGAGGCTCCCCGTGCAGACCAGCGCCTCCGGGCGCACCCCCAGCGTCTCCCAGCGGGCGATGTCCTCCGGCTCCTGCACGCAAACCCGCTCCAGCATCCCGAAAAACGGCCCCGTCCAGCGCCGCCACCGGCGGAAACCGCGTTCCGACTTCGGGCTCAGGCGCGCGTTCACCACCGAAAGGGGAATTCCCCGCCGGAAACACTCCGCCACCATGTTGGGCCAAAGCTCCTTGTCCACCATCACGAGCTGCGCGGGCCGGACGAGATCCAGCACCCGCCGCACGATGGAAGCCAGGTCAAGCGGGTAGTAAATCAACTCCATCCCGCTCCCCTCGATCTGCGCGCGCGCCACCGCGTAGCCCGTGGAAGTCGTCGTGGAAAGGAGGATTTTCGCGCCCGGATCGCCCGCCTGCAACGTCCGCGCCAGCTTGATGCCCATCAGCATCTCCCCGACGCTCACCGCGTGAATCCAGAGCCAGCCGCCCGCCGCCAGCCTCTGCCGGTCCGCCTTTGTGTAAAAGCCGAGGCGCTGCCCGAACTTCTCCCGGTAGTTGCCGCGCCGCAGCATGCGCACGAGAAAGCCCGGCAGCATCGCGGCGAATGCGACCGGGAACAGCGAACGATACACCCCCAAAGAGAGGCGTGCCGCCGCGGGCAAAAGGCGGGGAATCTCCATCGCATCCATACAAACAGGGATGAGGAAAACGGGAAAGGGCAAAACAGAGCAAGAATCCGTGGATAAACCTCTCTACGAATTCAAGACAATGAGGAAAAGACAGGGATGAATGAGGAATCCAGGAAACCAGGAAGAAGAGAAGTTGGCGGAGAGGTCAGGGGTCTGTTTCCTGGCTTCCTGGTTTCCTCATTCCTTTTAGTGAATTCGTGAACAGGCCCTAAGACCCTAGACGCCCGGCGCGGCCCGGCGCAGATACGCCACTTCCGTCGCCCCGTAGCGGCGTTCGCGCAGCAGTTCCCAGCCCGTCTTCGTGGGCAGCGGCGCGCCCGGCAGTTTTTCCAG
>JAQTMF010000140.1 GCA_028714515.1 Chthoniobacteraceae bacterium | reverse complement strand
GTCCTTGGGCCCCCACCCGCGCAAGCACCGGGCCGCCTCCGAACCCGCTTCTAGGGAGGAACTCCATTTTATGCATCAAGCCGCCGTCACGCTCATCGTCTGCACCCTCGCGCTCGCGTTCCCATTCTCGGGATGCCACCGCGCAACACCGCCGCCGCCAGCTCCGGCGGAACCCGAAAAAACCGCCCCCGTCGGCGAAAAAGACACCTCCGCCGAAGCCACACCCGCGGCCATCAACCGCAACGCCCAAGTCACCGTCCTGGGCTACCACCGCGTCGTCGACAACGTGCGCCGCCCCGACACCGAAATCACCAAAGCCGACTTCGAAGCCCAAATGCAGCAACTCAAAGACGACGGCATCACCGTCATCCCCCTGCGCGACCTGCTAGCCTGGAAGCGGGGCGAAAAAGACATCCCCGCCAAGAGCGCCGTCATCACCCTCGACGACGGGTGGAAATCGCAATACGAAGCCGCCTGGCCCATCCTCCAGAAATACAACTACCCCTTCACCCTCTTCATCTACACCGACTACGTCAAAGGCGGGCCCAAATCCGGCGGCGAATCCATCACCTGGGAACAAATCGCCGAAATGCGCGACGCCGGAGCCGACATCCAGGGCCACACCGTCTCCCACAAAGACCTGCGAGGCCCGCGCCGCGGAGCCGCCCCCACCCCGGAATACGAAACATGGCTCTGGCACGAACTCACCGGCTCCAAACAAATCCTCGAACAGCGCCTCGGCGTCAAAGTCGACGTCCTCGCCCTGCCCTACGGCTTCTACAACGCCCACGTCCAGGAAATGGCCAAAAAAGCGGGCTACGACGCCATCTTCACCGTCTACGGGCAGAAAATCGGCCACGGCTCCCCCAACGAAGCCCTCGGCCGCTACATGATCGACACCCGCAAACCGCAAATCTTCGCCAGCGCCATCCGCTTTAGCGGCATGCCCGGCGCCAGCGCCCCCGAAGCCGTCGCCGAATACACCCCCGACAAACTCGCCACCGAACCGGCCGACAACGCCACCATCGCCGACCCGCGCCCGCTCATCAAAGCCAACGTCGGCAGCTTTGGCGGCGTCGATCCCGCCACCCTCTCCATGCGCGTCAGCAGCCTGGGAGCCGTCAACGCCAAATACGACCCGGCCACCCAGAGCTACAGCTTCCAAACCCCGCGCAAACTCGGCGAAGGCCGCTACACCGTCATCGTCACCGGCAAAGCCCACGGCAAGAAAGTCGAAGCCCGCTGGGGCTTCACCGTAGACCCCAAAACGAACCCGGCTCCATAGCGGGAACGCGCGCGGCAACAAGCGTAAAAAAAAGCCCGGGGGAACGCGCAAGCGCCCCGGGCTTTTCCGCATCCACCGTATCTGTTTAGCCGGGTAAAAGAGGAAGCGCGGATTAAGAGAGAAACCCGGAGGGTTTCCAGACGTTAGCCGGTGGTTGAGGCGCGTCCCCGCGCCGACACCACCGGGGCCGATTCGCAATGAAATTCACCCCGGAGGGGTGGCAGCGGTTCAACCACCCCTCATCTCCAGATTCGTTCCGCATGGCGACAACCCCGCGCCACAACTTCCAACCGGTGCCCGATCCGCCCCTCGTCTCCCTACCGCTCCAAAAACCGGCGAACCTGCGCCTCGCCCGGCTCGAACGGATCCGGCAGCGGCAGCGGCGGCTCGCCATCCAGGCTCAGCGAATCCCAATTGATCAAGTAATTCGCCCTCGGATGCTCCAGGAACCAATCCACCGCAATCCCCCGGCCGTGAGCGCGCGTATCGGCAGGCGGCGTCGAAAGCGCCTCCTGGCGGAACGCCTGCGCATTCCACTCCGCGATCCGCCCCACCGGCTTCAGCGAGAAAAACAGCCCCCGCTCCGGGTCGATATTGTGATACTCCAGATCCAGACTTTGCAGCCACGGATCATCCCACGAAAGATGCTCATTCGCGCGGAACAACTCCAGCAGCCAGCGCTTCGAAATCCAGTCCACCCCGCCGATCAGCGCCTCCTGGTCACCCTCCAGCGCCTCCAGCACGAATTGCCAGCTCTCCAGAAGCCAATCCGTCTCCGGATCCGCCCCCGCGAACGTCCGTTGCGCATGAGCCAGGAACGCGAACTGGATATCCAGCGCATCCCGCGTCCGGCCATCCTCCAGCTTCACCAGCCCATGCCCCGTCCCCTCGTGCGAAACCTCGCGCGTCGCCGCCACCGCATCGCGCAACACCACATCGCGCGGCAAACACTCCTGCTCCAGCAGCGTCAGCACCATCGACGTCAGCCCCACCTTCAGAGCCGTCGCGAACGGGCTCATATTCGAATCCCCCACCAGCAAATGCAGGCGGCGGTAACGGTGATGATCCGCCAGCGGCTCATCCCGGGCATTGATAATCGCCCGGTTAAACTGCACCCACTGGTAAATATCATTCACAATGTGGTCCGCCCGCTGCGAAAGCTGGAAATCCACCGGAGCCGACTGCCGGTTCTCGTATTCAAAAGAAAGCGGATTCGTCTGCCCCACCCGGCCCGCGCCCGTGAAAATCTGGCGCGTCGCCAAAAACGAAAGCAACGCCCCCAGCGCCTGCGGCGTAAACTGCAACTCCCGGCGCATCAGGTAATTCTCATGGCAGCCAAACGTCGCCCCCGTCAGGTGGTCCACATTATTCTTGATCAGCGAAACGCGCGACTCCGCCCGCAGCGCCGCGATCGCCCCCTGCGCCAGAGCATCCCCCGCCAAATCAAAAGCCACCATATCGCGCACACTCCGGCACTCCGGCGAGGCATACTCCAAATGCCCCATATCCACATACATCCGCCCCCCATTGCGCAGAAACCCCCCATTGCCCGGAGGCTCCTCATAATCGCGGTAATGGAGATCCACCGCCCCCACCTTGGCCTTCTTGAACAAGTGATTCTTGATCCGCACAGGCCACGAGTCCGAGGCGTTCTGAGGCGTCTCGTCACAAACGAGACAGCCATATTCCGTTTCGATGCCAGTAATTCGATTCACAGCGCGTTGCCACAGGTTTCGGCCCCCGGCAGGCGAACGAGCGTGCGAAAACTTCCCCCCCGCTCTTCTTCTACGACGGCTTCCAAGTCTTCCCCACCCGCTCCCCAAAAAGCGCCGTCCCCACCCGCACAAACGTCGCCCCCTCCTCCACCGCCACCGCGAAATCCCCGCTCATCCCCATCGAAAGCTCCGGCAACGGCGCGCCAAACTCCCGCGCCAACCCATCGCGCAACTCCCGCAGCGCCGCGAAATAACGCCGCGAATCCCCCGGCTCCGAAGCATACGGCGGGATCGTCATCAACCCGTCCACCGTCACCCGGTCCAGCGAAAGCAGCTCCTCCATCCCCGCCCGCAGCGCCTCCGGCCGGAACCCGAACTTGCTCCCCTCCCCCGCCACATTCACCTCCAGGAACACCTTCGGGAACAGCCCCAACTCCCCCGCCACCCGGTTCACATCCCGCGCCAGCTCCACCGTATCCACACTCTGGATCCGCTCAAACACCCCCAGCGCCTGGCGGATCTTGTTCGACTGCAAATGCCCGATCAAATGCCACCGCAGCTCCCCCGGCAGCAGCGGAGCCTTCGCCCGCGCCTCCTGCACCCGGTTCTCCCCAAAAAGAACCTGCCCCGCCGCGAACGCCTCCCGCACCTCCTCCGGCCCGTGCGTCTTGCTCACGGCAATAAGCGTCACTTCTTCGGCGCAACGGCCGCAACGGGCGGCAGCCTCCGCAATCTGGGCGCGAACCCTGGCTAAATTCTCGGCGATCATAAGCGAAAAGGGGAATAGTTGACGGCAGGCCCTCCATCCATTAGGGTGATTAATACCCCGATGCACATTGAGACCCTCAAAATATTTTGTGATGTAGTCGAAACCGCCAGTTTCTCCAAGGCGGGCGCGCTCAATTCCATGACACAGAGCGCGGTGAGTCAACAGATTCTCTCCTTGGAAAAAAAACTCGGGCGCACCCTCCTGGAACGGGGGCGGCGGCAATGCTGCGTCACGCCCGAGGGAGCCGTCCTCCTCTCCGCCGCCAAAGAAATCCTGGAAATCTACGACAGCCTGGGCGAGCGCTTCAACGAACTCGCCGACGTCGTCGCGGGCGAACTGCACCTCTCCGCCGTCTACTCCATCGGCCTCCACGACCTGCCCCCCTACCTGAAAGCCTTCGAGAAAAAATACCCCACCGTCGAAGTCCACGTCGCCTACAAACGCTCCGCGCAAGTCTACGCGCAAGTCCTGAGCGGCGAAGCCGTCATGGGGTTCGTCGCCTACCCCGCCCTGCGCAAAGGCATCCACATCGAGCCCTTCACCGACGACGAAATGGTCGTCATCTGCCCGCCCAACCATCCGCTCGCCGGCAGCGCCACCATCGCCCCGTCCGCCTTGAAAAAAGAACGCTTCATCGCCTTCGACCCCGACCTGCCCACCCGGCAATTCGTCGACCGGCACTTCCGCGAAAGCGGCGTCCTCGTGGGGCACTCCATGGAATTCGATAACATCGAAACCGTCAAACGGGCCGTCGAAATCGAGCAAGGCGTCTCCGTCGTCCCCCTCGCCTCCGTCGAAGCGGAAGTCAAAGCCGGCAGCCTGCGCGCCATCCCGCTCGACCCGCCCCTGCGGCGTCCCATCGGCATCCTGCTCAAGCGCAACCGTCCGCGCACCCCGGCCCTGCGGGAATTCCTGGCCCTCCTCCAAAACCGCGCCAAAGCGGAATAACTACCGCTGCACCGCGGCGAGGTGAATCTCCCCCACCTCCAGGCCCAGCGCCTTCTCCGCCACCGGCAAAAAGCCGTCGGAAGCATCCGTCAACGCCACCCGCAGCCTCCCCTTGCCGGAATCCGGCGCGCCGATCCCGTGGACATCGAGCAGCTCCCGCACCGCGATCGCGCAATTCTCCGCCGAATCCACCAACCGGATTCCCGGCCCCAGGAACCGCGCAAGCGCCGCCTTCACCAGCGGGTAATGCGTGCACCCCAGCACCAGCGTATCAATCCCCGACCCGGCCAAATTCTCCAGATAGCGGGCAATAATCCCGTCCGTAATCCCATCCTCCAGCCACCCCTCCTCGATCGCCGGAACCAGCATCGGGCACGCCTGGCTCACCACCCGCACCTCCGGCGCCAGCGCGTGGATCGCCCGTTCATACGCCCCGCTGCGAATCGTCCCCCGCGTCCCGATCACCCCCACCCGGCCATTGCGCGTCGTCGCCACCGCCGCCCTTGCCCCCGGGAGAATCACCCCCGTCACCGGCACCGGCAGCGTCTCCTCCAACTTCGGCACCGCCAGCGCCGAAGCCGTATTGCAAGCCACCACGATCATCTTCGCCCCCGCCGTCAGCAACATATCGCTAATCTCCAGCGAATAGCGCTCAATCGTCGCCGGGCTCTTGCCGCCATAGGGGACGCGAGCCGTGTCGCCGATATAAAAAATCGTTTCGTGCGGAAGCAAACGGCGCAACTCCGCCGTGACGGTCAGCCCGCCAATGCCGGAATCGAAAACGCCAATCGGGCGCGCTGGGATCGAGGAATCCATGGATGGCGGATATTAGGAACGAAACCCCGCCGGAAATGAAGCCGATTCTCCGCGCCCCCTTTTATTCCGCCAACGGCAGCCGGATCGCCACCTCCAGCCCATGCGGAACCCGGTTGCGCGCCGCCACACTTCCCCGGCACGACTCCACGCACGTCTTCACAATCGTCAACCCCAGGCCCACCCCCCCCGTCTCGCGCGTCCGCGAACCGTCCACCCGGTAAAAAGCGTCAAAGAGCTTCGGCAGCTCCTCCTCCGGCACCCCCTCCCCGCAATCGGCCACCCGGATCACCGCCTCCGCGCCCTCCCTGCGAGCCGTCACCGTCACCGCGCCGTTGCTCCCCCCGTGGCGCAGCGCATTGCGCAGCAAATTCGAAACCGCCCGCAGCAGCAACCCCTCATCCGCGCATGCCATCAGCCCCCCCGCCACATCCGTCTCCACCGGCACCGCCTCCGTCGCCTCCCGGCCCACCGCCTCCTCCACCACGCGGCGCACCTCCACCGCCGTCAGCCGCACCGCGTTTTCGCCAAAAGAAGCCCGCGAAAACACCAGCAACTCATTCACCAGCGCCGCGATCTGCCCCGCCTTCTCCGACGCGCTCGCGGCATAGCCCTCCAACTCCCCGCCCGCCCGCTGCTCCAAAATGCCCAGCACCATCTGCAACCGCGCCAGCGGCGAGCAAAGCTCGTGCGCGATATCCCCCAGGAAGCGCTTCTGCCCCCGCACCAGCCCGTTCAGCCGCGCCGCCATCTGGTTGATCGACTCCGCCAGCAACCCCAGCTCATCCCCCCGGCGCGTCGTCACCCGCACATCAAAGCGCCCCTCCGCAATCTGCCGGGTCGTGTGCGTCATCTGGCCAATCGCCCGCGTCATCCCGTGCAGCAGCGGCAGCCAAAACAGCACCGAAAACACCACCACCCCGCCCATCAGCCAGAGCCACGGCGCGGGATCCAAAATCAGCCCCCCCATGCTCAGCGAATCGGCCTCCGCCACCAAAATCACCCGCATCGCCCCGCCCGCGCGGGGATTATCCAGCCGCGTCCGCTGAAGCAGCCAGTAACGCGACGGGCTGCCTGTGCGCAAAAACGCCCGCGTCGGATTCGCCGCCCCCGGCGCAAACCCCGGCTGCGAAAGCACCGACGAAATCGGCGGAAGCGCCAGCATCCGCTCGCGCACCGTCCGCGGCAGCTCCGTCACCCCGCCGATGAGATGCTTGCCATTCGTCTCGAAAAGCGAAAAGTGCACCCCGTAGGCATCGCTAAAACGATCGATCACCTCCGCCCAATCATCCGGCGGCGTCGTATTCAGCTCCCCCACGATCAACTCGCGCAACGTCTCCACCCGCTGCCGCGCGCTGCTCGCGACCACCCACCCCACGTCAAACCGGAACTGCGTGTGAAAAACCAGCAGAAACACCGCCGCCAAGGCCGCCAGGTTCAGAAAAAACCAGAGCAGAATCTTCGCCGAAAGCGGCAGCCGGATCGTCATGCGGACGCCTCCGCCTCCGGGTTGATCAGCATATACCCGATGGCGCGCACCGTCCTGATAAACCGGGGAGCCTTCGGGTCATCCCCCAGCTTGCGCCGCAACGACCAGATATGCACATCAATCGAGCGGTCCAGCCCATCATAAAGCCGTTCGCCGATCTCCTCGATCAGCCGCTCGCGCGTCTTCACCCGGCCGCAAGCGCGCGCCAGACTCAAAAGCAAATCAAACTCCAGCGCCGTCAACTTCAGCGGCGTCCCCTCCAGCGTGGCCACCCGCGACTCCGGGTTAATCCGCAGCGGCCCCGCCGCCCATTCCGGCTCCGGCGCTTGCCCCCCCTCCGGGCGCGTTCCCCGCCGGCGCGTCACCGCCCGCAGCCGCGCCAGCAACTCGCGGGAAGAGAACGTCTTCGGCAAATAATCGTCCGCCCCCATCTCCAGCCCCACGATCCGGTCCGTCTCCTCCCCCCGGGCCGTCAACATCAGCACCGGCACATCCGAGCCGCCGCGAATCCGCCGCAGCACCTCAAAGCCGTCCATGCCAGGCAACATCACGTCCAGAATCACCGCGTGGAAAGGCTCCGCGAGCGCCCGCTCCGCCCCGCTTCGCCCGTCATGCTCCGCCACCACATCATACCGAAGAGGCCTTAAATAATCCTGGATCAACGCACACAACTCCCGGTCGTCATCCACGATCAGGATCTTCAACGGAGCACCGGGAACAATCTGGGAGGGGGTAGAGGGAGACATGGCGTTAACCATCTCTTAACAATTTAGCGGATTCTTCCAAATGCAAACTTAACAATCATTTTCTAGGAATGGACAAGAGAGAAATCGCGGACGCGGTTTCCCCAGCCTTTTTCACAACCCAACTCCATCACCCAAGCCCATCGTCCCTATGAAAACCCATCGTTGGACATCCCTCGCCGCCGCCCTCGCGCTCGTTTCCACCGTCCCCTGCGCCCTCGCCCAAGATCCGGCTCCCTCCGCCACCCCCGCCACCCCCGCCACTCCCGCTCCGGCAACCCCCGCTCCGGCAGCGGCAACCCCTGCAGGAACCCCGGGAGCGCCCAACCGCGACCGCATGGACCAATTCCGCCAGTGGATGCACGAAACCATGAAAACCTCCCTGAAAGCCACCGACGAAGAGTGGTCCGTCATCGAGCCGCTCCTGGAAAAAGTCGAAACCAAGCAGCGCGAAGCCCTCGTCGGGCGCTTTGCCGCCTTTGGCGGACGGCGTGGCGGCAACCGCGGAGGGGATCGCGGCGGAGACCGTGGAGCCCGCCCCGGCGGCGACCGTCCCGCCCCGGCCGTCTCGCCCGAGACCGAAGCCCTGAAAACCGCCCTCGAAACCGAAGGCACCGCCCCCGCCGACATCAAGGCCAAGCTCGAGGCCCTGCGCGCCTCCCGCAAAAAAGCCGCCGCCGAACTCGACCAAGCCCGCGAAGACCTCCGCAAAGTGCTCACCCTGCGCCAGGAAGCCGCCCTTGTCACCTTCGGCATTTTGGAATAGCACATCCCC
>JAQTMF010000139.1 GCA_028714515.1 Chthoniobacteraceae bacterium | reverse complement strand
GGGATAAGATGAAGGGGCGTTGTTGCGGCATCTGAGCAAAATCCCGTTCATCTTTAGAAATCCTGCCAATCCTGTTTAAAATTTCCAACGTTTCTCTTTTCTTCTGGTTTGAATGCGTGAACACGCCTTAGGAAAGGCGTTCCTGCTCTTTGCCCGGGAACCGGACGGACGAAACGGAGTAGAGAGGGCGGGAATGGGGGTCTTCACGCGTGCAGGAAAGCTCTTCCTTCTGCGAATTCCACGCCAGGTGCACCAGGTTGGCCTGATTTCTGTCAAATGGCCGATCCGGCGCGTATTCTTCCAGGAGCGCGGCGGGAAGGGCTCCGTCGCCATAAATGGACACCTCCAGGTGAAACGCCCGCGGATCGTCCGTATGAAGCGTGGGGAAGGCCAGCGCAAGCACGCTGCCGCTTTTGACGAAGAGAGGGAATCGCCCCTCCACCACGGGAAAATCCACGAACTTCCCGCCTTCGTGAATTTCCGCCGTCCAAAAATCCGCCCAGGCGCCGGGCGGCAGCCAGAGACGCCGGGGGGGGCCGTCGTCGATCAGCGGAGCAGCGAGGAGGCGGTCCCCAATCAGGACTTCGTCGTCAATCCCCCGGCTTTCGCTTTCGGAGGGATAATCGAAAACCAGCGCCCTGAACGGGGGGATACCATCCCGCCAGTACCGGAAAAATGCCGCGTGGAGGTATGGAATAAGGCGCATCCGCAGTTCCAGGATGCCGCGGCAGCGTTCCTGCCAGGCTTCCCAACCCGGAACGAACTCGCCGTTGTTGTTGGCGTCCACCGCCCACTGCTTCCACGGAGGGTTGGCGATGTACCATCCGTTGATCTGGAGTATGGGCGAAACCACGGCCGTTTGCAGGCGGCGGACCAGCTCGCCGCCGCTCGCGGATTCCCGGACTTCGGGACACCAGAGGAGACCGGAAAACGACGCATTCACGATGCCGCGGACAAACTGCCGGTGGTCGTAGAGGTCGCTGTATAACGCGAACGGTTGGGCGGCGGCGAAGGCGTGGGAATTCCGCACGAGGCCGAAGGTGCGGCGTTCTTCGGAATGGTAGAGCCGGGCGGCGGAATCCTGCAAAAGGAGCCCAAAGAGGCTGTGCATCTGCTCCCCGTCCGCGCCGGAGGGAAATTCGCTCAGCTCCGGGAACGACCACGGCGAATGGATGAAGTCCGAGCCGTCGCATTCGTCGATTTTGTAACCGGAGACGCCCAGGACAACGGTGGTTTTGCGGTAATGCTCGGTGAAGAGCTTGCGGCCCTCGCCGTCCAGCATGTCGGGAACGAGGCCGCCAAAGACCGTGTAGTTTGCGGCGTGGGGCAGCAAGGCGCCGTAGATCGGCGACGAGGGGGCGGTGAAGGCGTGGGTCCAGAGGTTGACGCGAAAATGCTCCGCTCGAAGGCTCGCCACAAATCCCGCCGGATCGGGAAATTTCTCGCTCCAAACATGCGAGCAAGCGTACGCGTGCGTCTGCCAACCCGGCTCGACGCCCAAAACGTCGCACGGGATTTTTTCCTCCCGGAGCTGTTGGGTAAACGCGGTGATTTGAGCCTGGCTGAAATCTCCCCGGACGCGATACCAGGGCCCCAAGGCCCAGCGTGGAGGCACGCACCCGCCGCCTGAAAAAAGGTTGTAGCGCTGGACGGCATTCCCCATTTCGGGACCGGCGAAAAGATAAAGATCCACCCCTTCGGCGCCGGGGATTTCCACGATCATCTCCCGAAATTCAGCGGAATTGCGGGCAGCGTAAAGCGCCTCGGTTGTGAGGGCGATCCCGCGTTGGGGGCCGGTCTCCCGCGGCGCGGCCGGTCTTTGGGTCGATCCGCAATAGAACGTCGCATAACGCGCCGTATCCACCAGAACGCCGTATCCTCCCGTGGTAACATAAAACGGCACCGGCGCATGGGAGTCGCCAAGGTCGCAACGCGGATCGCTGTTGACTCGCAGTGTCTTCTTCAGCCCTGTTTGGCGGAACGAAAGCAACTGAAGGCCGAGGCCGTAGATTTGTTCGTCCGGAGCGAGAGGGAGATGCACCTCGAAGCCGCGCCGGGTCTTGCGGGTGGTGATTTGCCCCGCGTCGAGGGGACAACACCCCGCCTTGGGGAGCATCGCCATGCGGTCCACGGCGGCGCGCCGCGAAAGAACCTGGAAAGGGGTGATCCTCTCGCCGGAGCCAAGAGTGAGCTTCCAGACGCCGGGGGCGGTTTCGATGCAGGAGGTGCGAATCATGGGGGGAAAATTGTAGCTGTTTAGCCAGGCGATAGGAAGCGCGGATCAAGAGGGAGAGGATCCTCCCGATGCTCTCTATGTCGATTCGGCCTTAGGCGGTGTTCACGAATTTCGCAGAGGGCCGCAGATTGAAAGGCGGAAGATCCCTTTTTGTCATTCCGGGAATCTGCGTAATCTGCGGCCCCTCCTCTGTCTTTTGGAATGCGTGAACAGACCCTGGCAGACCCTAGTTGTGCAGCGAGAGGACGAAGGTCCGGATGCCCTGGAGGAACATTTCCACGGAAACGGCCGTCAGGATCAGCCCCATGAGCCGTTCCGAGGCGGTCAAGACGCGCGGGCCGACGAGCCGCGCCAGCATGCCCGAGCAGAGTAAAATCAGCGTCGAAATCCCCATCGACACGGCGACGGCGGCCAGGACTGTCCAGAATTCGCCGGGGTTGTGCGAGACGAGGAGCAGCACGGTGGCCAGGGCGGACGGGCCCGCGATGGTGGGGACGGCCAAGGGGAAAAGGAGCGGCTCGGCTCCCGGCGTGGTGCCGAAGAGGGGCTCGGAGCTGGGGAAGATCATGCGCAGGGCGATCAGGAACAGGATGATGCCTCCGGCGATGCCGAGGGAGGTTTCCGACAGGCGGAGCATTTGCAGGAAGACCTGCCCGAAGAGGAGGAAGAGGACGAGGATCAGGAAGCCGAGGAGGCATTCCCGCAGGGTGACGGCCAGGCGGCGCTCCTCGGGTACGCTGCGCAGCGTGGCCAGGAAGATGGGGATGTTCCCGATCGGGTCGATGACCAGGAAGAGCAGGATCGTTGTCGCCAGGAAGTCCACAGAGGCACCATCGCGCGGAACGGGCTCCGATGCAAAGCTGTGGGACTCAATCTTTATCGGATCTTCACATCCGGTTTTTGGATGAGGGGGACGAGTTGCCGGATGAATTCCTGCAAGAGGACGTCGGTCTGGGGTTCGGTGCGGCCGAATTTATCGATGTTCGCGGTGATCCGCCCCATGACGGTGATGTAGGCCCAGCGCTGGCTTGTTCCCTTGAGGATCCGGTCGCGGGCGTCCATCAGGTAGCGGGCGGTGTGGTCGGCGGTGGTTTCCGACGATCCGGAAAACCAGTAGTAGAGCAGGCTGTATTCGGTGAGTTGCTTGCCGTCGCGGGTGATGAGCGGCTTGCCGGAGGCGTCGTAGACGGGGCGCAGGTTGTGCAGCCGCGTGGCGGTCAGTTTTTTGCCGTCGAGCGCCACGCGCTGTTTGCGGGTGTCCACCATGGTGTAACCCTGCGAGGGCAGGCAGCGTTCGGGCCGGTGGATGCTGGCGCTCATGTCCTCGCCGGAGAAGACGATGGAGACGTAAACGGCGTCGCCCCGGGAGTTGGTGTATTGTTTGCGCGCGAAGCGGGTTTCGCTCCCGAGGACTTCCAGCTCTCTTTTGCTGACGGCGGCGTCCTGCCCATACCAGTCGCCGATAAAGTCGGGCAGCTCCATTTTCACGCCCGGTTCCGGGGCGGGCGGGGTCTTGGGTAACACGAAGACGCTGCCCAGCCCGCACAGCAATATCGCCAGGAGCAGCCCGAGGCGCTTGGAAAGGGGCGGGATCATGCGGCGGGGCTTTCTTTCAAGGGTTGCGAAGCGGGTTTCCCGGTTTTCTTGTGAAAATCAAGGTTCACGAGCTTCGAGAAAAAGAGCATGGCCAGGAACGCGATGGGGAAGAAGAGGAAGCCGGAGTATTCGTGATAGACCCCGGCGGCGACCTTGGGATCGTAGTATTTGGCCAAAAGCACGATGGAGAAGATGCGCCCGATGTTGCCGACGATGGCGAACCCGAAGGAGCCGCTGAAGATGAGGACCTTTTTCCACAGCCGGTCCTGGGTAAGGTGGACGAAGACGGCGGTGAGCATCGCCATGGCCATCAGCGAACGGATGCCGCTGCACCCTTCGGCGATCTCGAAGTTGAAGGAGCCGTCAACGGCCGTCAGGGTGGTGCCGACGGCCAGGATGGAGATGCCCAGGAGGTGGGAAAACGCGCCGACCATCCCCGTGATGATGAACTGGAGATTCGCGGTGGCTTGTTGAATGGCTCCCACGGGGATCATGAATACCAGAAACGCGCACGGGAAGAGGATAACCCGGGCGGCGGCCCGCCCCCAGGCGAACCAAATGCCGCCAAAGAGCAAAAACGGGACGCTGGCCAATGCCATGCGGGGGTTCAGGCAGCGGAAGGAGAGCACGAAAAGCAGGATCCCAAAGAGAAGCGGCGCGAGCCCCAGGGCGTAGCCGCCTCCCGGCGCGCGGGCAAGCGCCTCGCGGTGATAAAAAAAGAGCGCCAGGGCGATAAACGGGACCATGACCCCGTAGGATTGGTCGCTTTCCGGGTTCCACGCGGCCCAGGCCCAGTGGGCCGCGGAAATGGAACCATAGGCGAAGGGGTGCAGGTTCCCGAAGAAATAGAACAGGGTGGCCACGATCCCCACGGCCATCACGCCGCCCACCGGGTTGCGGCCGCACCATGCGCCGAACGCCGCGAGCAGCCGCAGCAGGGTCAGCACGATGCCCGCGATCCACTTCCCCGTTTCCCACAGGTCGTCCAAAAGCGACGGAGGCTGCGACAAAGCCGCCTTGTGGGCTGCAGAAGAATCCGTTTTTTCTTCTGGAACCCCTCCCTTTTTGCTGGTTGGGTTGGTCGGGTTGGACTCGGCCATAGATCACCAGTATTATCTGACAATGGGCTCCATGCAAACCCCGAATACGCAGATCCAATGCCGCTCCGTTCCCGTCCTGGGCGTCCCCCTGGCGGCGACCGATTACGCGGGGGCCGTGGCGCTCACGCGGGCGTGGGCGGAGGACGGCGGGGTCCATGCGGTGGCGGCCGCGAATACGCACCTGGTGACGCTGGCGCGGCACGACGCCCGCTTTGGCGCGGCGCTGGCGCGGTTTGATCTGGTCGTGCCGGACGGGATGCCGCTCATCTGGACGATGAACCGCCGGGGCGCGGGGATGCGGGACCGCGTTTACGGCCCCACGCTGATGCTCCACGCGCTGGCCCAGCCCGGGGTTTCTCATTTTCTGCTCGGCGGGACGGAGCCGCTGCTGGAGACGCTGGGCCGCAAGCTGCGGGAACGTTTCCCGGAGGTCCGCATCGCCGGGAGCTACGCGCCGCCTTTCGGCGAGTGGACGCAGGAGGAGAACGCGCGGATTTTGGAAGCCATCGCGGCGTCCGGGGCGCGCTATGTCTGGGTGGGGCTGGGCTGCCCGAAACAGGAATTGTGGATCGCCCGCCACAAGGCGCAATTGCCGCCGGGCGTTTACTTTGGCGTCGGCGCGGCGTTCGCTTTTCACGCGGGGCAGGTGCGGCAGGCGCCCGCGTGGATGCAAAAGCGGGGCCTGGAATGGCTTTTCCGCCTGGCCGCGGAGCCCCGCCGGCTCTGGAAGCGCTACGTGGTCTACAACACGCTTTTCGCGCTCTATCTCGCGGCCGAGACGCTTGGCGGCGGTTCGCGCCCGAGAGCAAATGCCTTGTGATTTGCCGGGGGCGGCGCTAAATAACCGGGCTTCCGCAACCTTTCTTTGACGACCCATTTTATGACGCAATCCACCGCCAGCCAGCTCGATCTCCTCAAGACGTTCACCAAAGTCGTCGCCGACACCGGCGATTTCGAGTCGATGCGGCAGTTCCATCCGCAGGACGCCACCACCAACCCGAGCCTCATTTACCAGGCTTCGCAGAAGCCGGAATACCGCTACCTGCTCGACAAGGTGCTCGCCGACCGGCGCACTTCGGGGCTCAGCGGCGCGGCGCGGGTGGAGGACGTCATCGACCACGTGCTGGTCGCCTTCGGCCGCGAGATCCTCTCCATCGTCCCCGGCCGCGTCTCCACGGAGACCGACGCCCGCCTCTCTTTTGACACCCAGGGGAGCATCGACAAGGCCCGCCGCCTGATCGCTCTGTACGAGGAAAGCGGCATTTCCCGCGAGCGCGTGCTGATCAAGATCGCCTCCACGTGGGAGGGCATCCGCGCCGCCGAGGTGCTGGAAAAAGAGGGCATCCGCTGCAACCTGACGCTGCTTTTCTCCCTCACCCAGGCCATCGCCTGCGCCGAGGCGGGCGTGCAGTTGATCTCGCCGTTCGTGGGCCGCATTTACGACTGGTTCAAGGCCGCCAACAAACGCGATTACGTGGGCGCGGAAGACCCCGGCGTGCAGTCCGTCACGACGATTTACAATTACTACAAGAAGTTCGGCTACAACACCGAGGTCATGGGCGCGAGCTTCCGCAACACGGGCGAAATCACGGAGCTGGCGGGCTGCGACCTGCTGACCATCAGCCCCGACCTGCTCGGCAAGCTCTCCGCCGCGCGCGAGCCGATCACCCGCAAGCTCGACCCGCAGGCCGCCAAGGGCCTCGACATCCAGAAGGTCTCGCTGGATGAGAAGACCTTCCGCTACCAGCTCAACGACGATGCCATGGCGACGGAGAAAACCGCCGAGGGCATCCGCAAATTCGCCGTCGATATCGTCAAGCTGGAGAAATTCATCGCCGGCTTGCTCTAAAACCCGCAACCGAAAGGAACATCCGCATGGCACTCTCCATTGGAACGAAAGCCCCGGACTTCACCCTCAAATCCAAAAAGGGCGAAGCCATCACCGATATCCAGCTCAGCGCGAACTTCGGCAAGACGAACACCGTGCTGCTTTTCTTCCCGCTCGCCTTCACCGGCGTCTGCACGCAGGAGATGTGCGACATCACCGGCGGCATCGCGGCTTATGAGGACCTCGATGCGAAGGTCATCGCCGTGAGCGTGGACAGCCCCTTCGCCCAGGAGGCCTGGGCGCAAAAGGAACGCATCGGCATCACGCTGGCGAGCGATCTGAACAAGAAGACCGCCGCCGCTTACGGCGTGCTGCTGGACGATCTGGGCGGGTTTGGCAGCGTGGCCGCGCGCGCCGCGTTTGTCATCGACAAGGCCGGTGTGATCCAGTATGCGGAGCAAACGCCCACGCCTCACGATCTGCCGCACTTCGACGCCATCAAGGCGGCGCTGGCGAAACTCTAGGGCGTGTTCATGCATTGAAGCTGGCGCAAAGGACAGGATGATTGCGTGAATACACCCTCGGTGTTGAGGGGCTTGAGAGAATTGGCATCGGGGCTTTTCTTCTTGCGGGGCCGGGCATAAACTGACGGTCTTCCTTTCATGCAATCTTCTTTTTGGAAAGCACTTCGTCACCGCGTGGAGTGGCTCGCTTGCGCGGCGCTGGCTTGGGCCATTCCCCGGCTCTCCCGGCGGCTCTGCGTGGCTATCGCCTATGGGCTCGGCGGGCTGGCTTATTACGTGGATGCCCGGGGACGGCGCGTGGCTCTGGCAAATCTCGCCTGCGTTTTTCCCGAAAAACCGGAGGCCGAACGCCGCAGGATCGCCAAGCTCTCTTACCAGAATTTCGCCCGGACGATGCTGGACCTTTTCTGGTCGCGGCGGCTGACCCGGGAGAACTGGCGGCGCTATATCGAGGTGGAGGTGGATGAGGAGGGTTTCCGCCGCGAGGCGCGCGAGCATGGGGCGGTCTCGATGTGCATTCACTGGGGGAACTTCGAGTGGTCTAGCCACGCGGTGGGCTTTCTGGAGGTGCCGACGCTGATTGTGGCGGAGCCGTTCAAGAATCCGCTCTTGAGCGCCATTTTCAATGGGGCGCGGGAGGTTTCGGGCCACACGATTATTCCGCAGGAGAATTCGATGATCCGGCTGCTGAAGGTGGTGAAGCGCCACGGGGCGGCGGGGATGCTGGTGGATTTGACGCTGAACCCCGACCAGGCCTCCGTGCCGATCACGGCGTTTGGGCGCAAGATGTGTGTGAGCATTCTGCACGCGGTGCTTTCCCAGCGCGGCGGGGCCCGGATGTTCCCGGTGGACGGGATCCCGCTGCCGGACGGACGCTGCCGGATCGTGATCAACCCGGCGCTCCCGATTCCCGCCGGGGCGAGCGTTCTGGAGATCGCCCAGGCTTGCTGGGATTTCTATGAATCGCGCATCCGGGAACGGCCGGAGTTGTATCTGTGGGCCTATAAACACTGGCGCTACCGGCCGCGCGATGCCGCGCCGGAGGATTACCCTTTTTATGCCAATGTCTCTTCGAAATTTGAAAAATTGCTGACGGCCACCGCCGCGGCGAAGAGATAAACCGATTGTCTCCCACGCGGGGGTTTGACAAATCGCCCCGCATCCTTTGGATTAGCCTTTATGAAAATTTCCCGCTTTCTTTTCGCCTCGGCCGGCGCGCTGGCGCTGGCTTTCCTCGGGGGGTGCCCCACCCCGATGGCTTCGAACCCAAACCCTCCCGCCTCTAAGCCGCACAACCCGGCGGCCGTGCGGGTGAAGGTTTCTCTCTCCAAACAGCAGGTTTACGTGATGGAGGGGGACCGCCCGCTGCTGATCGCCGCGACTTGCGTGGGGATGCAGGGCAAGGGGGT
>JAQTMF010000138.1 GCA_028714515.1 Chthoniobacteraceae bacterium | reverse complement strand
TCTCCTCGTGGAACTCCTCGCCGTCATCGCCATCATCGGCATGATGTCCGGCGCATTCTCCATGGCCATCGGCTATGGGCGATCCACCTCTCTCGTCGCCGGGGGCGATCTCGTCACCAATCTCGCGGCCTTCGCCCGGCAAACGGCCATGACGAAAAACACCATGACGGCGCTGGTGCTGCCCGCTAACCAGGGAACGGCCGGCGACTATCGCTCTTTCGCGGTGGTGGAATACAAACCCGGCTTTGGCTGGTCCCAGATCACCTCCTGGCAAGCCCTTCCCACGGGCGTCGTGGTGGATACCTCGGAAGAGTGCACGTTCCTGACCAATTCTCCGAATCCTTTTCCGAACCTGGACGGCCCGCCCAGGCAGTCGAATCCGCCGTTTTCTTACCAGGGGGCCGCGATCACCAACCCCGCGGGATACGCCGCGCGCATCTTTCTGCCGAGCGGCGGGTTGAGCGATTCCGAAAGCCCGGCGCAGATCCGTCTCGTCGAAGGCTCCAACCAGGGCGGCAGAACCGTCTACGCGCACGCCAGCGGCGGAAAGCCCGCGAACTATTTCGATGTCGCGCTATTGGGCGCCACCGGCTTGGCGAAGACCAGCCGCCCCTAGACTTCTTTCCCGCGCTTGCGCGATTTTCCGATGTCCAAAATCGTCTCCCACGCCAAGACAGCATCCGATGTTTCGCGGATGCGTCCCCGCCACCACCGCGCTTTCAGTCTGGTGGAAGTGGTGCTGGCGCTCGGCATCGTCACCATTGCGCTATTCCCGATGATCGGGCTGCTCTCGGTGGCGCTGGACGCCACGGGTTCCGCCGGGGACGACACGGCGTTGGCGGCGATGTGCGCCCAGGCGCTGGCCGACTTGCGCGCGGCCCCCTTCGACGCACTGGGCGACCCCGCCCCGCGGCAGGCCGCCACCATCCCCGCTACACTTCCCACCACCCTCGCCGACTCCACCTACTACTTCAGCACCGAAGGGACATTGATCAGCGGCACCAATGCGGCCGGCGATCCCCATGCGCTCTATGAATGCGTGGTGAAGAAATTCCCGGAATCCGACACCCAGGGGGAAAAGAGCGGTTCCACAGCCGGTCCCTACAACCGGGTGAAGCTGGAACTATTCTTTAGCTGGCCCGTCAGTTCCAATCCGGATCCCGCCAAGCGCGCGGGAAAACAATGGTATTATGCGAGCATCGCCCGATATTAACCACCGCCGCCCGCGGCGGGCTTTTTCGCTATTGGAGCTGCTGATCTCGATCACCATCCTGGCGGTGATGCTGCTCATCTTCAGCAACATCTATAGCCATGCGAGCCGCGCGTGGATTTCCGGCGAGGGAAACGCGGAACGGCGGCGCAGCGCGCGGGCTCTCGCGGACTTTATCGGAGCGGAATTGCAAGAGGCGCTGCTGCCGGTGGAAGGCAACGATCCGAAAACACACGGGAACCTGCAATTCATCGTCAACCCGTCCCAGTTGTCGAACGACTACGGCAACACCGACGCGATCTTCTGGCAGTCACCACTGGCCACGGAGAAGACCTATGGAGACATTGCCGAGATCGGTTACTTCGTGAAATGGGACCAGAACACACCCGTCCTCTGCCGGTTCTTCGTCAACCCCTCGCTCATGAGCGGCGGCAATATCGTCCCCAATCCCAATTTCCTCATCTACGATACCGATCCGCAGAAGTGGATCACCACTGCGGTGGTGGACCAGATCGTGAGGCCCACTGATAAGGCGCAGGGCTACAAAGGCTTGTTTGCCGAAAACGTGCTCGGTCTCTGGATCAGGTGTTACGGGCTGGACGGCAAGGAACTGCCCCGGAACTTCGATTCCCGCACGGGCTATGACTATGCCCTGCCGACCGCCGCCGGTCCGGTCACGGTGAAGCGCCGCCTGCCCGCCTCGGTTCGCGTTTCCCTGGCGCAACTCGACTGGCGTTCCGCCAAAAAACTTCCCCCGGCGGCGGATCAGGTGCGCCAGATCGTCAAGTCTTCCGTGGATGCCTCGGACTTCCTCGCCCAATTCCAAACCAAGGCAAACGGCGTGCCCACCCTCGCCGCGCTGCTGCCCGGGCTGCGCATTTATTCCACAGAAGTCTCCCTCCGGAATTCCCGATGAACGCCCTTCCCCCCTCCGCACGCCCCCGCGGGTTCGCCCTCATCATCACGCTGTTTTTTATCGTGTTGCTTTGCGTCATCGTGGTCGGCTTTCTCAACTCGTCCCGCGTGGAGCGGGTCGCGGCGGCGAGTCACCTCGACCGGGAAAGCGCCACGCACTTCGCCTCCGAGGGAATCGAGCGCACCGTGGCCACGTTGCAACAGCAGACGGTCGATCCCGCGCAGATGGCGGGCGAATCGGACGCGGACTACCTCGCGCGCAAGCGCCACTGGATCAGCCAGCCCGGGGCGCTCATCGTGCCCAACGACCCGCCAGCGGATCAGAAACAATTGCAAAAGCGGATCGATCTTTCCTCGGGCATCCCCGCCGCCGCTTCGTATTCCGATCCGGTTCTCCAGCCGCCGAATCTCAACTTGAACCACCTCATCACCGAACGCACCGATGAGATGAAGCTGAAGTGGGTGTACGTGCGCAAGGACGCCGACTTCCCGCCCTATTCCTACGACTTTGACGAAGAGCCCAAGTTCGACGCCAAGAAGCCGATCATCGGGCGCTTCGCCTACTGGGTGGACGACGAAAGCAGCAAGATCAACTACAACCTCGCCTGGAAACGCGGCGGCTCGAACACCAACCCCGTCTCCCACCCCAGTTGCATCAACCTGACGGCGCTCAAGCGCGCGGCGGATGGATCGGCGCTCAGCGAAACGATGGCCGACGCGATGCACAACTGGACCACCGGCACACCGGGCCGCTATTTCAATACCTTCGCCGACGCGCGCCAACTGGACGCCACCACCTCCGGCATCACCCGGTTCCTCTCCGACAATAAATTCGAGCTGACCCATTTCAATCACGACCCGGACACCACCTTCTTCGGCGAAGACCGGATCATGCTCACCACCAACCGCGATTTGGTGCCGACGGTCAAGAACCCGGACGGCACCGTGGCCCACAACCCCGACGGCAGCATCAAATACGCCCGCCGGTTCCTCGACATCCTGCGGGATGACAATTACCAAACGCGCGACCCGGGGATCGTCGGCGACATCGCCGGAGGCCAGGAGGACTGGCAAAAGGATTTGTCAGGGAACACCCTTCTGCCGAACAAATTCGACGCCGTCATGCAGATGCTGATCGGCTATCTCAGTAAGACCAATTGGCCGCTGGTCTCGGGCTCGACGACGAGCTTCGCCTCGAAGTATTATTCCGGAGCACCCGCCACCGATCCGCAGATCGGGCAGTTCGCGGCCAACATCATCGATTACGTTCGGGCCAAGGAATCGGCGCAGCCGATGATTCCCCCGTTGCGGTTCGCCAAGGGGCGCCCCACCGAAAAGGGGGACAACAAGAATAAGTACACGCTCTATTCCGCCCCTCTCACCGCCGCCGGTTCGTACCAAGGCGTTTGCCGCGCCCCCTACATCACCGAATTCGCGGTTTCCGAAAGCGGCACCGCGTCGGCTATTTCGGTGTCGGGAACGAACATGCAAGGCTGGGAGATGTATTTCCAAGCCGAATTGTTCCTGCCGCAGAATTATGGCCTGGATAGCATTGATCTTGTGCCGGATACCGGCGCGAATCCGGCCGCCAGCAGCACCGGATGGTTTATTTCTTTCACAACGCTGAGCCCGGGCAGCGGCTATGGGACGTTCTATTTTCCCACCGGCGGCAACTCCTGCATCCCCTTCCCGGCCGGAGTCAACACGATCCGGATCTTCAAGGACGACATTATCGCGGGGGGAGACGGGCCGAATCATTCCGTGCTGAAGGCGGGCAGCTATGTCGTCGTCAGGAAACGCGTCTATCGTGACCGCGCGTTTAAGGCCAGCGCAGACCAAAAGAACCCATGGTCCGGGGGCTTCGCCACTCGCGTGGGCATTACCCTGGGCCAGGGCGATCCCGCTCAACCTCTGTTTGTGGGCAAGGGATGGCCGTCCGCCTGCCTTGTGCAACAAACGGCTTCCGGGGTCATCCATTGCGAATTGGAGGACCCGGGCACGGGCCCGCTCAAGCCGCCGGGGGCCTCGATGGAAATCGACGATCCGCGGTGCGGCGTCGCCTCTTCGGATTGGGTGAAGGTTGCCAGCAATACCTTTGGCAG
The DNA here is from genome assembly GCA_028714515.1 of Chthoniobacteraceae bacterium. Lineage (GTDB taxonomy): Bacteria > Verrucomicrobiota > Verrucomicrobiia > Chthoniobacterales > Chthoniobacteraceae > UBA695. Next base: position 4,493 of record JAQTMF010000138.1, on the reverse strand, counting down.
CCAGAACTCGCGCTGGACCGTCGGAAAGTCTCCCGGCAGTTTCTCCCCGCAACAAGATACCGATGAAAACGGCCTCGTCAGCGACGCCAGCCTTTACATGCCGCCGCCCAAGGGCGTGGGAGCGAACGGCCCCACCGGAGACAATGGCCGCGTCACTTCCATCGGCGAACTCGGCTATGTCTGCACGGGCGTGAACGCGGGCGCGGGGAGCGTCCCCTGGCGCACCATCCGCCTCCAGCCCAACAAGTATCCCGACGCCACGACGTTGCCCGACTGGGCGCTGCTGGAGCTTTTCACCGTGCCGAACACCGATGCCGGAGCCTCCGACGCCCTCTATAAGCCGCACGACACCTCCGTCGGCGGGCGCGTCAATGTGAACTCGCACGTTGCCGGTTTTGAAAACATGACGCGGGATCGCGGCCTGGCGGCATTGCTGACCGGCGCGCCCCATCTCAACGGGGCCGATCCCGAGACCGTCGCCACGAACATCTACCAGCACCTCCTCGCCACCGGCGCCAACGCGGGCAAGGTATACGGCTACCCGTGGAAGCCCGCCCCCGCCTCCACCGAACCGAATATCTATGACACGCCCGGCGAGATCTGCGAAATCAATGGCGTGGCCGACGGCGGGGAGAAAAGCGAGGCGCTCGTGCGCGATATTGTCAGCCTCACCACCGCCCGGGGCGAGGTCTTCAGCATTTACACCGTCGGCCAGACCTTGAAGCAAACCCCCACGGGCAAGCTGGTGGTCACCGCCGAACAACGGCAGCAGGCGATGGTGGAGCGTTACGTTGACAAGACCGGAACCGCCACCGACGACAATGGCCTCGTGCGCTTCCGCACCATTTATTTCCAAAACCTCGCACCCTATTGATGCCTCTCCCTTCGCCCATCCCCACGGCACGGCAATCCCCAAACGATGCGAATTATTGCACGACGTTCTCCTTCCCGGGAAGCGGTTCGATTGTATGAAAGAGCTTGGTCTGAACGCCGAATGCATCGGCTAGTTATCCCCACCCAAAAGAAAACAAATAATGAATAGAGGTCTCTTTGGCTTTTTGATCGTGGCATCCCTTTGCGCGGGAAACGCGCGCGGCGATGTCCGCATGCCCGCCATCTTCGGCGATCACATGGTGCTCCAGCAGGATGTGAAACTCTCCGTTTGGGGAACGGCCGACCCGGGCGAGCAAGTTAGCATTGCCATCGGCTCCAGCAAAGGCAAGGCGACGGCGGACGCAACGGGCAAGTGGACGGCAAAACTGCCGCCCCTGCCGGTATCGGCAACGCCCGTGGAAATGCAAGTCGCCGGCAAGAACAAACTGGCGTTCAAGGACGTCCTGGTAGGCGACGTGTGGCTCTGCTCCGGCCAGTCCAATATGGAATTCGGCATCGGCAACACGGCGAACGCCAAGGAACTCATTCCGCAAATGGATTACCCTTCCATTCGCCTGTTCCTGGTTCCCCACACGCTCGCGTTTGAACCGCAGACCGACATCAAACAGGAAAACCTCAAGGGGCAATGGGTGGTCTGCACGCCGCAAAACGTCGTGGCCATCGGCGGGTGGAACGGCTTTTCGGCGGTCGGCCTGTTGTTCGGCCGGGAAATTCATGAACAGCGCAAGCAGCCGGTGGGCTTGATCGGCTCCTACTGGGGCGGCACCAAGGTGGAAACCTGGAGCAGCCAGGAGATGTTCAAAGCCACCCCCGAACTCGCGCATTTCGTCGGCGATTTCGAGACGATCAAGACGGGCCATTCCGATATCCTGCGGAAGTACACCGAGGAGACGCTCGCAAAATGGCAGCAGGATCACGACGCGTGGAAACAACTGGTGAGCCAGCCGCTTCCGCAGGGAACGCAGCGGCCCAAGGAACCGCAGCGCCCGGAGTCGCCCGACGCGTATCCGCAATATCCCTCGGTTCTCTATAACGGGATGATCAACCCGCTGGTTTCCTATGGCATCAAGGGGGTGATTTGGTATCAAGGCGAATCCAATGGCGGAAAAGGGGAGAAAGCCGGGGAATACCAGAAGACCTTCGCGAGCATGATCGCCGACTGGCGGCAACGCTGGGGCATCGGCGAGTTTCCGTTCCTCTTCGTCCAGTGCCCGACCTGGGATTTCGGCTATTTCTGGATCCGCATCCGCGACGAGCAATTCCACACGCTGGCGGTGCCCAAGACCGGCATGGCGGTATCGATCGACGTGGGCGAGGCCAAGGAAGTCCACCCCAAGGGCAACAAGCCCACCATTGCCCACCGCCTGGCCCTGGCGGCGCGGCGAGTGGCCTATGGAGAAAAGATCGTCGCCTCCGGGCCGCTCTATTCCTCGTTCACCGTGGAGGGGAACAAGATCCGCATTCATTTCACCGAGACGGGAAGCGGCCTGATGATCGGCTCGGCACCCTCGATCCGCCCCAATGAGCAACCGAAAGCGCCGGAAGATCACTTGAACGGATTCGAGATTTCGCCCAATACCTACCAATACTTCCCCGCTCAGGCACTGATTGACGGAGACACGATTGTGGTTTGGAGCGACTCCGTGGCCACGCCGAAGAACGTCCGGTTTGGCGCGGCAGGGTTCCCCAATCCGCCGCTCAATCTCTACAACAAGGAGGGGCTGCCCGCCTCGCCGTTCAACACCATCACCGGCGCACCCGCCCTGCCCGCGGCGCACTAGAGGATCCGTAAAAAGGCCGGGAATCCCCATCCCATTCGATCTCGGAAAATGAAACCCGGCCTGCTCTTGCTGGTCTTCTCCGCGGCGGCGGTCTTTGCCCAAGCCTCGCCGCCGCCGGAGACGGCGCAGCGCCCCTCCGCCTCGCCCGCGGCCGTTATCGACGCGGATAACCCCGCGATCCAATACTTCGGGCGTTTCTCCTTCGCCAACCCGAAGGCTCCCGAATCCGGCTGGCCGGCGACCTCCGTGCGCGCGCGGTTCGAAGGAACGTCCATCCGGGCGCGGCTGGCATCGGACGGCACGGGCGCTCTGGCCCCCTTTTACGCCATCCTCGACGGCAGGGAGGATGACCCGGTCGTCCTCGGCGGCGACAAACGCGGCGAGTGGCTCATCGCCAAAGGGCTTCCCGACACGGTCCACACCATCGAACTCGTGCGATTGGGGAACGCCTGGAATGCGCCCAGCCGTTTCCAGGGTTTTCTCCTGGACGCCGGGAAGAAACTGGCGGAACCGCCCCCGCGTCCCGCGCGCCGCATCGAGTTTTACGGCGACTCCATCACCGAAGGCAGCTACATGGCAGGCCAGCCCTTCGCCAATCCCTACCGCGCCTATGCCGCCACGACGGCGCGGCTGCTCCACGCCGAGGTTTCCCTTGTCTGCAAAGGCGGCATGGGGCTCGTGCGCGGCTTCACGATGCCGCCGCTGCCCGCCGTCTACGACCGCACGGAACCGGCGCGCGCCGACATGCCCTGGGGCTTTTCCCATTGGACGCCGCACGTCGTCGTGGTGAACATCGGCCAAAACGATTCCTGGAAGGGGACCGAACCCGCGCCGTATATCGACGCCTATGCGAAGTTTCTCGCGGCGCTTCGGGGGCATTATCCCAACGCGCTGATCGTCTGCGCCCTCGGTAGCATGGACGCCGTGGCTCCCGGCAGCAAATGGCCCGGCCACATCCGGGCGGCGGTGGAACAGGCCAAAAAGGAGACACAAGACCCCCGCATCGAGACGTTCTTTTTTGAATATCTTGGCAAAAAAGGCCATCCCGACCCGGCCCAAGCGCGGGCCATGGCCGAAAAGCTCGCCGCGTTCCTCGAAGCAAAAGGCCCGGCGCTCTGGACCTCCCCTCCTTCGCCCAAAATCTGACCCAGGGGCTTGCCGACAGTGGAAAAAGAAGATAGAGCAACTCGAAAAGAAATTTTCAAACCTGCTCCAGCTTCTTCTCTCCATGCTTAAACATCCCGCGATCACCGAAGACCGAATCCGAAAGGCGCTCCCCTCCATCGAGGCCCTCATCTATCCCCAAAAAGCGCCGGTATCCATCGAAGCATGGCACGTGGGAGGCGAGCCGGTATCCCTGGAAACAGCCTTGGCGGCAAGCTACCAACCGTTCGCCGTTGGCGGCGCGTGGGGCCCCCTTTGGGATACCACCTGGTTCCGGGTTCGCGGGGAAGTCCCCTCGTCGTGGAAGGGCGAGGAAACCGTGCTTCTCATGCGCTTGACGGACCAGGGCCGCGAAGGCTTCACCGCCGAAGGGCTGGTTTACGCCAACGGGAACGTCGTCCGCGCGCTGAACGCAAACCGGCGGGAAATCGAGGTCTCCACGGCCGCCCAGGGCGGGGAGGCTTTCGAGTTTTATGTCGAAGCCGCCGCCAACTTCACCGATCCGGGCGGGAACCCCGCCGCGCTCGCTGCCGGTCCCATCTTCCGGCTTGCCCAAGCCGAACTGGCCAGCGTGAACCGCGCCGCGTTCGATTACTATTACGACTTCAAGATCGCCTGCGAACTGATGAGCGCTCTTCCGCAAGACAGCCAGCG
>JAQTMF010000137.1 GCA_028714515.1 Chthoniobacteraceae bacterium | reverse complement strand
GAATCAAAGAATAAAAACCTTCGTGCCTTCGTGTGAAATGAGCCAAGCATGGGCAAAGAGTTGGATCGTGGAGTTTCACACAAGACGAGGTCACACCCCGGAGCCCTGGGGCGTAGCGGTGATAGGGGTTGAATCTCGTTTCCACCAACCGTTTCAACGCGCCTGTTTTTTTCACGAAGGCACGAAGGCACGAAGGCACGAAGAAAAGGCAGGTGAGTAATTAACGCCCGGTGAAAGGGATTGGCCGCTTTGAGCGGCTCACCTCATCAAGCCACCGGATCTACCGGTGGTATCTGACTTCCAGAAGCTGTTCACGAATTCACTAAAAAGAATGAGGAATCCAGGAAACCAGGAAGAAGAGAAGTTGCCGGGGAATCAAAACTCTGTTTCCTGGCTTCCTGGTTTCCTCATTCCCCCCTGTCTTTTCCTCATCGTCTTGAATGCGTGAACAGCCGCCTCAAGGAATCTCCACCTCGCCCCCACACGCAGGGCAGGCAATCGTGGTTCCCTTCGCCGCCGCATCGGCCGTCAAATGCTGCCCGCACTTCGGGCAAGCCACCTCCACCTCCGCGAGAGCCGGAACCGGAAGCGCAACACGCGCGCCATCGCCGGGCCCGCCCGCCTGCGCATGGGCGAACATCTCCTTGATCCCGCCCAGAGCCCCTAGCGCGGCCGTCGCCTCATAAGGCAGATAAACAACCTTGTTATCCTTCCCCGAAACCATCTCCTTCAGCGACTCCAAATACCGCATCGCCACCAGATACGAAGAAGGATCGCCGCGTCCGCCGCCAAACGCCTTGGCCACCATCGCGATCGCCCCCGCCTCCGACTCCGCCACCGTAATCCGCGCCTTGGCATCGCCCTCCGCGATCAAAATCCGGGCCTGCTTCAGCCCCTCCGCGCGCGTAATCTCCGCCGACCGCGCCCCCTCGGACTGCAAAATAGCCGCCTGCTTCAGCCCCTCCGCCTCCAGCACCGCCGCCCGCTTATCCCGCTCCGCCCGCATCTGCTTCTCCATCGCCCCGCGGATCTCCTCCGGCGGGTTAATATCTTGCAGCTCCACGCGATTCACCTTCACCCCCCACTTATCCGCCGCGTCATCCAGCGTCGCGCGCAACCGGCTATTGATCGTATCGCGCGAAGAAAGCGTCTGGTCCAGATCCAGCTCGCCGATCACATTGCGCAGCGTCGTCTGCGTCAGCTTCTCAATCGCATCCGGGAGATTGGCAATCTCATAAACCGCCTTCACCGGGTCCGTAATCTGGAAATAGAGAATCGCGCTCACCCCCGTCACCACATTATCCTTCGTAATCACATTCTGGTTGGGGAACTCATACACCGTCTCGCGCAAATCGATCTTATAGACCGGCCGTTGCGTAATCCGCGTCACCCGCCCGTCCACATCCGTCTCCACATAGCGCCACGGAATCACGCGGCCCCGGTCAATAATCGGGATAATCACATTGATCCCGGAAGGGAGCGTCCGGTGATAACGCCCCAACCGTTCAATCACCATCGTCTCCGCCTGCTGAATAATACAAAAACCCTTGATAACGATCACCATGCAAAACACGGCAATCACAAAGAGAACAAAAAGCGTACCCATGGGAATTAACGAACGGTTGAATGTTGCGGTTTGATATAGAGCGTAGAGCCTTCGATACGGGAAACCGTCACCCGGTCCTCGGGAGCGAACTCCCCGTGATCCGCCGGCAAAGCGCGCCAATCCTCGCTCCCCACGCGCACCCGGCCCGCCTTGAAAGCCCCCACCGCCTCCAAAACAACGCCCGGCTTGCCCACCAGCGCCTCCGCATTCGTGCGCCGGTCGGGATCGGGGTGAGAAAAAAACCGCAGCAACACCGGCCGCACCGCAAAAAAAGAAAGCGCCACCCCCAGCGCGAACGCCAAAACCTGCCCCTCCAAAGAAAACCCCACCGCCGAAGCCAGCGCCGAACAGCAGCACCCCAGCCCAAAGCACATCAAAACAAAAGTGGGCGAAAAAACCTCGCCAATAAACAACACCACCGCCAACACCAGCCAAAGGTGAGTCAGGCCAAAAGGGAACACAGCGTGCACACCCAGTATCTTCCGTCCCCCCGGTGCAAAAACAAGAAAAATAGGAGGAATTAGGAAACGAGGAAGCCAGGAAAGGAAGTCAGAGTTCAGATTCCCCGGCAACTTCTCTTCTTCCTGGTTTCCTGGATTCCTAATTTATCCCTGTCTTTTCCTCATTGTCTTGAATTCGTGAACATGAACCGAAACCTTAGTCACGCCCGGCACCTTCACCGGCCGAATTCCGCCGCATCCGCCGCCGGAACGCCGAAGCCGCTTCGCCAAAATGCTGGTGGAAAGAACGCGCGAACTGCTTCGGATCCTCCCAGCCCACCCGCCCCCCGATCTCGCTCACCGGCCAATCCGTAATCAAGAGCAACTGCGCCGCCTTGTGCGCCCGCTCCCGGGCCAGGAACTTCATCGGCGCGCAATCCGTCGCCTGCCGGAACAACCGCGCCAGATAGCTCGGGTGAATCCGCAACTCCCCCGCCAACTCCGGCAGCGACCATCCCCGCGCCAAATCCGCGCGCAACAACTCCGCCGCCCGCCGCACCGCCGAATGCACCGCCATCGGCTCCAGCGCGTGCGTCGGCGAACTCTCCATCGCCACATAATCCAGCAGCATCAGCAACTCCGAAACCAGCTTCCCCTGGCGCGACACCCCCGTCTCCCGGTACGTGCGCGCCAGCGCCACCAGCAGCCGGCGAACCATCGAAAGCGCCCCCTTCTGCAACACCCAAGTCAAAACTTGCGAACCGCCCTGCCACGGAGCCGGGCTGAGCAGCGGCCCCAGCGCCGGGTCCTGCGCCGTCCAAGCCAGCGGACCATCCAAAAGCGCCTGCGAAAGCAGGCAATTATACAACTCCAAATTCCGGCACCGGTCATAAGCATGCCACACCCCCGGCGGAATCAGAAAAATCTGACCCGCCCCGCACGGCGTCTCCCCCGAAGTCGTCCGGTGCACCCCTTCGCCGCCCAGCAAAAAAGCCATCTCCAGACAATCGTGATGATGCGCCGAAGTATTCGGCTGGCGGCGCATGTGATTCATAAAAAAGAAAAACGGCTCCGGGAGCGAAAAAAGAGACGAAACCTCCCCGTTTTCGGACGAAAAAAGGGGCATTATGGGCGGAAAATGCGGCATTTCGGCCCCATTTGATGTCAAAAATTGCGAAGTATCAAGCGCCGTTTTGGGTAACACCTTCCCCCCGGCAGGCGTAAATTAGGCCCACCTATGAAACCCGATTCCCTCCGCTGCGAAACCCTCCTCAACCCCCTCGGCCTGGACCTCCCGCGCCCCCGCCTGAGCTGGATCCTGCCATCCTCCGACCGCCGCGGCGTCCGCCAAACCGCCTGGCAAATCCAGGCCGCCGCCTCGGCCGAGCAGCTCGCCGCCAACCAGCCCGACCTCTGGGATAGCGGCCGCGTCGAAAGCCCCGACTCCGTCCTCATCCCCTACGGCGGCCTCCGCCTCGCCTCCCGCGCCCGCTGCTTCTGGAAAGTCCGCGTCTGGGACGAAACCGGAGCCGTCTCCGACTGGTCGGAAACGGCGCAATGGGAAATGGGCCTCCTTGAATCCTCGGACTGGAACGCCGAGTGGATCGGCTCGCCGCTCACCGGCAGCCCGAACACAACGCTCCCCGCGCCGTACCTGCGCAAAGAGTTCACCATCGACCGCGAAGTCGTCCGGGCCCGGCTCTACGTCACGGCGCGCGGCCTGTATGAATTCTCGATCAACGGCGCGCGGGTGGGGGAGGATGTCTTCACGCCGGGCGACACGGATTACGCCAAACGCATCCAATACCAAGTCTACGACGTGACGCCGCTGCTGCGCCCCGGGGCCAACGCCGCGGGAGCGGTCCTCGGCGACGGCTGGTATTGCGGCAATATGGGATGGTGGCATCAGCGGCAGAATTATGGCGAGCGCCCGTCGCTGCTGGCGCAGATGGAGGTGGAGTTCGCCGACGGCACGCGGACGGTCATCGCGTCCGACGCCACGTGGAAAACGGCGTTCGGCCCGATCCTGGAAGCCGATTTCCTGCAAGGGGAGATCTACGATGCCCGCCGCGAAATGCCGGGCTGGGATTGCGCGGGGTTCGACGATGCGGCGTGGTGGAAGGCGCTGGTTCTCGCCGACGAGGGGGCGAAGCGCGTGGCCATGCGCGGCCCGGCGGTGCGGCGCCAAAAGGAGCTGGAGCCTATTCCCACGACGAAAGATCCCCTCTTTGATCTTGGCCAGAACATGGTGGGGTGGGTGCGCGTGAAGGTGACGGCACCGGCGGGATCGACGCTCAAAATCCGCTACGGCGAAATGCTGGAGAAGGACGGCCGTATATACACCGCCAATCTCCGTTCCGCGCGGGCGACCGATTACTATACCTGCAAGGGCGGCGGCGAAGAAGTTTGGGAGCCGCGCTTTACGTTCCACGGCTTCCGGTACGTGGAACTATCGGGGCTTCCCATCGGGGTGACGCCGGTGAAGGTGACGGGGATCGTGGTTCATTCCGATATCGCGCCCACGGGGCAGTTTGAATGCTCGGATCCGCTGATCAACCAGCTCCAGAAGAATATCCAGTGGGGGCAGCGCGGCAATTTCGTGGATATCCCGACCGATTGCCCGCAGCGCGATGAGCGCCTGGGGTGGATGGGCGACGCGCAAGTCTTTATCCGCACGGCGGCGTTCAATTTCAACGTCGCCGGGTTCTTCACCAAATGGCAGAACGACATTGATGACGCGCAGGCTCCGACGGGGGAGTTGCCGATGGTCGTTCCCAACCCGATCCGCTCTCTTAACTTCGCGAATCCCGCCGATGGCGGCCCGGCGTGGGCGGACGCGGGGGTGATCTGCCCGTGGACGGTCTATCTCTGCTATGGCGACGCGGGGATCCTGGCCGAACACTATGATTCGATGCGCCGGTTTGTGGAGTCGATGAAAGCGGGCTCCATCGGGCTCATCCGCTCGCATCCCGACACGGGACGGTGGGGCGGGTTCGGCGATTGGCTGGCGCTTGACGGCGGCGGGAAGACCGAGGGCATAACGCCCAGGGACCTTATCGGCACCGCTTTCTTTGCTTATTGCGCGCGGCTGATGAACCGGATCGCCACGGTGCTGGGCAAGCCGGACGATGCGGCGAAGTATGAGGCGCTCTTTCAGGAGATTCGCGCGGCGTATCAAGCCCGGTTCATTACGCCGGGCGGCCTGCTTGCCAGCGGGACGCAGACGGCTTGTGTGTTGACGCTCCAGTTCGATCTCGCGCCGGAGGCGCTGCGCCCGGGGATCCTCAACGCGCTGGTCCGCCATATCGAGGAGAACGGGGACCGGCTCGCCACCGGGTTTGTGGGGACGTCGTATTTGCCGCATGTCCTGACGCGCGGCGGCCGCCTGGACGTGGCTTACCGGCTGCTGCACCAGAAGCAGTGGCCGTCGTGGCTCTACGCCGTCACGCAGGGGGCGACGACGATCTGGGAGCGCTGGGACGGATGGACGGAAGAGAAAGGGTTCCAGACGACGGGGATGAATTCTTTCAATCACTATGCCTACGGGGCCATCGGCGAGTGGCTTTACGCGACGGTGGCGGGCGTGGATTTGGACCCGGAGCGGCCCGGCTACCGGCACGCCGTTGTCAAACCGCTGCCGGGGGGCGGCTTGACCTGGGCGCGGGCGAGCCTGGCGACGCCTTACGGGGAACTGAGCAGCCGTTGGGAGATCAAGGACGGCATGTTCCAACTCGACGTGGTGGTGCCGTCCAACGCGGCCGCGACGGTGTGCGTTCCCGCCGCCGAGGGCGAGCCGGTGACGGAGGGAGGGCGGCCCGCCGCCGAGGCGGTGGAGGCCGTGGGGTGGAAAGAGGGGGCGGCTGTTTTCCGGGTCGGCTCCGGCCATTACCGGTTCGCGGTGCGCCGGGCGGATTAACGCGATCTTAACATATTTCCGCGTTCCGCCACATCATGCCTTAACAATGGGCCTGTCTACTTCAATGCAGGAACGACAAATGTTTCCTGCATTGAATAACAGAAAGGTCCATTCCATGAAAAAGATCCTATCGACGATTGCAGTTGTGTTCGCGGCTTCGACGCTCGCCGGGTTGGCGCAAGATCCCGCCAGTTCGCCCGTTCCCGCCGCGCCGAGCCCCGCCGCTCCGCAGCATGAGCGGCATTGGAAGGAGGGCGGCCGTCCCGGCGGCCCGGGAGCCGGCCGCGAGGTTCTAAGCTCGCTGACGGATGCCGAGCGCAAGCAGTTCCAGGAAGCCCGCAAAAAGGCGGAGGCCGACCCGCAGGTGGCGGCGGCCGAGGCCAAGGTGCAGGCCGCGATGAAGGAGGCGATGGAGGCGCGCAAGGCCGCCATGCTGAAGGCGGACCCGACGATCGGCCCGATTCTTGAGAAGGTGGAGGCGGCGATGAAAGCCCGGCCTCAGCGCCCGGAGGGCCGTCCCGAAGGCCGCGACAAGAATGCTTCGTAGGAATTGGGGGAAATAATCCTACTGGAGAGAAGAGGGACGGCACGTGTTGCCGTCCCTTTTTTTGGCAGGCGGTGTTCACGCATTCCAAAGACAGAGGAGGGTCCGCAGATGACGCAGATTCTCGGAATGTCTGTTTCCTAACGCTTTCCATTCCAGCGGGGCGTTCTGAAAATACCGGGCGCCGCGTTCCATTCACGCTTTGCGAAGCTGGAGCTCGAAGACAGGGGCATTACCAATCTGGAGATTGGTAACGAGAGTCCTAATTTTCCGTTGCATCTCAAGACAACGGATGGGCCTGTTTTGGGTCTCTCCAGCATCCTTATTGTGCTACGTCGAAGCCGGTTTCGAGGGGGATCTCGACTTGTTTGACGCGGTCGCGGATGAGGATGCGCACGGTGTAGTGTCCGGCGGGGTCTTGCGGCTCGATGCGGATGGCCATGTGGCCTTGGGCCAGTTGCAGGTTGGCTGAGGGGGCGTTGTATTTGCCTTTCCAGCAGGTGACGTTGGGGGTGTTGGCGTAGACGCTGCCGTCGGGTTTGAGGACGGTGATGTCGGCGGTGACGTTGGCGGTGTTGGCGTCGAGCCCCGGGTTGGTGAGGAGCAGGACGGTGTGAACGGGGATGTTCCGGCGCGCTTGGGTGACGTTGTGGAGGTGCGGGGTGGCCGGTTTGTTCCAGTTTTCGAAGAAGGCGGTGTCTTCGGTGAGGAAGAGCTGGGCTCCGAAGCCGTTGCGGACCTTCATATTGGGCTGGTCGCCGATGGGTTGGCCGTTTTGCTGCCATGTGCGCTGGTCTTTTTCGGGCCGTTCTTTTTCGAGCAAGGCGAGGAGGCCGCGCCGTTCCTCGCCGTTGAGGGCGCTCTCCTGGATGAGGCCTTCGCAGATTTCGCGGACGCGGGCGTGTTGCCGGTAGTTGCTGCGCAGGGACCAGATGGCGGCCTGGAGGGTGGCGTCGCGCAGGGCGGCTTTTTTATCGGCGTCGGTTTGTTGCGAGCTTTTGAATTTGGCGGCGCTGCCTGCGTAGGGGGCGAGGTTGTAGGCGCTGACGATGCGGCGGATGGGGGCCTCTTTGCCGGTGGCCAGGAAGTAGCCCCAGAGGATGTCGAGGGTTTCGGGGGTGTTGACTTCGAGGGTCAGGAGGTCGGGCGGGAGTTTGGCTTGGTATTCCTTGAGGCCTTTGGATTCCAGGTAGGCGATGCCTTCGGGGCGAAAGGAGAACCAGATGGCGGTTTGCAGTGTTTTTTGGTCGGCCGCGGGCAGGTCGTCGAGGGCGGTCATCCACGGGACGATGCGTTGCGGGTTTTGGGCGAAGACTTGGCTGAGGAAGCCGAGGAGGGGGGCGCGGCTCTCGGCTTTGGAGAGGATGCCTTGGCGGCTAAGGTCGCGGATTTCTTCCACGAAGCGTTCGGGCTGGGGGTTCCGGTAGTAGGCGGTGACCCACTGGTCGGAGGGTGCGGGGGCGGGTGTGGAGGCGGGTGTTTCGTCGGCGCGGCCGAGGGCGATGGTTCCGGCGAGGAGGGCGATTGTCCCAAGGCAACGGAGTAGAAGGCGCTTCATGCGGTAGGGCATGAAAGCAAATGGGGGCGGCCTCCGGCAAGACTGGAAAAGCGGAGGATAAACCTTTGTCTTTCCCCGGTATTCTCCGTGGCCTCTGTGGGGAATCGCCTATTCCGAGGTGATTTCGCGGGCGAAGATGGTGACTTGGCCGTTGTTTTCGCGGCGGACGCTGGTGATTTCGAACGGGCGCTGTTCGTCGCGGGAGAAGGTCTTGTTTTTGGTCGGGACCTGGCTGCCTGCCGGGTATTCGACGACGACGCGCGGGGGGGGCGAGTTGGTGACGGCGGAGAGGGCGCTGCTGAGGGAGCTGCTGGCGCGCAGGACGGCGCGGCTTTCGTTGCTTACGGAGACGACGAAGTTGCCGCGCAGGTAGAGGCGTTCGCCGCTGGTGCCCCGGTCGGCGAGGTCGTTGGCTTCGGAGAGGGAGACGAGGCGTCCGCGCGGCATGCGGCCGGGGGCGTAGGTGTGCCAGTTTCCTCCGGTGGAGGCGGCGCCGGGCGTGGGGGTGGGGGCGGAGACGAGGAAGGGCTGGAGGGGGACTTTCGCGGTGGGGGCCGGGGTGGCGGTGGGGGCGGGCGTGGGGGTTGCTTGCGCGAGGGCCGGGGTGGGGGCGGGGGGGGGGGGGGGGGGCGGGGGTGGGGGGGGGGGGGGGGGGGGGGGGGGGGGGGGGGGGGGGGGGGGGGGGGGGGGGGGGGGGGGGGGGGGGGGGGGGGTGGGGGGGGGGGGGGGGGGGGGGGGGGGGGGGGGGGGGGGGGGGGGGGGG
>JAQTMF010000136.1 GCA_028714515.1 Chthoniobacteraceae bacterium | reverse complement strand
GGAATACGGCGAACTGGAAGTCAAGAAAACCGCCGTCGAAGACAAGCTCGGGACCCTGCGCGAGACCGCCTCCACCACCGTCGACGGGCGGCACATCACCCTTTCCGCCAACATCGAGCTGCCCAGCGACGTGGAACTCGTCAAACAGAGCGGCGCCGAAGGCATCGGGCTCTACCGGACGGAGTTTTTCTACATCAACAAAGACGAACTCCCCAACGAAGAGGAGCAGTACGAAAACTACTGCGTCGTCGCGCGCGAGATGGGGCAGCAATCCGTCATCATCCGCACCCTCGACCTGGGCGGCGACAAATTCATGAGCGCCCTCCAGCTCCCCTCCGAGCTGAACCCGTTCCTCGGCTGGCGCGCCATCCGCTTCTGCCTGGAGCGCGTGGACGTCTTCAAGACCCAACTGCGCGCCATCCTGCGGGCCAGCGCGCTGGGCAACATCCGCATGATGTTCCCCATGATCTCCGGCGTCGACGAACTGCGGCGCGCCAAGGAAGTCCTGGAGGAATGCCGCCAGGAACTGCGCGAAAAGGGGATCCCCTTCAACGAACAGATGGAAGTGGGCGCCATGATCGAAGTCCCCAGCGCCGCGCTCGTGGCCGACCTGCTGGCCAAGGAAGTCGATTTCTTCAGCATCGGGACGAACGACTTGATCCAATACACCATCGCCGTGGACCGGATCAACGAACGGATCGCCCATCTCTACGAGCCCACCCACCCCGCCATCATCCGGCTCATCAAAATGATCGTCAACGCCGCCCACGCCCACAACCTCTGGGTCGGCGTCTGCGGCGAAATGGCCGGGGAAATCGCCCTCACCCCGCTGCTCGTCGGCCTGGGAGTGGACGAGCTGAGCACCGGCTCCGCGCTCGTGCCCCGCGTCAAGCGGGCCGTCCAAAGCCTCGATGTGGGCGTCTGCCTGCAACTCGTTGACGAAGTCAAAAACATGGAATCGGCCGACGCCATCCTGGAGAAGTGCGAGGCCATCGCCAAAGCGCACTACCCGGAATTGATGGCATAACCGGCAATTCCTGCCGCGAGGGTAGGGACGGCACTCCGTGCCGGTATCTGTTTAGCGCGCAAGAAGGGCATCAATCCGAAGGATTGAAAGAGGTTAGCCGGGGGTCGAGCGGAGCGACACCCCCGGTATACCGCGAACAATCAGCTCACCCTGGAAGGGTGGTAGAAAGCCCGTTTTCTGCCACCCTTCCAGGGTGAATGCGTGGCGGGGCGAATTCCGGTGGTGTCGGCGCGGGGACGCGCCTCAACCACCGGCTAACGGCTGGAAACCCTCCGGGTTTCTCTCTTGATCCGCGCTGCCTATTTCCTATTTTCCCCGGCTAAACAGATACCCGTGCCGTCCGGGCCGGGAGGGCTATTGAAATTTCGCGCGGCTGTTGGAATGAGGGTGGCACGGAGTGCCGCCCCTACCGGGACGCCGCGCGCCAACGGGCATCGCGCGGAAGCGCGAAGCGGGCCAAGCGGCGCGCTTGCAGACCGGGGTTTGCCGTAAGGCCACCGGGAAGCGGTTTGCCGATTTTTGGGGGTATGGAAACCGACCGGACCCTTCCTCACCCCTGCGCAGCCTTGGTAAGCCCGGTGCGCCGTGCTTACCCCATCATCGTGCATTCCCACCTTGGCTGGGATTGGGTCTGGCAACGGCCTCAGCAATTCCTCTCGCGGCTCTCCCGCAACCACCGCATCCTCTTCATCGAAGCCCCCTTTTGCAACGATACCGTCCGCACCCCCCGCGTCGTCCTGCGCGAAGCCCCCGATTACCCCAACATCACCATCCTGCAAACCCCGTTCCCCCGGGACCGGTGGAACGACCGCGCGTCGGTGGACGCGCAACGGCGGCAGTTGGTCAAATCCCTCCTCTCCGGGCGGTTCGGCGAACGGTTCCGCGAGCCCGTGCAGTGGTTCTACGATCCCATGGCCGTCACCGCCTTCGCCGGGCAGATGGGCGAGATCGCCATCGTCTACGATTGCATGGACGAACTCTCGCAATTCAAAGGCGCGCCCCCGGAACTCGTCCAATGCGAGCGCCAGCTCCTCGCGCGGGCCGATGTCGTCTTCGCCGGCGGCCCCAAGATCCACCGCGCCAAAGCCTCCCGCCACGCCAACTGCCACGCCTACGGCTGCGGCGTGGACGAACCGCATTTCTCCCTCGCGCGCAACGGGGCGGCCGTTGTGCCGGAAGACATCGCCCACCTGCGCGGGTCCGTGCTGGGATTCTTCGGCGTCGTGGACGAGCGGATGGACTACGAACTCGTCGCCAAGCTCGCCGATGCCGATCCCGCCTGGAACCTCGTCATGGTGGGCCCCCGCACGAAAGTGGAAGAATCCGTGCTGCCCCGGCGCGCCAATATCCATTGGCTGGGAGGCCGCGCCTACGCCCAGCTCCCGCACTACGCCAGCCGCTTCAACGTCTGCCTGATGCCCTTCGCCCTCAACGCCGCCACCGAGTTCATCAATCCCACCAAGGCCCTGGAATACATGGCTTGCGGCCGCCCCGTGGTCTCCTCGGCCATTGAAGACGTGATCGCGCAGTTCAGCCACGTCGCGTCCGTGGCGGCCTCGCATGAGGAATTCATCGCCCATTGCCGCCAGGCGTTGCGTGCGCCGGAGCCGGAGCGGCTGGAGCGTGGCATCGAGCTGGCCCGCAAGAACTCCTGGGAGGCCATCGTGAAGAAGCTCGAGCATCACATCGATGCCGTGCTCGACGCCCGCAAGCGGCAGGCCGAAGGCGACGCCGCGTAAGCCGCGGCCGCCCTCAACGGCGTGACTCCCGGCGGACACGAGTGACCGTTTTCGGGACACCGGCGGGCTCCCGGTTCGCGCTCCCTTCTCTGAAAACAAGCCCTGGCATGGCAAGCGCTCCCATGGAACGCAGGAGAGAAAGGAGCGAACCAAGATGAACACGCAAACGGAGTTTTGCCAGGACGTGGAGGAGCCGACCACGGAAAGCACGGAAGATACCGCGGTTTCGCTGCAACGCCGCCGGGCTCGCGCACGGCGCGCGGCGGCCGACCAGGAAACCGATGAAGCGTTGATGACGCGCGTCGCCACGGGCGATTCGCGGGCGTTGGAAAAGCTCTTCGACCGCCACGCGGGGGTCATCAAGAGCGTGATCTTCAAGATCATTCACAACGAGGCCGAGGCCGAGGATGTCCTCATGGAGGTCTTCTTCGAGGCTTGGAACAACGCCACCAAATACTCGGAGGAAAAAGGGAAGGCGCTGGGATGGCTTGTCACCATGGCCCGGCGGCGGGGGATCGACCGGCTGCGCAAGCGCCAGAGTTACTCGCGCGCCACCGACCGGCTGCAAGTGGAGGTGGAGCACGACCCGGAAGCGTGGATCTCCGGGCGCGACCCGGATGGCGATACGGAACGCGCCGACGTGCGCGCCTTTATTCGCGCGCGGATGCAGGAATTGCCGCCGTTCCAGCGCGAGGCCATTGAATACGCCTTCTTCAAAGGGATGAGCCAGCGCGAGATCGCCGCCCACACGGGCATCCCGCTCGGGACCATCAAGACGCGCATCGAACTGGGGCTCAAAAAGCTGAGCGTCTCGCTCGAAGCGCTTGCGGGGGAATTGTAGAAGAAGGAAGACCGACGGGGAAGGGGAGGTGCGGCGACCGCCGCGTTGTTCCCTTCTCCTTGGAGGGGTGGAGCGTCCCCTCTACGAACGCACGATCTTCGCGTGGAATTCCTTCATCCGCGCGCTGAGCGATACGAGGCCGTCTTTGATGCCCTTGTAGCTTTTGCCGGTCTTCTTGACCACGCCCGCGCCCACCAGCGACTGCAACTTCTCGTAGGCCCGCAAACGGAGCATTTCCTCGCCCCCGCTGGCCGCGTGACGCGCGCGCAGATTGGCGTGGATCACATCAAAAAGGGACTTGAACTCAAAGGAATTGTTCTTCAGTAAAATCGCGACGATCTCCTCCGTGATGATGTCCGGGCCTCGGCGCGAAAAGCCGCTCGTATTTTGGGTCATCCTTTCCATTACCATGGTTTGAGGGAAAAAGCGAGCAAAGATCCCTTGCGGGGCAAAATAGAGGGCTTTCGCCGCTGCGATGTTCAGTGTTTTTCCTCCCGTTTCGCGCGATCCGGATTTGCATTTTTCCCGCGAACTGCCGCACACTCCGGCCCATGCACGATCCACGGTTTGACAAGCTCGCAAAATCGCTCACCGGCTTTTCCACGGCGCTCCGGCGCGGCGACAAAGTGCTCATCGAAGCGTTTGATATCCCGGCGGAAATGACCATCGCGCTTGTCCGCGCCGCGCGGGAACTCGGCGCGCTGCCGTTCGTCCAGGTCCACCAGGCGCGCGTCTCCCGCGAGCTGGCCCTCGGCGCGGAAGCCGATCAATACGCCCTGCTTTCCAAGGTGGAACTGGCGCGCATGAAACAGATGGACGCCTACATCGCCGTGCGCGGCAGCGACAACATCGCCGAAATGAGCGACATCCCCGCCGACCAATTGCAGCTCATTTCGCAGAAGATGAAGCCCGTCCTGGATCACCGCGTGCAAAAGACCCGCTGGTGCATCCTGCGCTGGCCCACGCCCTCCATGGCCCAGCAGGCCAGCATGAGCACCGAGCAGTTTGAAAATTTCTTTTTCGACGTCTGCACGCTGGATTATGCCAAAATGCAGCCCGGCATGAAGACGCTCGCGGCGCTCATGGAAAAGACCGACGTCGTGGAGATCAAGGGGCCCGGGACCGACCTGCGCTTCTCCATCAAAGGCATCCCCGCCCTCCCGTGCGGCGGCAAGCACAACATCCCCGACGGCGAAGTTTTCACCGCGCCCGTGCGCAAGTCCGTGCAAGGCGTCATCAGCTACAACGCGCCCAGCATTTACCAGGGGACGGCGTTCGACTCGATCCGCCTGGAATTCAAGGACGGCAAGATCGTCAACGCCACCGCCAACAACACCAAGCGGCTCAACGAGATCCTCGATTCCGACCCCGGCGCGCGCTACGTCGGCGAGTTCGCCCTCGGCTTCAACCCGCACATCCTGCACCCGATGCGCGACATCCTCTTCGACGAAAAAATCTCCGGCTCCTTCCACTTCACGCCGGGCCAGTGCTACGAGAACGCCAGCAACGGCAACAAATCGCAGATCCACTGGGACATGGTGAACATCCAGCGCGAAGACTACGGCGGCGGGACCATCCGTTTCGACGGCAAGCTGATCCGCGAAAACGGCCGTTTTGTGCCCAAGGCGCTCCAAGCGTTGAACCCGGAAAACTTGGTGTAACGGCGATCCCCCGGGCCGCGCGCTGGCCATTGTTCCTCGGGCCCGAGTGGAGATCACGCTCCGGCCGGACGGCACGGAGTGCCGTCCCTACCGTTGGATGCAAAGCCGCCCTAAATAACGGTTCCCGCCGGGATCGTCGTGTTTTTCGGGACGATCACGATGCCGTCGCGGATGTAGTAATTCGGGCCGTCGAATTTCTCCGGCTTGCCTTCCGGCGTGATGACGACGTTGTCGCCAATGCGCGCGTTTTTGTCGATGATGGCGTGGTCGATCACGCAGTTGCGCCCGATGCCCAGCGAGGTGGCGCACGGGGCTTCGTGCTGCGCGATGTCCGTGTCGAAGAAGTCGTTGCCCATCAGGATCGCGTGCCGGATCGTCGTGCCGCTGTTGATGAACGAGCGCACGCCGATCACCGCGTGCTCGATTTGCGCGTTGGCGATCACGCAGCCGTCGGATACCACCGCCCGCTGGACGGAGGCTCCCTGGATCTTGGAGGCCGGGAGGAAGCGGGCGTGGGTGTAGACGGGGCGCGAGGTGTCGAAGAAGGAGAAGGGGGGCTTTTCGTCCGTCAGCGCCAGGTTGGCGTTGAAGAAGGAGCGGATCGTGCCGATGTCCTCCCAATACCCCTGGAAGATGTAGGAGTGAACCTTGTACTTCTCGATGGAGCGGGGGATGATGTGCTTGCCGAAGTCCACGAGATCGTTGTCGAGCGCCTCGATGAGCGCCTGGCGGTTGAAGACGTAGATGCCCATGGAGGCCTGGTAAAGCTCCTCCTCCGGGCCGTGGCCCAGTTGCTGGAGGAGGGGGGCGGGGATCTTGAGACTGTCGAGCAGTTCGGGCTCTTTCGGTTTTTCCACGAACTGCGTGATCTGGCGGCTCGCGTCGGTGTGCATGATGCCGAAGTCCGATGCGGAGGCGCGGTCCACGGGGATCGTGGCGATGCTGATGTCCGCCTGTTCCTCGATGTGCTGGCGCAGCAGGTCGCGGAAATCCATCTTGTAGAGCTGGTCGCCGCTTAAGATCACATAGTATTGGTAGGGGCGGTTGACGAAGTTTTGGAGGTTTTGCCGGACGGCGTCCGCCGTTCCCTGGTACCAGTGCGAGCCCGAGGGGGTCTGCTGCGCGGCAAGGATTTCCACGAACGAGCGCGAAAAGCGGTCGAACTTGTAGGCGCTCGCGATGTGCCGGTGCAACGAAGCACTATTGAACTGGGTCAGCACGTAAATGTGGCGCAAATCCGAATTGATGCAGTTGGAAATCGGGATATCGACGATCCGGTATTTGCCGCCAAGCGGGACGGCCGGCTTGGAGCGGTCCTTGGTGAGCGGGAAGAGACGGGTGCCCGCGCCCCCGCCCATGATGATGGCCAAGGTGGAGTGCGTGACGGAAGAGAAGGAGGAGAAATGAGCGGATTTGGCGGAGTTCATGGTTTTACCCTTGCAGATTCCTTGGAACGTGGTCGGCTCTCATGTTGCCCTGCGGCTGAAATTTTGTCAGTATTCAAAAAAGCATATGTGCGGAATTATTGGTTACATTGGGAAATCTGAGGCAGCCCCTATTCTTTTGGAGGGGCTGCGGCGGCTGGAATATCGCGGCTATGATTCTGCGGGGCTGGCCATCCTCAACGGCACGCTTTCCGTCCGCAAGTGTAAGGGGCGGATCGCCAACCTGACCGATTTGATCGGCCGCGAGCCCATCCACGGCGACGTTGGCATCTCCCACACCCGGTGGGCCACCCACGGCGGCGTCACCGACGAGAACGCCCACCCCCATTTTGACGAAAGCGGCAAGCTCGCCCTCGTCCACAATGGCGTGATCGAGAACTACCAGACGCTCAAGGAGCAGCTTCTCTCCGAAGGGCACCACTTCAAATCGCAGACCGACACCGAGGTCCTGGCCCACTTGATCGGCAAACATTTCGAGGCCCTCGGGGGCGAAGCCTCCGGCCCGCGGCTCGTGGAAGCCGTCCGGGCGGCGCTGAAGGAAGTCACCGGCACCTACGGCATCGCCGTCATGCACGAGGCCGTCCCGGAGACGCTCGTCGGCGCGCGCCGCGGCAGCCCGCTCGTGCTGGGCATCGGCAAGGGGGAGAACTTCCTCGCCAGCGACGTGAGCGCCATCGTCGGCCACGCCCGCGAGGCCGTCTACCTGCGCGACTACGACGTCGTCACCCTGGGGCGCGACGATTTCGAGATCACCACGCTCGACGGCGGCGTTTCCGGCTTCAAAGTCAGCAAGGTCGAGTTTTCCGAAGACGACGTGAACAAGGGGGCCTTCCCCCATTTCATGCTCAAGGAGATCTTCGAGCAGCCCGAGTCGCTCCAAAACGCCATTCGCGGCCGCCTCTCCGTGGAGGAATCGACCGCCAAGCTCGGCGGCCTCAACATGACGCCCCAGCAACTGCGCGACATCGAGCGCATCGTGCTCACCGGCTGCGGCACCGCCTGCCACGCCGCGATGGTCGGCGAATACGTCATCGAAACGCTGGCGCATGTGCCCACGGAAGTCGAGTTCGCCAGCGAATTCCGCTACCGCAACATGCCGATGAACAAAGACACCGTCGTCTTCGCCATCAGCCAGAGCGGCGAAACGGCCGACACGCTTGCCGCCTTGCGCGAAAGCCAGCGCAAAGGCCACCGGACCCTCGGCATTTGCAACAACGTCGCCAGCACCATCGCGCGCGAGAGCGACGGCGGCGTCTACATGCACGCCGGGCCGGAGATCGGCGTGGCGGCCACCAAATCGTTCACCTCGCAGGTCGCCGTCCTCACGCTCCTGGGCCTGCTGCTCGGGCGCATCCGGCATCTCTCCACCTCCGACGGCATCCGCATCATGGAAGAGATGAAGGCCATCCCGGAGAAAGTCCGCGAGATTCTCAAGCAGAACGACCGTATCAAGGAGATCGCCCACAAATACGCCTACGCGAAGGCCATGATGTTCCTGGGGCGGCAGTTCAACTACCCCGTCGCCATGGAAGGGGCGCTCAAAATGAAGGAGATCAGCTATCTCCACGCCGAGGGCCACCCCAGCGCCGAGCTGAAGCACGGCGTCATCGCGCTCATCAGCCCGGAGGTCCCGTCGGTCTTCATCGCGCCGGACGACTCCGTTTACGACAAGAACATCTCCAACATCGAGGAAGTCAAGGCGCGCAAAGGCCCCGTCATCGCCATCGGAACGGAAGGAAGCTCCAAGCTGGAGAAAGTCGCCGACGATGTGATCTACATCCCGCGCTGCCCGGACTACCTCTCGCCGCTCCTGACGGTCATCCCGCTCCAGCTCTTCGCCTACCACCTCGCCGTCAAGCTCGGCTGCGACGTGGACAAGCCGCGCAACCTGGCCAAGAGCGTGACGGTGGAATAGGGCGAGAGGGTAGGGACGGCACTCGTATCTGTTTAGCCGGGTAAAAGAGGAAGCGCGGATCAAGAGAGAAACCCGGAGGGTTTCCAGACGTTAGCCGGTGGTTGAGGCGCGTCCGCGCGCCGACACCACCGGGACTCGCCCCGCCATGCATTCACCCTGAAAGGGTGGCAGAATACGGGCTTTCTACCACCCTTTCAGGGTGAGCCGATTGTTTGCGGTATACCGGGGGTGT
>JAQTMF010000135.1 GCA_028714515.1 Chthoniobacteraceae bacterium | reverse complement strand
GGGGGGTGAGCCGCGCGGCTTCCTGCGCTTCCTGCAAAAGCTCGGCAAGATGAAGGAGGTTCGTGAGCCGGCGTTCCCCGCCCGGCTGCTCCATCACGCGGCGGCGCAAATCGCAAGCCGCTGCCAGCCGCCGGAACAGCGCGGCGAAACCGGCCTCCCGCCAGAGCGCGCGCCATTCCGCGAACCGTTGGGCCCACTCCTGGCGCTCCGTGTCGCCGAGCGCCGCCAGCGCGTTCGCGTTAAGGGCGAAGAGCGGCGTGGCGAGCGCGGCGTGGAGCCGCCCGCTGTCGCCGGGGGCAAGCGCGGCGTCGAGCACGCGCGCCAGTTCCGCCGCGTGGGGCGTGCGGAAAACGCTCTCCTCCGCGTGGAGCACGCTGCGGATGCCGCGCCGCCGCAGGGCGTTCTGGATGAGCGCCGCCTGCCGGTGCGTGCGCACGAGCACCGCCAGATCGCTCCATTGCCAGCCGTCCTCCGCGTGCAGGCTCGCGGCGTCGGCGGCCACGGCGTCCGCCATGCGGCGCGCGGCGTCTTCGAGGTTCCACTCCCGCTCCCCCTCCGCCAACAGATGGCGGATTCGCAAGGCCGGGCGCGCATCCGCCGGAACTTCCCTGTCGGGTGAAAATACGGGATAATACCGAATCTGCTCTTCCAGGAAAGGATCGGCGGACTGTTGGAAGAAAGCGTTGAAGCCTTCCAAAAGCGCCTGGGCGGAGCGCCAGTTGGTGTTGAGCGTGTAGCGGCGGGTGGCGGACGCGGCGGCTTTCAGATACGTGAAAACGTCCGCGCCCCGGAAGCCGTAAATCGCCTGCTTCGGGTCGCCGATCCAAAAGAGCCAGTGCCCGCCGCCGCCGAAGATGCGCCGGAAGAGGGCGTATTGGAGCGGGTCGGTGTCCTGGAATTCGTCGATCAGCGCCGCCTGGTATTTGGCCCCGATGGCCCGGGCGAGCGCCGCGCTTTTGCTGCTGTCGGGGCCGTGCAGAGCGGCGTGGAGGCGGGTGAGCAGATCGTCGTAGGTCAGGACGTTGCGTTCCCGCTTGCGCGCGGCGAGCGCCGTTTCGGCGTAGGCGAGGAACTCGTGCGTGAGCTGTTGGAAGTATTCCTCCGCCAGCGCGCAAAAGGCTTCGCAGCGGGCGAAGAACGGGTCGGAGGGAGGCGTTTTGCGGGCTCCCGCGGCCTCCGCGATGGCGCTGGCGCAAAAGAGCGGCAGCGCGGCCACGAGTTCCTGGTCCGGCTCGCGCGCGGGCAGGCGGTCGAGGACGGGGAGCAGGGCAAGGCGCTTTTTGCGCTCGCTCGGCTTGAGCGCTTTGTCGGCTTGCAGGAGCGCGGAGAGCGCCGCGCCGCCGCACCGCCATGCTTCGGCAAGCTCCGCGAACGCCGCTTCGAGGCGCGCGGCGAGAGCTTCGCAGGAGACGCCCGCCGATTCCGGCAGCAGCGCGAGATCGGGGTGGTTGCGCGTTTCGCCCAGCAGATTCGCCCAGCCTTCCGGCGAAACGCCCGCGTCCAGCGCCAGCGCGGCCAGGAGCGCGGGAGCGCCGGAAAAACGCGTGCGCCAGAAATCGGCGGCCGCCTCTTCCAGCAGGGGCCGGGAGTCGGTCAGCAATTCCGCGCCGTAGCGGACGCCGCTTTCAAAAGCGTGCTCCTGCAACATCCGCTGGCAGAAGCCGTGGATCGTGAAAATCTGCGCTTCGTCGAACGATTGCGCCGCCAGCTCCAGCGCGCGCTCGCCGTTTTTTTTGTCTTTGTGTTCCGCGAGGTAGCGGGCGACCACGGGGTTCTCCGCCAGGCCCGTCTTCAATTCCTTCCACGCCCCGCGCAGCAGCGCGCGCACCCGCTCGCGCAACTCCTGCGTGGCGGCCGTGGTGTACGTGACGGCCAGGATCGAGCCGACCGGCACGCCCTCCTCCAGCACCAGCCGCAGGAACAAGGCCGCGAGCGAATACGTCTTGCCGGTGCCCGCGCTCGCCTCGATGAGCGTGGTTCCGCGTTCCAGCGGCGTGCTTGCGGCGTCGAAAGCGGGAGGGTTCATGGGATCGCCTCCTCCGCTTCCAGCAACGGGCCAAAAACGGCCAGCGCGACGGCTTCAAACGCGGCGTCGAGCGGGTCGCCGCCCTCCGCGTCCCCGCCGCTGAAGCAGAGGCGGAAACTCGGATCCTCGCATTCCCCCTTCGCGCGGACATTGCCGCGCCAGACCTCGCGGGCGCGCTCCAGCGGCGGCTTGCCCTTGGCGTCCTGGCTCGCCGCGAACGTCAGCGAGGCGTTGGGAAAGAAAGGCAGCGGCGCTTGCAGCCCCTGCCAGAAAAGCTCCAGCAGCTCCAGCAGCCGTTCCGGCGGCTGCGGCGCGAACTGCACCGCGCCGTCCGTGCCCGCCAGCACCGTCGGGAGCGGCAGCGTCGGCCCGCACGCGGCGCACCAGGCGAGATGCGCGCACCAGGCTTGGAGACGGTCCTTGGCTTTCAGCTTCGCCGGGCGGAAAAAGGCGAGCCGCCCGCCGTAGAGCGCGTCCAGGCGGCCGGTGAGCGTGAACGGGCCCGCCCGCAGATCGAGCAGGCGCGGGGCGTCCGGGTGCGTCGTTCCCAGCAGCCGCGCCATCGCCGCATGGAGCGTTCGCGCGGCGCTCCCCTGACCCTGGTAATACTGAGTGCCCACGCTGCCCGGCGGCAGCAGCCCGCGCGCGAAGAGGGCTGCGGCGGGCGCGGGGGGCGTGTCCGCCGCCATCGCCGCGAAGAGTTCGGAGGCGACTTGGTAACGTTGCAGCGCGTCGGGCGCGAGCGGCTCGGTCTCCTCCAGCGTTTCGTCCCGGTCGCTCAGCCGGATGGCGAGCCGCTCCCGCAGGAACACGGCCGCCGGGTTCGCGAAAAACGCCCGCAAATCGGCCAGCGCCACGGCGCGGCGCTCCGGCTCCGGCGGATCCAGGGGACGCTCCAGGAAGGGAACGCCACGCGCCGTCTTCCGCGCGGCGGCGGCGCAGTTCGCGGCCGAGAAACTGAACAGCCGCCCGCCCGGCTCGAAGTAGACGCGGCTGAAGGCGTGGAGCCGGTGCGTGAGCGTCAGCGCCTCTCGCGCGCCGGTGCCGCCGGGGAACCGGCAGCTCGTATCCAGGCAGTCGAGCAGCTCGCTGACTACCACGGAGGGCGGGAGCGTCTCCTGGCCGCTGAGCGAACGCCCCACGTAGCTGATGCGCAGCCGGTCGCGGGCGGAAAGCAGCGCCTCCAGGAAAAGGTAGCGGTCGTCGGCGCGGGCCGAGCGGTCGCCGGGGAGGGGATGGGCGTGGATCAAGTCGAACGGGGGCGGCTGCGGGCGGCGGGGGAACACGTCGTCATTCATCCCCATCAGCCAGATCACCCGGGCGGGGATGCTCCGCATCGGCTTGAGCGCGCAGAACGTTACGCCGCCCGTCAGGAACCCGCCGCGCTGCTCGGCCTCCCCCAGCATCCCGGCGAAATGTTCGCGCACCGCCGCGAATTCCGCGATCTGCTCCGGCCCGGCGAGGCCGGCCACCGTGGCGAGCCGCTCCACGGCATCGCGCAGCGCCCGCACGTCGTTGAGTAACTGCGGGGATTCGCCGCTCGAAGAGGTAAAAAACCGGTCGATCACCGTCCGCAGCACCCCGGGCCATTCCCCCAGCGGGCGCGGCGATTCCAGGAGTTCCAGCGAGGAGAAGACCGCCTCCATCGCCTCGGCAAAGCGTCCCAGCAGCTCCGCCTCCGAGCCTTCCACGCTGTCCTCCGGCAGAATGCCCTCGAAAAGCGTCCGCCCGCCGCCCGGCATCGCGTAGCCCAGGAGCAGGCGGTCGATCCCGCCCCGCCACGTCGTTTCCTCGAAGGCCGGGAGCCCAAGCTCCGCCCGGTGCGCCCCGTCCACGCCCCAGCGGATCCCGCTTTCCGCGATCCACTCCCGCAGCCGGGCCAGGTCCGCGTCGTCAAAGCCGAACCGGGCGCGAAACACGGGGCTTTGCAGCAGGGCGAACCCTTCGCGGGCCGTGCAGCGCGTTTCCACGCTTTCCAGCAGCGCGAGGAACGTCTGGATCGCCGGGCTGTCGCTGCGGGGCGCGCGGTCGGCGATGCTGTAGGGGATGCGCAGGTTCGCGTCTTCCGGCGAGCCAAAGACGGCGTGGATGAGCGGCGCGTAGCGCTCGATCTCGGGCGTCATGACGAGGATGTCGCGGGGGCGCAACGCCGGGTCTTCGGCCAGGAGCGCCAGCAGCCGGTCGTAAAGCGCCTCCACCTCGCGCAGCGGCGAGGGGCAGACGTGGATCTCCAGCGAGGCGTCGCCGGGCGCGATCTCCAGCGGCGGGAGCGGCTCCTCCTCGCTTCCGGCGGCGGGTTCCCCCCGGCTTTGCGCGCGCAGGATGTCGCGCTGGAGCCCGTGGAGCAGCGTGCCCTCCGGCGGCTCCGCGAAATGCTCGGGCGTGTCCACGATCCGGTGCCCCGCGCGCTCGTCGGCCTCCAGGAGGACGTTGGTGAACTCCGCGTTGAGCCTGCCCAGCGACGTGAGCAGCGGATGCCCGCCGCCGTCCAGCTTCAGCCCGCGCCGGGCGCGCTGCTTGGGCGTCAGGTCGTCGCCGTGATACTCGCGCGAGGGGGCCAGCAAAAAGAGATGCACCGGGCACCGGGCCGCCAGCGCGAAAAAGACATCCACCTGGGCCGGGGGCAGCGAGGTGATGCCGAAAAGGGAGACGCGTTCCGGCCAGCGCGCGTCCGGGGCGGTCCGCTCCTGGCGCAGCCGTTCCACCGCCGCCGCGAAGTGGATCGCTTTCTCGCGGTTCAACTCCCGCCAGAGCGCCGCCTGCCACGCCGCGTCTGCCGCCTCCTCCACGCCGCCGCGTTCCCAGCCGAGGAGCATTTGCGGGCGGTAGACCAGGTATTGATCGAAGAGCCCCGCCAGACGGGAGGCGAGCTGGTAGCGCTTCAAACCGTCGCCGTCGCCCAGGTAGGCGCGCACCGGGGCGAACTCCGGGCGGTGCAGCAGCGCGGGGAGGAGCCCGTGGAGTTTCCACGCGAGCGTGTCCGGCGCGAACGCGTCCGCCGGGGCCGTCTCCGGCACGAGCCGCCGCAGCGTTTCATCCAGGAAGGCGCGGGGAAAGGGGAACGCGGCGTTCATGCAGACGCCCAAGCGCCCGGCGAGCTGGAGGGAGAGCCAGCGGCGCATGCCGAGGCTTTGCACGAGAACGGTCTCGCGCGAGAACGGCGAGGCGAGCGGCTGGGCCGTCACGCCGGCCCACTGCGCGGCCAGCGTTTCGAGCCGGTTGCCGGTATGGAGGAAGAGGCCGTTCACGGGAAGGGGATGGCCCCTAGTCGTATGCCAAAAAGCCCTCCCTGCGCCAGCACGAAGGCGTTTTACTTACTTCAGCCGCAGGATGATGTCGGTGCCGATGGCGGGAAGGGGCGTGGAGGGGTCCCGGAGCGAGCAGAGCCCGCTGGGCGCCTTGGCTTCGCCGGAGGTCCGTTCCGCCGGTTCGGCTTCCAAGGCGACTTCCTTTCCGTCGCGCCAGACAACGACGGGGATTTTCTCTCCGGCCGTCAGAAAAAACGAGGCGTTGAGCACGTCCTGGGGCGATTGAATTGCGGTGTCGCCGATTTTGAGCAGAATATCGCCCGTCTTCAGGCCCGCGCGAACCGCCGGTGCGTTGCTTTCGAGCCGTTCGATTTCGGCGGTGGAGCCGCCGCCCGCCGTGGCTGCCCCGCAAACCATGACGCCCAGCCACCCGGGCTTGGCCGCGCCGTAGCGGTTGTAGTCGCGGTGGATTTTCTCCACGGCCTCGATGGGAATCGCAAAGCAGGCGGAGCCGCCTTCGATGCCGCTGGTGACGACGCCGACGACCTCCCCCTGCATGTTGAGCAGCGGAGCGCCGCTCTGGCCCCGCTGGACCGGGACGCTGGCCCGGATGTGGGTGGTGGCGAAATAGCGGTCGAGATATTTGAGGTCGAGCCCCGCGACCATCCCGAAGGTGGGCGTCAGCGGCATGTCCATCGGGTAGGCGACGGCGACGACGGGGCTGGCGACGGCGAGGCCGGCCGTTTTGGCCAGCGGGAGGAAGGGCGTGCCCGCCGGGATGTTCTCGGCCTTCAGCATGGCGATCCCCGCGCGGGGGTCGGCGATCAGGCAGTGGGCGGTGGTCTTGCGGTTGCCGGAAAGGCGGATGACGAATTCCCCGCTCTCGCCGCCCACGGAATAAGAGGTCAACAAGGTGCCGTTGGGATCGATGAAAAAGCCGGTGCCGCAGATTTGCCCGGCCCGGTCGGTTGCCTCCACCTTCACGACGGCCCCTTTGCAGCGGTCAAAGACTTGGCGCACCTCGGTGGAGAGCGAATCGGCGACCGGCCCCGCAAGGGTGATCGAGCCTCCGGCGAAGGAAAACGCGGCGCAACAAACGGCGGTGGCCGCCGCCGCCGACTTAAAAGCTAAACGGAGGCTCATAACTGGCCGGGCGCGTATCGAGGATGTAGCGCGGATGCTGCTCATCCCCGGCGGCCGGGGGAAAGGAGGATTCCATCAAGGCGTCGGGAATGCGAATTTGGGGCGTGAGGGCGTTGTTGATGCCGGGCCGGGCGGCCGGGCCGGCGTAGGCGACCGGCTGGGCGGCGGCGATCATCGGGTTCCCCGCCAAGGCTTGCGCGGAGGAGCGCACCCCGCTGCCGGGGTGTTGCAACATGTTGAAGGTCAAGGCCCCGGCCACGCAGAGGACGGCGGCGCTGGCGGTGGCGTAGGCAAAATGGGGCAGCGTGAAGTATTCCTCCCGGAAGGCGGTCCAGCGGTCCAGCAGGATGCGCCAGAGCGGGCGCCGCAGTAGCTCCACGCGCTGGCGTGCCTGGAATTCACGGAGGAAATCCTCGTAATAACCGGCGGGCGGCTGCTCGAAGCGTTTGAGCCGCAGGAGCTTGGAGAGCGTTTGATCGTCTACGGGCATAAGGCTGTGATGGGAGAAATACGGGCGGTGGGAAGGTTAATGAAATTCTTCGAGGTAACTTTGCAGTTGGCGGTGGGCGTAAAAGAGCCGGGAGCGGACGGTCCCTTCCGAGACGCCTAGAATCTTGGCGATCTCGGCGTGGGGCATTCCTTGAATATCAAACATCGTCACCACGGCTCTATGGTCGTAAGACAATTTCATCATGGCCTCGTTCAATCTGATTTGGAGTTCCGCCAGGTCGGCCTCGCGGACGGGGTTGGTGGAGGAGGTCAGCTCGATAAATTCCTTGTCGTTGCCGACCCCCGCATCCATGTCATCGAGACTCATCTGCACGCGGCGTCCTCTTTTTTTGAGGAAATTGATCGTCATATTCACGGCGATCGAGTGGACCCACGTGTAAAAGGCGGAATTGCCCCGGAACCCGGCGATGGAGCGGTAGGCCTTGGCGAAGATATCCTGGAGGAGATCGTTGGTGTCCTCGTGGTTGCTGGTCATGTTGTAGACCAGGCCGTAGAGGCGCGGGGAATACTTGACGACCAGGGCGTCAAAAGCCGCCGGGTCGCCCGCCTGGGTGCGGGCAACCAGCCGGGCGTCTTCGTTCGGCGCGGGTTCGTCGGTCATCGCCGGATTGCCTAACAGTTTTTCAGGCCATCCGGCAACAATATTGCCGTTAATCGTTGCGGCGGTTGGCAATGGAAAGGAGGTAGAGAAGGTTGCCCAGCGCGGCCACGAAAGCGGCCACGTAGGTGAGCGCGGCGGCGCTCAGGACGCGGTTTACACCGTCGGTTTCCTCGCCCGGCGCGATGATGCCCATCTGGCCGAGGATGACTTTGGCCCGGCGCGAGGCGTCAAACTCCACCGGGAGGGTGATCAACTGGAAGACCGTCAGCACGAGGTAGCAGAGGATGCCCAGCTTGATGAGCCCCAGCATCCCGAAGAAAAACCCGCCGAAAATGACGAACGGGAGGAGCTGCGAGGCGAATTGCGTGACCGGCACCACCGCCATGCGGGCCTGCAAGGGGGCGTAGCCGCTGGCGTGCTGGATGGCGTGGCCGGTTTCGTGGGCGGCGATGCCGACCGCCGCCACCGAGGGCGTGTTGTACACGTCGCTGGAGAGGCAGAGGCGCTTGGAGGTGGGGTCGTAGTGATCCCCCAGCATCCCGTCGATCTCGGCCACTTCCACGTCGTGGATGTTCGCGGCCGCGAG
Organism: Chthoniobacteraceae bacterium; assembly: GCA_028714515.1. Classification (GTDB taxonomy): domain Bacteria; phylum Verrucomicrobiota; class Verrucomicrobiia; order Chthoniobacterales; family Chthoniobacteraceae; genus UBA695. The sequence continues at coordinate 762 of JAQTMF010000135.1, read as the reverse complement.
GATTTCCCTGGCGACGTCGGCGCCCGTCTTCTCCGTGGCGACGGGTACCTGGGCGTAGTGCTCAAACGCCCGCTTCACCCGGGCCTGGGCCCAAAGGCCAAGCAGCATGGGGATGAGGATCAGGAAAATGTAGTTGGTGAACATACTTTTACTATCGGAGATATTGAGAAATAAGACAGCGCGAACGGGGGGGTGTTCAAAAAACGGGGCGGCTTTCCCCTATGTTTGCGTTTTTCCAGGGATCGTGGATAGTCAAAAGCTCTATGGCATGGCTGTTCGATAGCGGGGTGATCCTCGCCTACTTCTGTTTGGTGATCGGCATCGGGCTCTACAAGGGACGCGGGAGCAAGACGATGGAGGGTTTCGCCGTCGGCAACCGGAGCATCCCGTGGTGGGCCGTGCTGGCCTCCATCATCGCGGCGGAAATGAGCGCGGCGACGTTCCTCGGCGCGCCCGACGAGGGCTACAAATTCCGCAATTTCACCTACGCCCAGCTTGCCATCGGGACGATTCTCGCCCGGGTGATCGTGGCGTTCGTTTTTATCAAGCCGTATTACGATTACCGGGTCGTTTCGATCTACGAATTTCTCAACATCCGCTTTGGCGAAAGGACCAAGAACGGCGCGAGCGCCATTTTCCTGCTGACGCGCGCGCTGGCCAGCGGGACGCGCCTTTACGTCGCCGCCGTGGTGCTGGTGCTGGGGTATGAAATGGTCTCGGGCGCGGCGCTGGAGCCGATGCAACAGGTCTGGATTTACGTGG
>JAQTMF010000134.1 GCA_028714515.1 Chthoniobacteraceae bacterium | reverse complement strand
GATGCCGACAACCCCGGCCTGCGCCGGATCACCCTCACCACTGAAACCGGCGCGGGAGCGGACGGCAGCTTCCGGCTCCTGGCCATCCCGGGCTCCGCGCCAGCCGCCCCGGCAAACCTGCCGCCCCGGCCGTTGCGCGACTGGGGCACGTGCTGCTTTTCGCTATGAATACTTCCACAGTTTTTCGCAATCTGGAAGCGGGCAGACCCCAAACTGTCCTGCTTTATGGCACCAGCCTCACCGAAGGGGGCGCCTGGACCCAGGCCCTCAGAGAGTGGTTTGACACGCAGTATCCCGGCCAGGTCACTTTCCTCAACCGCGCCTGCGGGGGGATGAATTCGGACTGGGGCGCCGAGAACCTGCAAACACGGGTGCTCGATTGTCACCCCGACCTCGTGTTCCTGGAGTTTTCCTACAACGACGCGCACGACAAATTCGCCCTTCCCGTCGAGCGCGGCGCGGCCAATCTGGATCGCATGGTGAAGGCCATTCGCGCCCAATCTCCCGAGACGCTGATCGTGCTCCAGATCATGAACATCGGGTGGGACGCCCCCAACGGCAACCGGAGCGCCTCGGTGCGCCCGCGCTTGCAGGCATACAACGACAACTACCGCCGGTACGCCGCGTCGCACGGCCTCCCGCTGCTGGACCACAACCCGGCTTGGCGGCGGATCCTGGAAACCGAGCCCGAGCGCTTCCAACGCATGATCCCCGACGGCTCCCACCCGACCCCCGAGGCGAGCCTCTCCGTTACCTGGCCCGCGATCCGCGATCTCTTGGAGAGCCTTCGGCAGGCGGCCCGCACGGCTCCGCGCAGGCCGAAGGCCGTTTTCGTCATGTATGAAGGCGGCGACGCGGTCTACGGGCCCCGCCAGCGGCAGGCCATCGAGGCCATGGCCGAAGTGAGCGGCCCGTTCCTCACGCCGGAGAACTGGCGGCAGCACCCCGAAATAACGTGCGACGCGGAGTGGATTTTTGCCAGTTGGGGCATGCCTCCGGTGGACGAGGAGTTGCTGAAAGCGTTCCCGAAGCTCCGCGCCATCTTCTACGCGGCGGGGACGGTGAAAGGCTTTGTCACCGACGCCCTTTGGGAGCGTGGTATTGTTGTGACAAGCGCCTTCGCGGCCAACGCCATCCCGGTGGCGGAGTTCACCGTCGCGCAGATCGTCCTCTCCCTCAAAGCCGCCTGGCGGGCGGCGGCAAAGTTCCGAGAGGTGAAAAAGATCCCTTCCCCGGCGATTCGTTCGGCGGGGGCCTATGGCTCCACCGTGGGGCTGATTTCCCTGGGCATGATCGGCCGGTTGGTGGCGGAACGCCTCCGGTCGTTCGACGTGGATGTGATCGCCTACGACCCCTTTGTGAGCCCGGAGAAAGCGCGGGAACTGGGAGTGCGGCTCTGCACGCTGGAGGAAGTGTTCACACAGTCCGACGTTGTGAGCTGCCACGCGCCGTGGCTAAAGGAGACCGAAGGCATGCTTCGCCGGGAGCACTTCCTGAGCATGAAGCCCGATGCCACCTTCATCAACACCTCCCGCGGCGCGGTCGTGAACGAAGCGGAGATGATCGAGGTGCTCGCGCAACGGCCCGACCTCTTCGCGTTGATTGATGTCACGTGGCCCGAACCGCCCGTCCCCGACTCCCCGCTGTACACATTGCCCAACGTCTTCATGACGCCGCACATCGCCGGGAGCCGGGATAACGAGTGCTGGCGGATGGCGCAATACATGGTGGACGAAGCGTCCCGCCTGCTGGCCGGGGAACCGCTGCGCTACGCCATCACGCCCGAGAAATTGAAGCGGATGGCGTAAGGAAAGACGCGGAGAGGCGGCTTCTTGCCGGTCGCGCTTACAGGGGCCGCCCAGGGCGAAGTTCAAAGCGGAACAGCGCGTCCTGCGCATACCACATCGGGAAGTTCGTCCCCCAGGCGTTGTTGTAGAGGTTGAACGAGACGCCCTCCCCCGGCGCGGGCTGCGTTTGGTTGAAGTCGAGCAGGCTCGGTTTGCCGGGCGCGGCCAGGATGGCGTCGAGCGAACGGATCGAGAGGCCCGCGCATTCCACCGGGCCGGTGACGGCGTGCAGATGCCGGTTGCCGTTGCGCACGACCTGCCGGGGATCGAGGGGCAGCCCGGTTTTTTCCAGCGTGAACGGTGCGCCGCGCAGCGGGCGGGGGGCGAACTTCAGCCAAAAGGCTTCCGGCATCCGGTTGGCCGGTTTTTCAAACCATTCCAGGCGGATGTCGAGGCCGTGATCGGCGGCCGCGAAGGTGAGGAGGCTCCTCCGGGGCGCTCCGAAGCGGCGCGCGGAGGCTTCAAAGCGAAGCTCGGCCTCCAGGCTGTCGCCCCGCAAGGCGAGACGTTCCAACCGGGGAACATGCCAGGCGGAAGGAGCGGTGGCGGGCAGGCCCGGTTTCGTGAAATCCTTGCGCGCCCAGTCGGCATCCAGCGTCGAGTATTGGCGGAGGAAACGCGCGTAGTCCGCTTTGGAAAAGGTCTGGTAAGCAAAGGCCGCCAGCGGATGGCGGGCATCGGCCAGGAGGCGTTTGCCCCCGGTATCTCGCAGAAAACAGAGGGATCCGTCGCGGGGATCCAGGCGCAGCTCCCACGGGCCAAGCCGTACCGTGGCGCTGGGAGAAAGGCGGCGCGCACCGCTCCGGGGGGGGACGGCCGGTTTCAGCTCCCGCAGGCGGCGTTGGGCTTCCCTGCGCCGAGGCGCGGAGAGGGCGCGGACCGCCGCCGTGAGGTAGTCCCGCTGTTCCTGCCAGGAAGCGGCCACTTTTCGGAAATTCGGTTTGTCCAGCGAGCGCCGGAGGGCGGCCGGAGAGTAGACCCGCCAATCGGCAAGGTGGGTTTTGATGTCCATCCCCCAGGTGTGCTCGGCCACGAGCAGCAGGTTCTCGCCAAAAGCCAGGTCCTCCGGCCCTCCTTCTTCCAGGCTTCCCGAAGCGATCCACCCGGCCCGCAGACGGCTCAAAGCGCGGAACCGGGCGAGCTTCTCCGGGTCGGTGCCCGCTCCGTGAATCCACGTGTCGCCGATTTCGTCCGTGACCACGGGGAGCGTGTGGCGCAGCGGCCAGAGCCACCGGGCCGCCAGATCGAGGCTCCCGGCGGTCAGCCGCGCCTTGGGAAAACGGGCGGCGAGGTTCTCATACACGGCGGCGATGGCGGCCGGGTTTTGGGGCCCCAGATTGTCGTTGGTGAGGTTCATGGAAAGCGCCTTCCCGCGTGGCAGTAGCGCCGTGCCTCCATATTCTTTCTCGTAAAGAACCACCAGTTCCGCTCCGCCTGCTTTCCAGAGAAACATCGGGGGGACGCCGGGTACGGAGGAGGCGGGATTGGTGCCGATGTGGAGCAGCCGGATGCCGCGCGCGGCGAGCTGGGGGACGATCCCCCGGGTGTGCCCGGGGACATCCGTCATCTTGGCCGCGATGGTTTTGCGCCCAAACCGGCGGTCCAGGATTTCGGAAAAACGCAGCCCCAGCCGGTAGAGCGCCGGGTCCAGCAGCTCCGAATGCATCGTGAAGGGGAGGGCGTGCCAGTGAAAGTCGCCCGCCTCGATGGCTTCCTCCATCGCCCGGCGTTGAGCGCGGGGCGCGTCTTCCAGAAACCGGTAGGCGATCCACGATCCCGTGGTCCACACGAACCGGTGTGCGCTGGCGCGTGTTTCCCGGGCCAGCCGCAAGGCCGCCGGGATGTCTTGTTCCATATATTGCCGCACCACGTCGCGGGCGAAGCCGGTGAACCCGATGTCGAGATGCGTTTTGAAGATGAGGAGAATTTCGGAGGGGCCGGGGGACATGAGGAGGGAGTTTGGAAAAGGTGCGATGGCTCAACAAGGGGGGGTGATCACCCGCAACTCGGGCAGGTTGCGGTAGCGGCCTTCGTAGTCGAGGCCGTAACCGATGACAAACTCGTCGGCGATGTCGAAGCCCGCGTAGTCGGCCTCCATCGGCTCCGCGCGGAGCTTGTTTTTCCGCAGGAGCACGGCCACGCGCACGCTGCGGGGGGCGGCTTCCGCGAGCAGCCGCTGCCGGACGGCGTGGAGCGTGCGCCCGGTGTCCAGGATGTCGTCCAGGAGCAGCACGTCGCGATCCGCCACCGGGGGTAGTGTGTGCTGGCGGAATGTGACGGTCCCGCTGCTTTGCGCCGCGCCGTGGTAGCTCGCCACGCTGAGGCACTCCAGGTGCAGGGGGAGGGGAATCCGGCGCAGCAGATCGGCGGCGAAGGGGAGGCTCCCGTTGAGAATCGGCAGCACCGTGAGCGGTTTTTCCCGGTAAAACGCCGTCAGCTCGGCGGCCAGGGTATCAAGGCGCGCGGCGATGACTCCGGCGCTGAAGAGGACGCGCCCGGGCGCGGCGGGGAAGGGCGGGCGGTTCATGGGATCAGGCTTGGGAGCGTTCCCTGCGTTTTTCCAGGAGCCAGGCCATCCAGATGCACGCCTCGTAGAGCAGGCACATGGGGGCTCCCAAGGCGAGGAACGAGATCGGGTCTGGCGTGGGGGCGAGGACCGCCGCCAGGAAGAGGACCAGGACGTAGGCGTAAGGGCGCGTCTGGTTGAGCAGGCGGAAGGAGAGGATCCCCAGGTAGACCAGCACGGCGACGACCACGGGGAGCTCAAACGCCGCCCCGAAGGCGATCATCATCTGGGTGACGAACGAGAAATACTCCCGCACCGTCCAGGAGGGGGCGAAGTTGAGCGACTTGGAGTAGTTGAAGCAAAACCGGAGCGTCTCGGGCAACAGGACGAAATAGCAGAGCGCCACGCCGGTCAAAAAAAGGCCGGTTCCGGCGGCGATGGCGGGCAGGATCACTTTCTTTTCCCGCCGCGTGAGGCCGGGGAGGACGAACTGCGCCAGGAAGAAGAGGAGCAGGGGGAAGGCGAAGACGATCCCCGCGTAAAAGGCGAGCGAGAAGGAGATGGTGATCGGGTCGATCACCCCCAGGTTTTGGAGCTTTGAGACGAGCCCGGGGTCGATCCGGTTGAGCGGCTCCTCCATCAGCCGCACCAGGTCTTTTTGGAAGACGAGGCACGCCGCCATGCAGACAAACAGCGCCGCGGCCATCTTGAGGCACGTCCAGCGCAGCTCCTCCAAATGCTGGAGGAACGGCTTTGGCTGGTCGGTGTCTTCGCGGAGCTGGAACAGGCGGTCAAGCAGGGCCATGGGAAGAGGGTTGAGAGTTTATAGTTGAGAGTGGAGAGAGGGGGGAATGACGAAGGAAGAATGCTTCGGATTCTCTCAACTCTCAACTTCTTCCTCTCTCAACTTCCTCCTACAGCATCCCCAGCGCCGTCATCCGGGCGAAGACGGCCAGCGTGTTGGCGTCGCGGATTTCCCCGGAGGCGATCCGCTCCCGCAGTTCCGCCGGGGTGAAGGCGCGGCATTCCGCGATCGCCTCGGATTCCTCATGCGCGGGTCCGTCGGGGCAGGGGACGACCGGGCTCGCGGCGAAGAGAAATGTCTGTTCGTCCAGGATCCCGGGCGAGGAGAAGAAGAACCCCAGCGGCGTGAGTTGCCCTTCCGGCGCGAGGAGGCAGCCCGCCTCTTCGCGCATCTCGCGCAACGCCGCCGCGCGGATTTCGGCATCGCCGGGCGCGCCCCCGTCGTCGATCTGCCCGGCCGGGAGTTCCCACAGGGCGGCGCGGACGGGAATCCGTTCCTGGCGGATGAGGAGCAGGTTGCCCTCCGGCGTGATCGGCGCGATGACGCACGCGGCTTTCCGGTGGATCACCGTCCAGCGGGCTCCCTCGGGGCGCATGGGCGTCTTCACCTTCACGAGGTGGACGGCGGCGTACGGGTTGGCGAACGCCTCCGTGTCTTCCAGGGTTTGCCAGCCGGGGGCGTTTTGATGGAGATCGTGGAAGCGCATGGTTCGGAGAAGTGAAAATACTACGCCGGTCTGTGTTTGGCTGTCCATGGCGGATGTGCGGCGGCGGAGGGCGCGTTTTTTTCTTTTCTGTGCGTACCGGCCCCGTATCCTCCCCCGCGTGATTGACCGTTATACCCTTCCGAAGATGCGCGCCCTCTGGGACGAGCAGCACAAATACGAAATCTGGCTGGAAATCGAGGTTCTCGCCGCCGAGGCCCAGGCCGAGATCGGCGTGATCCCCAAGGAGGACGCCGCGACCATCCGCGCCAAGGCCAAGTTCGATCTCCCCGGCATTGCGGAGATCGAGAAGCGGACCAATCACGACGTGATCGCTTTCCTGGAGAACGTGGCCGGATACGTCGGGCCCGCCGCCCGCTGGATCCACCAGGGGATGACCTCTTCCGACGTGCTCGATACGACGCTGGCCGTCCAGATGAACGAGGCGGCCGGGATGCTGCTCGCGGACCTGGAAACCCTGCGGGCCGCGATCGCCAAGAAGGCCCACGAGTACAAGCTGACCCCCATGATCGGGCGTTCCCACGGCATCCATGCGGAGCCGATCACCTTCGGGCTCAAAATGGCCCTCATGTACGACGAATTTGGCCGCGCCATCGAGCGGCTCAAGCAGACGCGCGAGCGCATCCGCGTCGGCAAACTTTCGGGAGCCGTCGGCACCCACGCCCACCTCGACCCGCGCGTGGAGGAATCCGTCTGTCACAAGCTGGGGTTGATCCCGGCGGCGCTGGCCACGCAGGTCGTGCAGCGCGACCGCCACGCGGAGTTCCAGCAGACGCTCGCTTTGATCGGCTCCAGCATCGACCGCTGGGCCACCGAGTTCCGCCACCTCCAGCGCACCGAAGTGCTCGAAGTGGAGGAGTATTTCTCGCCCGGGCAGAAGGGCAGCTCCGCCATGCCCCACAAGCGCAACCCGATCACCGGGGAAAAATTGAGCGGCCTGGCCCGGCTCCTGCGCGGCAACGCGCTCGCCGCCCTGGAAAACGTCGCCCTCTGGCACGAGCGGGATATCTCCCACTCCAGCGTGGAACGGGTCATCATGCCCGACTCTTCCATCCTGCTCGACTACATGCTCCACACGCTCACCAAGCTGGTGGACCGCCTCATCGTTTACCCGGAGCACATGCAGCGGAACATGGAGATCACCAAGGGCCTCTATTTCTCGCAGACCATCCTCCTCAAGCTCACCGCGCGCGGCATCGCCCGCAAGACCGCGTATGAAGCCGTCCAGCGCGCCGCCATGAAAACATGGCAGGGCGAGAAAACGCTGAAGGAGAACCTCCTGGAGGAAAGCGAGATCATGGCCAAGCTGACCCCGGCGGAAATCAACGAGTTCTGCTCGCTCGACATTCACTTCCGGCACATCGACGAGACCTTCCGCAAGCTCGGGTTGTAGAAAAACCGCACTCCGTTTTCCAAGCCCGCCCTGCGTTCCGCGCACGGCGGGCTTTTTCACGCGCTTTTCCGGCGGTTAGGATGATCAAATATGCATAAAACGTATTTTTGCTTGCTGCCTGACCCGTGGGTCGGATAAAACCCTGCGTTATCTCGTCATAGCAAGGTTTCGCTGTCCTCCCGTTCCGTTTTTTCCCCATAACCTGTGGCCTTTTCGGCCATGCAAAAACAAACCCACCCATGAAAATCCTGAAAACATCCATCATTCCGGCGGTCAGCCTTCTGTCGCTGGCTTTCCTTGGCTCGGCCCAAGGCTCCCCTCTGTCGCCCGCGTTGCAAGACTACGAGGGCTCTGGCAATAACGTGGTGAATAGCGGAACCCTGGGCGTCGTATCGGGAACTTCCGCTTTCGGGATTCGCTTTAGTGGCGTCAGCGGCAGCAGCACCGTCGTCGTCAACAACAACACCCTTACCAACAATGGCGTAATTATCAGCGGCGGCGCGGTGGGCACGATCAACGCCGGGGGAGACACGGCTTCCGCGGCCGTTCTTTTCGATGGCGCCGGCGGGCAAGTTAACGCGAATACGATCGTCAACAATGGCCTGTTATTCGAGCAATCCCCCGATATGGGCGGAGGAATTGTCCTGATTAGCTCCTCCGACGCGATTGCGAACGTCATCCAGAACAATGGGCAAATCGGCGTTAGCGGTTCCTCCTACGGAGTGGGGATCGGCGTGCAGGGGATAAACATCAGTTCCAACAACATCCTCAACTCGGGCGCTATTTACGTCGCGTCGGGAAGGGCGGACGGAATCATCCTGGGGGGGCTCGGCGCTGTGACCAACAACACGGTTGTCAATACGGGGATGATTTCCATCGAGATGAACGATATGGATGTCGCGGCCCGCGGTATGACCTTGCAATCCGGCAGCACTGGCGGCATTAGCGGAAACGTGCTGACGAACGCCGGGGTCATCTCCCTTACCAGCACCGGCGGTGGAAGCCGCCTCTTGGGAATCCATATCGAGACGGGGAGTTCCGACGAGGAAGCGGTGATGGATGTAACCTCCAACCGGATCACGAATTCGGGGTCCATCGTGCTCAATGGCTCCAACGGGTCCGCAACCGGAATCGACATCTTTCCTTGTTATGGGGGAGTGATTGGCAACACGATCACGAACTCGGGAAACATCGCGATCAACTTTAACGGCGGGGATATCTACGGGATCCAAATCTATCCCGTCGGTTCCGTGATCGGCAACACGGTCGTCAACACGGGGAACATTTCTCTCGATGGGACCGACATTTCCGCGAACGGAATTTCTATGGTCTCTGATTCTGGCGACGCGAGCGGCAACACCGTCAGCAACGCCGGAATTCTCCACGTCAGCGGTGATTGGGAATCCACTGGAATAAAGATCACCGGCGAGGGCACGGTGAGCGGCAACACGATCACCAATTTCGGGAGCCTTTCCGTCAGCGCGACAAACGGCACCGCAACCGCGATCTCCCTCGGGGGGGACCGTGGCGGGGGTAGCTTCATGGCGCGCCGCCCCATGGGCGTGGCGAACGGCAACACGATCGTCAACACGGGAAGCCGCCAGGTCTACGGGCG
>JAQTMF010000133.1 GCA_028714515.1 Chthoniobacteraceae bacterium | reverse complement strand
CGAACGCCGGGTTCTTCCGCAAACTCACCGCCGCCATCGCCGCCCGGCGCGGCTACGACGACACCATCTGGCGCTACGCCGTCTACCACAACGACGCCCCCACGCTCAAAGAATGGCTGGCCCACCGCGAAATCGACTGCGGCCCATGGTTCGCCTCGGCGCTCTACAACGTCGACCCCGTCGCGCGGAGAACCTACGAGCACCTCGAATACTCCCCGCTCATCAACCCGCGCGCCCACCGCATCGGCGCGGAATGGCGGATCGGCAACCCGGCCTTCGCGCGGCAATACCGCGCCCTCATGGAAATCCTCGCCCACAAACCGATGCTGGGCGACGCCGACAACCTGCAAACCGTCTACTACCTCTTCCTGCAAGACCGCGTGGAAGAAGCCCTCGCCCGGCTCCACGCCGTCAGCCAGGAGAGAGAGAGGGCCGCCAAAGTGCGCTCCGGCACCCCGCTCCCCAAAGACGACCTGCAGTTCGACTACCTGCGCTGCTACGCCGCGTTTTACGAGCAGAACCTCGGAGAAGCCCGCGCCATCGTGAAGCAATACGCGGACTATCCCGTGGACCGCTGGCGCAAACTCTTCGCCGAAGCGGCATCGCAACTCGACGCCATCGAGGGAGCCGCCGCCGCCGCATCCGCCGCCCAGCCCGGCGAGCCCGACCGCGAAGCCGAGCAAGCCGCCCTGGCCGCCGCCGAACCCGCCTTCGAGTTCAAAATCGAAAGCGGCACCGTGGCCCTCCACTGGAACAACCTCCCCGGCGTGACCGTCAACTACTACCGCATCGACCCGGAATTCGCCTTCAGCAGCGCCCCCTTCGCCAGCCAGGACGCGAGCCGCTTCGGCATCGTCAAACCGGCCAAGACCGAACAGCGCGCCCTGCCCAACAGCGCCGAGGGAACAGAGCATTGGCAGCTTCCCGAAGAATTCGCCAAAGCGAGCGTTCTCGTCGAGATCCTCGGAGCCGGAGCGCGCAAAACCCAAGCGTGCCACGCCAACACCCTCAAACTGACCGTCGCGGAAAACTACGGGCGGCTGGAAGTGCGCGCCAGCGGAGACGGCAAACCCGTCTCGGCGGCCTACGTGAAAGTGTACGCGCGGCTGCGCAACGGCACCGTCCGGTTCTTCAAAGACGGGTACACCGACCTGCGCGGGAAATTCGACTACGCCAGCCTCAACGACAGCGGCACGGCCGCGGCCAAAAACGTCCCGGCCGGCGGCGGCGGCGGGCTGGAAAGCCAGATGCTCCAGCCGGGCGAACTGGGCCAAGTGGAGCGCCTTGCCCTCCTCATCATGAGCGACACGCACGGCAGCGAAGTCCGCGAAGCCGCGCCCCCGCAGTAACCGCCAGGGGAAGGGGCGGCCGAAACCGCCCCCCTTTCAGCACCCCTCCAAATAAGTATCCTCGTGCGCATACGCCGGAGCGCAGCAGCAAAGAAAGCGCAACGCCGAAACCGCCCGGATAGAATGCCGCGCCCCCGGCGGAATCAAAATCGCATCCCCCGGCCCCACCTCCCGCGTCTCCCCGTCCACCGTCATCACCCCCGAGCCCTCCAGAACAAAATAAAACTCCTCGCTCAACCTGTGAAAATGCGGCTCCGTGGCCGCCCCCCGCGGCACGCGCGCCTCGGCCAGGCTTTGGTTGCGCACCGGCGCATTCGTCCGGTCGAGAAGAGAGCGGATCGTCGAAGAATCCTTCGTCTGGAAAGGCGTCTGCGCCTCAAGATTTTGAACAATCATACGGAGTGGGGAAATTGTGCATTGCCAATAAAAACGCGTTGGAGGAAAAAGGAAAGCATCCGTTCGGCTTCAAAGGAGAACCTCTCATGAATTTGCTCGATCAATGCAACGTGTTGATAACCGGAGCCTCCTCCGGCCTGGGGAAAGAATTCGCCCGGCAACTCGCCCCGCGAGCCGCCACCCTCGTCCTCGTGGCCCGCCGCCTGGAGCGCCTCGAAGCCCTCAAAAGCGAACTGGAGCGCCCCGGGCTCACCATCCATTGCCGCCAGGCCGACCTCTCCGACCGCACCGAAGTAGACACCCTCCTCGCGTGGCTCGCCAGCGCCGGCATCCCCCTCAACTTCCTCATCAACAACGCGGGGCTGGGCGACCACGGCCGGTTCGAGACCGGCGAATGGGAGCGCACCCGGCAAATGCTCGACGTCAACATCGGCGCGCTCACCCGGCTCACCCACGCCCTCCTGCCGATACTGAAAGCGCAAGCCGGAGCGGCCATCCTCAACGTCTCCTCCTCCGCGGCCTTTTTCCCCATCCCGAAACTCGCCGTATACGCCGCCACCAAAGCCTACGTCAGCAGCTTCACCGAAGCCATCCGGGCCGAACTGCGCGGCACCGGCGTACGCGTTACCGCCGTCTGCCCCGGGCCGGTATCCACCGAATTCGGCCGCGTAGCCGAACGCACCGCAAGCCCGGAGCCCCTCGAAGCGCCCGACGCCCTGCGCGTATCGGCCCGGGAAGTCGTCGGAGACGCCCTGCGGGCGGTGGAAGCAGATCGCGCCCGCGTCATCCCCGGCTGGCTTGTCGCCCTCACCGTAGCGGCCGCCTCCCTCCTCCCCATGGCCCTCCTCCGGTACGGCCTCAACAAGCGCGCCCGCTAAAAGAGAGAGGCGGGGGGACTCTTTATGAGAGGGGTGACTACAACGGGGGCTTTGGCTGCGGCGGCGCTTTGTGGGCGGGCGGCTCGGAGTGCCGCCCCTACCGGGCTTTGTCTGGCAGCCCTGTGACGCGGTAGCCCATCGGCGCGATGTTGCCGCCGCCGGGTTGCGGATACGGTTCGCTGCCGAAGTTCACGGTGACGCTCATGCCGTTGGCAAAGTCGGTTTGCTGTACGGATCGGTCGGGGGTGAGGAAGCGGTGGTTGGTCATTTCGCTATACCCGGCGGCTCGGGCGTAGGGAATGGTGTTGCGGTAGCTTTGCTCAAAGCGCGCTTTGTTGGCTTTCCACCGCTCGCGGTTGAACATGAACATGGGCGGGGTGCCGTAGAGGACGTTGAAGAGGTCGCGCTTGTCCCAGAGGGCGGGCAGTTTGTTGCTGTAGTCGCCCCAATACCATTGGGCGACGACGCAGTCGTGGTAGACGAGCTCCCAGAGCGGCAGCCGGTATTGGTGGCCCATTTGGTATTTCGCCACGGGGGCGGGTATGTCGTTCCAGATGCGCTCCATGTCGCGGCCCGCTTCCGGTACGCGGTAGGGCCCCAGGCTGAGCATGCCTTCGAAGTAGTGCAGGTAGGGGACGGAGGCGTCGTGGCCGGTTTCGCAGCCGGTGACGAGTTTGTTGTCGCGGGAGACGTAGCGCAGGAGTTCCATTTTCGCCTGTTTGCTTTCGGTGCGCGTCATGGGGTGGGCCGGGTTGTAGCATTCGCGCCAGGGGGTGGCGGTGGTGGTGTCGATGAACCGGCAGAGGTAGGGGTGGGTGGCGAGGTCGGCGGACATGCGCTGGCGGGCGTAGTCGAGGGCGCGTTTGTCGCACAGGACGCCGCAGGAATACCACTTGCCTTCTTTGCCTTCGACGGGCCAGCCGGGCTGCCAACTGCCATGGGCGTCGATCATGATGTCCTTCGGCCACGCGGCGGTGGGCCAGAGGGGGCTGGGCCACCGGATGAAGGGGATGTTTTCCGGGTTCATGACGTCTTGGTAGATGTCGTAGCGGCTGGTCAGGACGCCGAGGGCGTTGAGGGTTTTGAGGGTTTCGGGGGGCTGTTCGTTGCTCCAGAGGATGCGCTCGATGCCGGCGGCTTGCAGCTCTTTGACGATGCCGACGGCGTCTTTTTCCCAGCACCAGACGTTGACTGCGCCGATGAGCTTGTCGACGTTGGGGTTTTCTTGCCGCTTTTGTTCGAGGGTTTTGAAGAGGCCGATTTTTTTGGCGTAGGCGCGGTAGCGTTTGGCCATGGCGACATGGCCGCCTTTGTCGAAGAAGACGTAGCGCAGCCGCCGGGCATAGCCGAATTGCCCGCGCTGGGATTCCCATTCGGGCGCGACGGTGAGTTTGCCTTCGACGCGCCCGATTTGGATGGCGGCGTCGTCGGGGGTTTCGAGGAGGGTCATTTCTCCCCGCTCGCCGTCGGTTGCTCCCCAAAAGGCCATGCAGATGCCGTGCCCGCCGTAGGCGATGAGCCGCATGGGCTCGATGGCCGGGTCTTCGACGGGATAGGAGATGCCTTCGTTCATGGGGATGACGAGGTAGTCGCCCGGTTGGGTGAGGAAGGGGCCGGGGAAGTGGACTGGCGCGGGCAGCGGGCCCTGGGCGGCGCATTCGAGGATGCATTCGGGCTGGTCGGCGTCGAGCCGGATGGTGGCCCGGACGCTCAGCTCCGATACGACGTGGTGCAGGGTGAGTTCGATTTGGTCGCGCCCGGCTTTCGCGGCGGTGACGATCATTTCGGGCGTTGTCGCTTTTTGCTGGTAGCGATGGCCGTTGCGCCGGTCTTCCACGGTGAGGTTGGCGGTGGCGGTGTCGAGGGTGACGGAAAGCGGGGCGTTGCGGATGGTAAGGACGGCGGGGATTCCTTTTTCGCGCGCGATGCCGAGGCTCTTTTTTTCGAGGGAGAAGTCGTCCATCCAGAGGGAGACGGGGCCGCTGCCGATCAGCCTCGGCTGGATTTGGGTGACTTCGGCGGGGACGATGAAGCGCGTGGTGAGGCGCTGCCAGCCGGGCTTGGCGTCGGGGGAGCGCCCGGCGTAGATCCAGTCCATGACGTGGTTTTCGCGGTCGCGGGTGGTGACGCTCAATACGACTTCGCCCCCTTCCCTGCTGGCGATGTTGACCCAGGCGGTCAGTTCCATGAGGTCGCCCGGTTCGACGGAGGTGCGGGTGTCGGGCTCAAAGCTCCAGTCTTCTTTGCCGTGATGCTCGATGCGGATGGCGTTTTTGCCGCTGTGGACGGTTTGGGTGTCGAGCACGGCGGTGCCCGCGCCGGGGTCGCGCGTCCATAGCGGACGCCAGTTTGCCATGCCGTTTTCAAAGCCGCCGTTGGGGACGGTGGCCGCGATGTTCGAGGCGGTGCAGGCCGCGAAGACGAGGAGAAACCGAAGGAGGGTTTTCATCAAAGACGGGTGATCCGGCAGCGTAGGACGACGCGGTGCCAGGAATGTTTTTTCGCGCCGTAGGCCAGGATGGCGAGGCCGAGGGCCAGCAGGCCCCAGACGCCCGGCTCCGGCACGGAGGAGGAGGTGGTGTAGGAGACGACGAGCGCGTAGGTTTCTCCTTCCTCCGGGTCGGTGAGGCTTTCGGCGCGGACGTCCAGGCGGTAGTTGTTGGTGCCGGTCAGGACGGGCAGGTAGATGTGTTCGAGGTTGTCGAGGGTTCCCGCCGACATGTAGACATCCTGCCAGACGCCGGGGGCGACTTCTTCCTGTAGGATGAGGTCGAGGTTGCTTAAGCCGTTTGTGGTGGGGGTTCCGGCGATGAGGCTGTTGGGGTCGGAATCGACGACGAAGTCAACGTGGCGGTCCCAGACGAGGGTGGCGGTGAGGCCGGTGAGGAAGGATTCCACGTCAGGGTTGGAGACGAATTTGCCCAGCCCAAAGGTGTAATATTGGTCGCTCCCGACGACGCGCAGGGCGTTGAGGTCCCAGAAGCGGTTGCCTTCTTCGTCGTATTGCCGGACGGCTTCCATGGCGTCGACGCTGCCCGCGCCCACGGCGTAGTTGAGGGGGACGACCGCGTTGGGGACGCCGTTGGTGGTGGTGACTTGTCCCGGCTGCCAGGTGCTCTGTTGTGCGCCGGTGGCGTCAAGCCCTGGGATCTTTTGGGCGCTGTTGATGATGAGGGCCTTGATGAGTTTGTGGTCCGTGGAAAGGAGGGTGCCTTTGGAGGATTTGAGGTCCCCTTGGCTTACCATGACGTAGCCGGTGGTGTCGTCGCCGATGGCGGTGCTGTTCGATGCCAGGCCGTAGAGGAGCGCGGCGACGCCGGTGACGTGGGGGGCGGCGTAGCTGGTGCCGGAGGAGGTGCCCGCGATGTAGCCGTTGGAGCCGGTGGCGTTGATGGCGAGGGTGGACCAGATGTCGGTGCCGGGGGCGACGACGTCCACGCCTGCCCGCCCGTCGGCGAGCGGACGCCAGGAGCTATAGGGGGCGACTTGCGCGGACGGGGACCGGGTGGGATCGAGTAATTCGGTGGCGGCGGGGTTGACGACGTTGAGCGCGCCGACGACGAGGCTGTTGTAGGAGTCCGCCGGCATGCCGAGCAGGCCGTTGGTTTGGCCGGAGTTGCCCGCGGAGATGACCATTAATTTGTCGAGATACTTCCCGGTGGTGCCTCCCGTTTTCCCGGAGTAGCCGACGTATTCGTCCACGAGGAGCGAGATCGCGGAGTTGCCGTTGAGGTCCGCCGCGGTCAGTGTTGCCGTGTCGGAGCCCCAGCTGTTGTTGATGACGCTGGCTCCCACGACTTGGGTGAGGTAGTGCAGGGAGTCGTTGAGGGAGAGGAAGGCTTGTTTGCTGTCGGAGCCGTCGAAGATCGCGCCGTAGTAGCGGGCCAGCGGCGCGACGCCCATGAAGGAGACGGTTTCGCCGGTTTCGGTGGTTAGCTCGTATTCGCTGGCCATGACGCCCGCGACGAAGGTGCCGTGGCCGTTGCTGTCGGCGGGGGCGCCCATTCCGGTGAAGTCCTTGACGTCCTGGTAGCCCCAGAGGCCGTAGTAGAGGCTGCCGGGGTCGGGGCCGAGGCCGTCCTGGCGGTGGCCGTCGAAGCCGTCGATGCCGTTGGGATACTCCGAGGCGGTGTCGCGGACTTCGATTTGGCCTACGATGGCACCGTAACCGGCGACGCCGCCGAGGATGGTGGTGTCTCCAAAATAGGGGAGACCGTTGCGGACGTAGGGGACGGAGTAGTCGAGGGCCGGTGCGGTAAAGGCGGCCGTCAGCCAGAGGGCGATGGATAGCGCAAAAGTGGACGTCCGTGTAAAGCGCATGGGGAGACGAAAGGAAAACAGACTGCGAACGGAATGTTATTCTTTTTTAGAACCGCAGGTCAATGATGCAATCGCGCGGGCCACGGTTTCTTCCAAGAGCGTCGGGGCGCGGCGCAGGGCTTCTTCGAGCGGCATTCCGGCGGGGGTGATCGCTTCCGCGTGTTCAAAGAGTTCGGCGAGGCGCGGGTCGTTTTCGATGGCTCCGGCGAAGGCGAAGACGGGCTTGTGTTGCTGGCGGGCCAGGGCGGCGACGCCCACGGGGCCTTTGCCTTCCAGGGTTTGCACGTCGAGGCGGCCTTCGCCGGTGAGGACGTAGTCGCTGGCGGCGATTTCTTGCTCCAGGCGCAGGATGGCGGCGACGGTTTCGAAGCCGGATTGGATTTTTGCTCCGCAGAAGGTCAGCAGGCCAAACCCGAGCCCTCCGGCGGCTCCCGCCCCGGGGGTGTCGCGGAGGTCCCGCCCGAGGTCCCGCCCGAGGTCGCGCGCGGCGACGTCGGCGAGGTAGGCCAGCGCGGTGTCGAGTTCGGCGGCGGTTTGCGGGTCCGCTCCTTTTTGCGGGCCGAACATCTGGGAGGCTCCGCGCGGGCCGGTGAGCGGGTTTTGGACGTCGCAGAGGGCGATGATTTCGACGTTCAGCGGCTGGCGCGGCGGTTCGATGCGCGAGAGGGCTCCCAGGTTCGCCGCGATGGCCGCGAAGGGCCGCCCGCCGCTGCCGAGGAAGCGGTAGCCGAGGGCTTCGGCCATGCCGATGCCACCGTCGTTGGTGGCGCTGCCGCCGAGCCCGATAAGGATGCGCCGCGCGCCGCGCGCGATGGCATGGGCGATGAGCTGGCCGGTGCCGTGGGTGGAAGCGCGCCGGGGTTCGCGTTCGGCGGGGGTGAGCCGCCAGAGGCCCGAGGCTTCGCTCATGTCGATGACGGCGGTGTCTCCTTCCACCCAGGCGTAGCGCGCTTCGACTTCGCGGCCCAGGGGGTCGTTGGCGCGGAGGGTGATCCATTCGCCGCCGAGCGCGGCGCAAAGGGCTTCGGCGGTCCCCTCCCCTCCGTCGGCGATCGGCCGGAGGACGGTCTGCGCCCCGGGGTGGGCCCGCAGGACGCCGCGTTGCATGGCTTCGGCGGCGGCGAGGGCGGTGAGGGAGCCTTTGAATTTGTCGGGGGCTAGCAGGAGGCGCATGGAGGGTTCCTATCCCGGAGGGGCGGGGCGGTGCAAGGAAAACAGGACTTGGCGCGGTTGCAACGTATTTGTTTAGCGCGAGAGAAAGGAATCAATCCGAAGGATTGAAAGATTTTTAGCCGGGGGTCGAGCGCAGCGACACCCCCGGTATACCGCAAAGAATCGGCTCACCCTAAAAGGGTGGTAGAAAGCCCGTTTTCTGCCACCCTTTCAGGGTGAATGCATGGCGGGGCGAGTCCCGGTGGTGTCGGCGCGCGGCCGCGCCTCAACCACCGGCTAACGTCTGGAAACCCTCTGGGTTTCTCTCTTGATTCGCGCTTCCTCTTTTACTCGGCTAAACAGATACGTTGCAACGGCAATTCCGTTGCGGGAATCGGTGCGGCTTTTGGGCTACCGGTCACGGCAAGTGGCCCTCCGTGCCGTCCGGACGGTGGATGATTTTTCCTCCGGCTCCCGGAGGAATGCGCCGCGTGCGGTCGGCACGGAGTGCCGGTATCTGTTTAGCGAGCTAAACAGATACGATTCTTCCTCGGTTAATCTGCGTCCCTCTGCGAAATCTGCGGATACTCTGTTCCGTTACAGCCTAGACCTTGGGCCTGCGGCCCGTAAGAAACGAGATCACGAACAGGACCAGGAACACCACAAAAAGAATCTGGGCGATCCACGAAGCGGTGCCCGCGATCCCGCCGAAACCAAGGACGGCGGCGATAATCGCGATGATCAAAAAGACGACGGCATAGTGTAACATAAAGACGCTATTGCTATCTATGCATCGGTTTCCGCCGGGCGGATGGCCGCAAGGGGAAATGCCTACCGCTGCGACAAGGCGAGCTTAAGCCCCAGGGAGGCGAAGACCCCGGCCGAAAGCCAGGCAAAATACTTGGCGATGCCGGGCCGCCGGGAAAGAAGGTCGCCAAACCCGCCGGAAAGATATCCAACGACACTGAACAGGCACACCGCCTGGAGCATAAAAACAAGCCCCAGCCAGAACATTTGCAAAGCA
>JAQTMF010000132.1 GCA_028714515.1 Chthoniobacteraceae bacterium | reverse complement strand
CAAGGCGCTCCCGGCCCGCGAGGTACGCGACGGCGTGCCCGTGCGCCGCTATGTCTTCCGCGTGCCCGAGCTGAACTGGCGGCAATTCGCCGGAGCCGCCGTATGGGGCCCGCCCACGCTTCTGCGGATCGTGCGGGCATTGCGGACGCATCGCGCGGAATTGATCCACATCCAATGCGTCAGCTCCAACGCCTACTACGCGCTGCACGCCAGCCGCCTCCTGCACCTGCCGCTCGTGGCGACGCTGCACGGCGAGTTGAGCGCCGACGCGGGCGGCCTCTTCCAGCATTCCGCCTTCGCCCGGCGGCTGCTGCGGGCCGTGCTGGAGCGCGCGGACGCCGTCACCGCCTGCTCCCGCCACACCCTGCGCGAAGCGGAAACCTTTTACGGAGCCCCCTTCGGCGCGCGGGCCCAGGCCGTCCACAACGGCGTGCGCCTTGAGGAATTTTGCAACGCCGAACCGTATCCGCACCCCCGCCCCTACCTGCTCGCCCTCGGGCGGCATGTGCGGCAAAAAGGATTCGATATATTGCTGCGCGCCTACCGGCTCGCCCTGCACAACGGCCTCGCGCGGCACGACCTTCTCCTCGCGGGCGACGGCCCGGAACGGGAATCGCTCGCGCGCCTCTCCAGCGCCCTCGGCCTGGACGGCAAAGTCCACTTCCTGGGCGTTGCCGACCGCGCCGCCACCGCGCGCCTCTTCGCCGGGTGCGCCTTCTTCGTCCTGCCTTCGCGGATCGAGCCGCAGGGAATCGTCAACCTGGAAGCCATGGCCTCCGGGAAAGCGGTGCTTGCGGCCCGCGTCGGCGGCGTCCCGGAAGCCGTCACGCACGGCGTCACCGGCCTGCTCGTGGAGCCCGGCGACCCGCAAGCGCTCGCGCACTGTCTCGTGCGCCTGGCCTCCGACACCCCGCTTTGCGCCCGCCTGGGAGCCGCTGGCCGCGAAGCCGCCGCGCGGTTCAACTGGCCAGCCGTCGCGGCAACCTACGCCCGCGTCTACCACTCCGCGCGCCCGCCCGCCGCACCCCATCCCGCCCCATGAAACCGCCCACCCTTTGCGTCATCCACGAGGCCGTCGGCAACCAGAGCGCCATCGCCAAAGTCGCGCGCGACGGCGTCCTCTGCGCCCTCCGCGCGGGCTGGAAAGTCACCGTCGTCGCGAAAGACCTCGATCCCGCCTTGCGGGCCGAGGTCGAGTGGCTGCCGCTCTACGTCCCGCCCCGAGGCTTCCTGCTCAAATGGCTTACGGCGGGCGGCTTCATCCGGGCCGCCCTGAAAGGCCGCACCTTCGATGTGATCCACGCACACCAGCCGCAAGCCGCCGCGCTCTCCAACGTCTTCACGTGCCACTACCTCACGCGCGCGGTAAAGGAACACCACGGCCTTCCATCCTGGCGGAAGGCGCGCTCCGCCCTGGCGCGGTTGCAAATCCTCGGCGCGCTCCCCGCCGAAGACCGCTGCTACCGGCGCTGGAACCCGAAGACGCACCTCCTCTTTTGCAGCCAACTGTTGCGCGAGGAATTTTTCCGCCACTATCCCCGCCCGCACCGGTCCGAAGTGCTCGAAAACGCCTGTCCCCCGCCGAACATCCCCCGCGAAGAAGAGCGTCGCGCGGCCCGGGAAAAAATCATCGGGCGCGAATGGGCGGGCCCCGTCGTCGGCTACCTCGGCGGGCTCGACGAACGCAAAGGCTACCGGCAACTTTTGCAGGCATTGGAACCGGAAGAAACCATCTTCCTCCTGCTGGGCGGGCCATCCACCGCCGCCTTTGCTCCCACCCGCCTCCCCGGCCGTTGCAAGCCGCTCGGGTGGATCGCCGATCCGCCGGAATTCTTTGCCGCCTGCGACGCCTTGATCGTACCTAGCACCTTCGATCCCTGCCCGCTCGCCGTCCTCGACGCCGTGGCGCACGGCGTGCCCGTCATCGCCACCCCGGGCGTCGGCAACCTCCCCACGCTCCTGCAATACGGCGCGGGCGCGGAGTGGGAGCCCGGCGCATCCCTGGGCAACATTGTCCGCGCCGTCGCCGCCCGCCGCCCCGCCTTCCAGGCCGGAGCCCTGCGCATGGCCGCCGCGCTCAGCCAGGCGCGGCAATCCGCACGGCTGTTGGAGCTGTACGAAACGATACGGTGCGAAAACCACGGCCTCGCCGCCGCCATCCCCTGAAGTCCCCCTCATGCGCATCCTGAAACAGCCGCTCCAGCGCTTGCTCAACACCGCCGGGCCCCGCCTCGCGCGTTCCCCCGCCGCGCGCGATCTTTTCTTTCATCTCGCCCGCTACTTCACCCCGTCGCTCATGGCCGTCGCGGGCTCCTACCGCTACCATGTCAGCACGGCGGAAGGAACGGACGGGCGCGAACTCTTTCTCCACGGCGGCCTCGCGGCCGGAGACATCGGGCGGATCTTCTCCCTGCTCGCGCAACTCGGCTTCCGCGACTTTCACGGCAAATATTTCCTGGAGATCGGCGCGAACATCGGCACCACCTTGATCCCCATTCTCCACGAACGCGGATTCTCCGGCGCGGTGGCCATCGAGGCCGACCCCTCCGCCTTCCGCCTTCTGCGGGCCAACGTCGCCGCGAACGCCATGGCGGACCGGATCCACTGCGTCAACGCCGCCCTCTCCAACCGCCCGGACGAAAGCGGACGCCTCCCCGCGGGCGATATCCCCACGGCGACATTCGATACGCTGGCGGCGCGCGGCGTCATTCCGCTCGCGTCCCTCGGGGCCGTCTGGATCGGCACGCAAGCGCGCGCGGGCCACGTGCTGGAAGGCGCGCAAAGCCTCCTGGGAAGCGGCGCGCCCGTGGTCGTCACCTTTTGCCCGTATGCGCTCGCGCGGTCCGGCGGCCTCGCGCGTTTCCTGCGGATCGCCTGCCAACACTACGCCCATTTCGTCGACAGCCGCGCCAACACCCAAACCCTCGGCAACGCCATCCAGCCCATCCGGCGGCTGCCCGCGCTCGCGGCGCGCTACCCGAGCCCCGCGCTCACCGCCCTGCTGCTCCTCAAATGAACCGGGAAAGCAAGCCCCGCACCGTATGAACGCCGACGCCGACATCCTGTTTGTGGCCATGGAAAACTGGGACGAAGTCTGGCGGCGCGACCAATGCGTCGCGGCGGAATTCGCCCGGCGCGCCCCCGGCCGCAAGGTGCTCTACGAAGGGCTTCCCATCGACGTTTCCCACGGCCTCCGCACCCTTTCGCTCCGTCCCCTGTGGCGCGCCCTGCGGCGGCTCCGCACGCCCGCATCCCCGCAGGGCCTGCCCAACATTCACCTCTTCAACCCGGTGAAATGGCTCCCCACCTCGCTCCCCTTTGGCCAACGCTTCAACCGCTGGTTGGAACGCCGCCAACTCCGGCGCGCCGCCCACCGGCTCGGCCTGCGGCGGCCCATCCTCTGGCTTAACCCGCACTACGCCCTCCACCTGGCGGGGCGCATGGGCGAATCCCTCGTCGTCTACGACATCACCGACGACTGGACACAAATCCGCCAAGCCGCGTGGTTGCGCCGCCAGACCATCGCCGAAGACGCCGAACTCTGCCGCCGCGCCAATGTTGTTTTCGTCGTATCCGAACGGCTCCGGCAACTCAAAAGCCCGCTATGCCCGGGCGTGCGCGTCATTCCCAACGGCGTGCATATCGAGCGCTACCGCGCCGTCACCGATGGCACGCTGGAAGCCCATTCCGCCACGGCCGCCTGGCGTCACCCCGTGCTCGCCTACACCGGGACGATCCACCCGGAGCGCGTGGACCTGCCCCTCGTCGAAGCCGTCGCCAACGCCTTCCCCGAAGCCACCGTCGCCCTCGTGGGCCCGCGTTTCCTGGACGCGCGGACCGAACGCCGCCTGCGCGCGCACGCCAACATCCTCCTTCCCGGCCCGTTCCCGTTTGAGGAAATGCCGCGCCTCATGCGCGCCTTCGACGTCTGCATCGTCCCGCACGTCCTCTCCGCATTCACCGAAAGCCTCGACCCGCTCAAGCTCTACGAATATCTCGCCAGCGGCCTTCCGATCGTCTCCACGCCAGTGCCGGGATTCCGCGACCACCCCCGGTGGGTCCGCCTTGGCCGGACCGCGCCCGAATTCTGCGCCGCCATCCGCGAGGCCCTCGCCGAGCCGCATTCGGCGCGGGCCCGCAGGCGTGCCGCCGCCAGCGGCCACGCGTGGAGCGCCCGCGTTGACGCCATCGAAGCCACAATCCAATCCACCAGCAGCCTATGCCAGGACACGCCCTCATCACCGTCATCATCGTCAGCTACAACACCGCGGCCATCACGCTGAAGTGCCTGCGACGGCTCCACGGCGGGACGCGGCTTCCGCTGGAAGTCATCGTCGTGGACAACGCATCGACCGACGGAAGCGCCCACGCCATCTCCGAAGCCTTCCCGCAGGCCCGCGTCATCCGCAACGACCGCAACGTCGGCTTCAGCGCGGCCAACAACCAGGCGATGCGGGTTGCCTGCGGCGAATATTTCCTGCTGCTCAACAGCGACGCCTTCCTGCGGCCAGAGGCCGTGGACAAAATGCTCGCCTTCCTCCAATCCCACCCGCACGCCGGCGTCGTGGGCCCCCGGCTGCTCAACGCCGACGGCTCCCTGCAGCGTTCCTGCCACCACTTCCCCTCGCCCAAACGCGCCTGGATCGAGAACCTGCGCCTCTCCACCCTGCTGCCGCACCATCCCGTCCTGGAAGACTACGGGCGCTGGGATCACGACCGCCAGCGGATGGTCGATTTCGTCAGCGGCGCGTGCATGCTGGTGCGCCGCACGACCTACGAGGAAGTCGGCGGCTTCGACGAAATGTTCTTCATGTATGCGGAAGAAACCGACTGGCAGCGCCGGATGTGCGCCAAAGGCTGGCTCACCGGCTTCACGCCCGAAGCCGAAGCCGTCCACCTCGGCGGAGCGAGCGGCGCGACGAGCGGCATCCGACGCCGCGTATTTGAAAGCCTCGACCGCTACCAATACAAACACCACGGGCTCGCCGGGCTGCTCTCCCTGCGGCTCGCCATGATCGTCGGCAACCTTCTGCGCACCGTCGTCTGGGCGTCCATCCTGCTCGCGCGGCCCGCGCGGCGGCGCGAGGCGCTGGCGAAATTGAAACTCTCCTCCTGGCTGTTCCTGCGCCAGAGCACGCACTGGCGCGGCATCTTCATCAAATGAAACTCCTCCTGGCCGCCATTCTCTACGCGATGTTTTTCTGGGTCGTCACCTGGAGACGGCCCTGGCTCGCCCTGGCGTCCATCTTCGCGCTCGCCCCCTTCCAAAACGACCTCTCCATGGGCGGCCCGATCCGCTTCTCCATCGCCGAAGTGAACCTCCTCCTAACACTGCCCATCTTCCTCGCCGAACGCCGGCCCGCGCGGCTCGGCCCCCTCGCCTTCCCCGTCATTGCATACCTCTTCTTCTGCCTCTTCTCCTCCGCCCTCCACTGGCGCGACACCGCCCTGGTCTCCCTCGTGCAAATCGCCGTCTACCTCGTGGCCGCCGTCGCCGTCTTCCGTTCCCTGCCGCTCCAGATCACGGAATACCGCGCCGCTCTTTCCACGCTCATCGCCGTCTGCTGTCTCCTCGCCGTGATCGTACTCGTCAAACAGTCCGGCTACGTCCTCGGCCTTCACAAGAACGGGTCGGGCTCCTCGCTTGCCTGCGGCCTGATCGTCTGCGCCGAACTCTGGTTTGGCGAGCGCGACACCATCCGCAAACAACGGCTCCTCGCCGCGCTCGTGCTGATCGCCGCGGGCCTTTTCTTCACCCTCTCGCGCGGCGCATGGATCACCGCCGCAACCGGCCTCATCGTCATCCTCCTCCTGCACCGCCGGTTTCTTCTCCTGCTGCGCGCCACGTTCGTCCTCGCCGCGCTGGTCGCCGTATGCTGGGGACGGCTCCCCGCCGAAGCGCGGAACTACGCCACCGCCTTCGACCGCGATCACTACAACATCCAGGCACGCTTCGAATCGATCGATTACGCCCTGTACGAGTTCCGCAAAAGCCCGCTCACCGGCGTCGGCGTCGGCCTGCGCAAAGAATACGACGCCACCAACATCTTCCTGCTGACGCTCGCCGAAACGGGCGTCCCCGGCCTCCTGGCATTCGCCGCCATCCACATCGCCTTCCTGCGAATGGCCTACCGCAGCCGCCGGTACCTGCCCCGCTCCAGCCCCGAAGCCACGCTCGTCGCGCTGGGAACCGCGCTCGTCATCGGGAAAATCATGCACGGTGCCGTCGATCTCTACTGGGGCCGCGGCGACCTCATGATTACGTGGGCCGCCGCTGGCATGGCCATCCGGGCCTGCGCCGTCGGCCGCCGCCGCGCCAAGCGCCCAGCCCCCCCGCGCCGCACACCCGCCCTTGTCTCATGAAGATCGCCCTTTCCTTTCTCGGGTGCCACACGCGCGGCGGCGTCGAGCGCCTTCTGCTGGAAACCGCCAACCACCTCGCCGGGCGCGGGCACGATGTCCACGTCTACGCCGCCGACTTCAACGCGCAAGCCCTTCACCCCGGCGTCGCCCGGCATCCCGTACCCGCCGCCAAGCGCCCCGCCCTCCTGCGGATGCTCACGTATGCCCGCAACTGCCAGGCCGGGCTGGAAGACCTCGATTCCGACGTGCACGGCTCCTTCGGCGTCATCTCCCCGCCCGGCGGCGTCTTCAACGTCCAGAGCGTCCACCGCGCGTGGATCGAAGCCAGCCGCCGCTTGCGCAAGCCCGCCGGAAGGCTGCGGCAGGCATGCAACCCCGTGCACCCCTTCCTGTTGAGCCTGGAACGCAAGCACTTCGCCGAACGCCGCTACCGCAAATTGATCGTCCCCACCGAACAAGTGCGCGCCGACTTACGGCGCTACTACAACGTGCCCGAACGCGACGTCGTCATCATCCCCAACGGCTACGCGCCCGCGCTGCTCAACCCCGCCCGAGGCGAAATGCTCCGCCCGAAAATGCGCGGCAAGCTCGGCTACAACCCCGGCGACTTCGTCATCCTCTTCGTCGCCAACGAACTGGAGCGGAAAGGCTTTCCCTGCCTCCTGCGCGCCGTCGCCTCCATGGACAATCCCCGCCTTCGGCTCCTGGCCGTCGTCGGCCGCGTCAACACCCGCCCCTCCTTCGCCGCGGTCCGCCGCCTCGGCCTGGAAGGGCGCGTGCGCATCGTCGGCTCGCAAAACGACCTCACTCCCTGGTATGCCGCCGCCGACGTCCTCGCGCTGCCGACACAATACGAAGCCTGGGGGCTCGTGATCGTCGAGGCCCTCGCCTGCGGAACGCCGGTCCTGACGAGCCGCCTTGCCGGAGCCGCCGTCGCCGTACGCGAGGGGAGCACCGGCGCGCTGCTCGATAATCCGTGCGACATCGCGGAAATCGCCGCCAAGCTCGAAGTCCTCTCCCAAAGCGCGCAGCCGGACCGGACCGCCGTTGCCGCCTCCGTGGAATGTTTTTCCTGGGCCAACGTGCTCAACCAATACGAACGCGTGCTCCAGCACTCACTAGTCGATCACTAGTCTTTCCATCCAAAGACAAACCGGCCCGAACAGCCCGTTTGTCCCCTCTTTATGAAACGCCGCATCCCGTGTTGGATCGCCTGCCTCTTGACGGCGCTTGCCCCCGCCCCGGGCCGCGCGGGCTGGCTGCCGGAGAGTCCGCCCCGCCTCGTGCGCATGGACTCCGGCAAACGCAACAACGTCTTCTACGTCGGCGAACCCGTGCGCTTCCGCCTGAGCGGCCCCGGCGCCGCCACCTACGACGTGCGCGACTACTGGGGCAACATCGTCGATCACGGTCCCGCCGCCGCAACGGCCATCGCGCCAAAAGTCACCCGCCCCGGCTGGTATAAACTCTATCTCCATGGCAGCGCCGAGCAGCCGCCGTGGGGCGACAGCGTTGGCGGCGCGATCTTCGCGATCCTGCGGCGCAACATCCATTTCCCCACGCTCCCCGGCCAGAACGTCTCCGGCGGCCCCGATCCGTTGCTGGACCTCGTCATGCGCGGCGTCGCGGCCATCGGCCCCGAACGCCACGCCGTCCGGGACGTCAACGACCCCGCCGCCGCCATCGCCCAACTCGATCTCGAAATCGCGCTCGACAAAAAGTGGTATGCCAACACGGACATCGCGCGACCCCGCCCGCTCCTCATCGCCTTTCCCAACGGCACCCGGCAAAACCTCGACGGCGTGCGGCGGATCGTCGCGCATTTCAAAAACGACGTGAAATATTGGGAACCGCGCAACGAGCCCAACGACATCCCCGGCGACCGGTTCGCCACCGAGGAAATGCAGCCATTCTACGCCGCCGTCAAAAGCGCGGACCCGGAGGCAAAAGTCCTCGGGCCCGGCGTCGTGAGCCTGGAGCGCATGGCCTGGATCGAGCGCTTCCTCGAAGCGGGCGGCGGCAAAGCCATCGACGCCTTCTCCTTCCACGCCTACAACAACGTTAACGGCGACGTCTGGCTGGCCCGCAAAACCCTCGGCGACTTGAGCACCCTGCTGACGCGCTACGGCTTGCAAGAGATCGAAAAGTGGCAGACGGAGCAAGGCTACTTCGCCGCCTCCTACGGCGTCTACCAGCCCCGCCTCCAGGGCCGCTGGACGATGGTGCAAATGATGACCTACGAGCAATACGGCATCCCAAAGGAACACAATAACCTTTGGTATGATCGCAGCGGCGGCTTCTGGGAATTCCCCGCATGGTGGTCCAACGAAGACGGGAGCCTCAATCCCGCCGGAGTGCTGATGCGCGTTTGGTCCGAAGAACTCCACGGCACGCGCTTTGCCGAAGCGCTCGACTTCGGAACACCCGGCAACCAGCTCTACATCGGCAGCCGGTTCACCGGTTCCGGCAGACAAGTCTACGCGCTGATGAGCGCCGGGAACCCCCGCGGCAGCGTCGAAATCCGCGTCCCCGGCGCAAGCTCCGTCCGCATCGTCTCCGCATTCGGCGAAGACTCGGAACTATCCGTCTCCAACGGCAAAGCCACGCTCGCCGTCCCCGAACTTCCCGTCTATGTCGAAACCGCATCCGCCCTCACCGTAGCGCCCCTCAACTATGGGAAAAACCTGACACAAACTCCGGGAGTCACCGTCACCGCCGATTCCGTCGCGGGCAGACCTCCAGCCATCGAACCCAACAACCCCGCGCGCCTCGTCAACGGCTATTTGGAAA
>JAQTMF010000131.1 GCA_028714515.1 Chthoniobacteraceae bacterium | reverse complement strand
AATTTGGGCTCCAAGCCGCCAGTGTTTGCCCGGAGAGCGGCAGGCGGCTCTTGACTTCCCTCTTCCAGATTTTAGCCTGTAGCACTTTTCCAAAAAACACCGCCATGAATCTCGAAAGCCTCTCCCGCGCCGCCAACGAAGCACGCGGTCTCGCCATTGACGCCGTCAAGAAATGCTCCTCCGGCCACCTCGGCCTCCCGCTCGGGTGCGCCGAGATTGGCGCCGCCCTTTTCGGCGGGGCCTTGCGTTACAACCCCGCCGAGCCGAAATGGCTTAACCGCGACCGGTTCATCCTCTCGGCCGGGCACGGCTCGATGTTCCTGTATTCCTGGCTCCATCTGGCCGGTTACGATCTTTCCCTGGAAGAGGTGAGCAACTTCCGCGTGCTCCACAGCAAGACCCCCGGCCACCCGGAATTCCGCGAAACCCCCGGCGTCGAGGCGACCACCGGCCCGCTCGGCCAGGGCATCGCCAACGGCGTGGGCTACGCCGTCTCCGCCAAGATGACGGCGGCCCGCTTCAACACACCCGAGCACCCCATTTTTGACCAGCACATCGTCGTACTGGCGGGCGACGGCTGCATGCAGGAAGGCGTGGCGCAGGAGGCCAGCGCCTTTGCCGGGCACGCCAAGCTCGACAACCTGATCCTCATTTACGATTCCAACGACGTGACCCTCGACGCCATGGCCGACGCCTCGCAGAACGAGGAAACCGCCAAGCGGTACGAGGCGCTCCAGTGGGACGTGCAGACCATCGACGGCCACGACCTCCCCGCCATCCTCGCGGCGTTCCAGAAGGCCAAGGCCGCCACGAGCGGCAAGCCGCAGCTCATCATCGCCAAGAACGTCATCGGCAAGGGCATCCCGGAAGTCGCCGGAACCAGCAAGGGCCATGGCGAAGGCGGGGCGAAGTTCGCCGACGAAGCCCGCAAGGGCCTCGGCCTGCCCGAAACGCCGTTCTATGTTTCGGCGGAAACCCGCGCCTTCTTCGCCGAGGCGAAAGCCTGCCGCCAGGCCGACTATGCCGCCTGGAACGTCACCTACCAGGCCTGGCGCGCCGCCAACCCGGCCCAAGCCGCGCTGCTCGATAGCGGCGTCAAGCAAGAGGTCCCCGCCGACCTCCTCTCCCGCGTCCCCGCCTTTGCCGCCGACGCCAAAGTCGCCACCCGCAAAGCCGCCAGCGATGTGCTCCAGCCGGTGGCCGAAGCGATGCCCCTCTTCGTCAGCGGTTCCGCCGACCTCTACGGCTCCACGCTCAACTACATCCGCTCCAGCCAGGACTGGACCCCGGAGAACGCGGGCGCGCGCAACATCCGCTACGGCATCCGCGAGCACGCCATGGGCGGCATCCTCAACGGCATCGCCTTTGACGGCATCTTCCGCGCCTCGGGAGCCACCTTCCTGGTTTTCGTCGATTACCTGCGGCCCTCCATCCGCGTCGCCGCCCTGGCGAAGCTCCCCATCACCTACATCCTGACGCACGACAGCATCGGCGTCGGCGAAGACGGCCCCACCCACCAGCCGGTGGAAACCGTCAGCGGCCTGCGCGTGATCCCGAACCTCGACGTGATCCGTCCCGCCGACCCGGAGGAAACCGCCGGAGCCTTTGTGGGCGCGATGCAGCGCCTCGACGGCCCCACCGCCCTCATCCTCACCCGGCAAGTCGTGCCCAACCTCAGCTTCGCCTCCGTGGCAACTCGCCGCGAAGGCGCGCTCAAAGGGGCGTATGTCCTCGTCAAAGAAACCGCGCCGCTGGAGACGATCCTGCTGGCCGCGGGCAGCGAGGTGCAGCATGCCGTGGCCGCCGCGAAGGAACTCGGCGCGGGCGTCCGCGTCGTTTCCGTCCCGTGCATGGAACGCTTTGAGCGCCAGAACACCGAATACCGCGAAAGCGTCCTTCCCAACGCCTGCCGCCGCCGCGTGGCCATCGCCGCGGGCGTGACCGGTCTCTGGTATCGATGGGTGGGCCTGGACGGCAAGGTGATCGGCATCGACCGCTTTGGCATCAGCGCCCCCGGCAACCAGGTGATGGAGATTCTCGGCATGACCGCCGCGAACGTCGCCGCCACCGTGCGCGCGCTGGCGTAGTTTCCGCCAATCCTTCCCGAACGGCAGCCGGAGCCCCGCGCTTTGGCTGCCGTTTTTGCATGGGGAAAGGCGGGGCCGCATCCCGCTTGACGCCCACCCGGGCCCGCCGCATCATGCGCGGCAAGCGATCTTTCGCGTACATGAATCTCCTGACGAAACTCGCCTCCTCGCTGCGCTACCATTTCGTCGATCCCTCCCTTCGGCGCATCCGCCGCATCCTGCCGTCCTCCGGCCGCTGGCAGGGCCCGGCCACGGGCCGTTACCTGAACCACGCCGATCTCCCCGGGCATCCGCTCGTCGATTACCGGGAAATCTACCCCGCCGGGCGCATCGCTTGGAGCGACTTGAAGCTCGACCCGGCCGAGGCCGCCGAGGTGGCCGGGCTTTCCCACGACGACGACTGGACCAACGCGATCCGGCCCGGCTTCCTGGCCGTCTCGCGCCGGATGCGCTACACGAGCTTCTATCACACGCTGCTCACGGAGACCGACGACGTGTACGGCGGGCTCCAGTTCCCCCACGTCCCCGAGTTCGGCCCGAAGAGTCACCCGCTTTTCACCCACCCCCGGCAGCCGCCGCTGGACCCCGCCGAACGGGGCCGGGCGCTGGTGTTCCTCGGCATGCCCAACCTCTACCACTTCCTCTTCGAGGCCGTCGCGCGGCTCGCGCTGGCGCGGGAGGCGGGGATGGACTTGCGTTCCTACGCCCATTTCATCAGCGAACCGCCGAGCGCTCCCTTCCAAATGGAAATCCTGGAGCACCTGGGCATCCCGGCGGAGCGTTTCCTGCCCCCCTCGGGCGCGGCGGCCCATTGCCGCTTTTCCGAACTTCATTTCTCCAACGCCACCTACGGCATTTCCCCCGACCTGGTCCGCATCCTGCGCGCGTTCCTCGGCAGCCTCCCGCGCCGGGCGCTCCCTTTTCCCGCGCCGGAGAAAATCTACCTCTCCCGCGCGGCCTACCCCACGCGGCGGCTCCTCAACGAACCGGAAATCTCGGAGCAGCTCGCGCGGCGGGGCTTCACAACCGTTTTCCCGCACGAGCTGAGCTTCGCCCAGCAGCGGGTGCTCTTTGAGGGAGCGCGGGTCATCGTCTCCAGCCACGGCGCGGGACTGGCCAACTGCCTTTGGTGCCGCCCGGGGACGAAGATTGTGGAATTTCGCTCCAACGCCCACAGCCGGGGGTATTGGAAACTTTACTGGAATCTCAGCGGCGCGTGCGGGCTGGAACACCGGTGGGTCACGTGCGAGGAACACCCCAACCCGAACGCGGCCGGGGCGCAATACGCGGATTTGCTCGTGCCGCCCGAGCGGCTGGCCGCCTGCCTGGATTCCTAAGCGATGTCCCCTCCCTCACCTCGTCACGGCGCGACGTACGCCCTGCTCGCCGCGTTGCTCTTTGGCGTGGGAACGCCGCTCATCAAGCTCCGTTTTGCGACGGAGGACCCGCTCCTGCTCTCCGCGCTTCTCAACCTCGGCGCGGCGCTGGGCGTGGCGGTGTGGACGCGCATCCCGTGGCGGTTGGGGGCGCTCACCCTTCCTTGCAACCGCCTCCCTTTCGCGGGATCGCTCCTGTGCGGAGGCGTGCTGGCTCCCGTTTTGCTGGTCTGGGGGATCGCCCACACGCCCGGCTCCAGCGCGGCGCTGCTCTTGAACCTGGAGGCCGGGTTCACGGCGCTGCTCGCGTGGGGGTTCTTCCGGGAACGCCTGAGCGCGCGCCTGGTGCTGGGCCTGGCGCTCATCACGGCGGGGGGCGTGCTTGTTTCGAGCAGCGCGGCGGACGGCGGGCCGGGGCATGCGGCGGCTGCCCTGGCCATCGCGGGCTCGTGCCTCTGCTGGGCCATCGACAACAACTGCACCGCCCGCCTGCAACGGGTCACGCCCGCGCAGTTCGCGCTCTGGAAAGGGCTCTTCGCGGCGGCCGGGCTTTTCGCCCTCTGCGCGGGCAGGCGGACGCCGTTGCCCGGTTGGCCCACGCTGGGCGAAGCGGTCCTGCTGGGCACCTGCTGCCACGGCCTGGCGCTGCTGGTCTTCGTGATGGCGCTGCAACGCCTCGGCGCGGGGCGGACGGCGGCGTACTTTGCCACCGCGCCGTTTGTGGGAGCCGCCGCGTCGATCGTCCTGCTCGGCGACCCCGTCACGCTCCCCCTGCTGCTGGCCGCGGCCCTGATGGCCGGAGGCGTCGCCTCGCTGCTCACCGAGCCGGTTCTTAACCTCACCCGGCCGGATTAGCTGGAAGAAGTTGAGAGAGGAGGATGTTGAGTGTTGAGAGAAGGAACGCGGCGGCCCTCCCCTCTCTCAACCCTTCACTCTCAACATCCGCGCCTACACCATCCCGAGCTGGCCTTTGAAGATCCAAATCAGGACTTTGACGCCGAGTTCAAGCAGGTTGAACGGTTTGGCGATAAAGTCGTTGCCGCCGCTCAAGCTCGACTGCACCCGGTTTTGCACCGTGACGGCCCCCGTGATGAAGACCACCGGGACTTTTTTGTAGTCGGGCAGCTTGCGCAGCCGCGTGCAGAGTTCAAAGCCGTTCATCTCCGGCAGGCCGACGTCGATCAGCACCAGGTCGAACTGCCGCTCGTTGAGCGCGGCGAGCGTGGTTTTCGCGTCCCCGCCGCAGATCACTTTCAGGTTCACCATTTCGATGGCTCCCCGGATGGTCTTGCAGGCGTCCGCGTCGTCATCGACCGCGAAAATGCGGGCCTCGTCGGGCTGCTTGGTGCGGAAGAGATTTTTGGCGTCGAGCAGCGTGACCAGGAAGTCGATGGACTGGCTGACGGTGCGCAGGGAAGACGGGTTGATCTGGCCGGGGATCTTCATCAGATCGTCGATCAGCCGCTCCAGGGCGAAGGAAAACGTGGCCACCGAAGTGAGGTTGGCCTGGACGGTTTGCTCCGTCAGTTCGTGCAGTTCGGTCAAAAGCTGCTGGAGAAGGCTGGTTTCCGACTGGTTCTTGATGAAGGCGTGCAGGCACCGGCGCATCCCGTTGAGCGCTTCGGGCGCGTTTTCCACGATTTTCTGAATCGAGGGGCTGTCGGCGTCGAGCTGCGTGCCCGGTGAAAGACGGTTGGCGAACCGGGCCATGGGCGAACCGGGCGTGTTGATTTCGATGAGCCCGGTTTTCGGCCCCTCCACGGGGCCGGAGGGAGGTAGCGGCGCTTCCTTGAGGAGCGACAGCGGCCGCGGACCGGCGGGGGCGCTGGGAACAGGCTGGGCTTGCGGCTCCGGGACGGGTTCCGGCGCGGCCATCGGCTGCGGCATGGCGACCGGCTGCGGCATGGCCTTGGGCTCCGGCGCGGCCTGGGTTTCCAATAAACGCTTGATGTCCCGCTGCGCCTCGGCCAGTTGAGCGGCGGAGGTTTGCAGGAGGTCGCGCTCCCTGGTCAACGCCGCGGCTTTCGCCTGCGCTTCCGATGTGGCCGATTGCGCCGCATCGCGTTCCAGCACCAGCGCCGCGACTTTCCCTTGCGCTTCCGCCGCCGTCGCTTGCAAGCCATCGCGTTCTTTGGTCAGCGCCGTGACGTTCGCCTGCGCTTCGGCTGCCGCCGCCTGCAATACGCCGTGTTCTTTGGTAAGCGCCGCGACTTTCGCCTGCGCCTCCGTTGCCGCCGCCTGCAAGGCGTCGCGCTCTTTGGTGAGCGCCGTGAGCTTCCCTTGCGCCTCGGTCGCCGCCGTTTGCGAAGCGTCGCGCTCCTTCGTCAAGGCATCGCGCTCTTTGGTGAGCGCCACGACTTTCCCCTGCGCTTCGGCCGCCGCCGTCTGCAAGGCTTCGTGTTGTTTCTGAAGCGCGGCGAGGGCGTTTGTGCTTTCCGCCAGGCGTTTGGAAAGATCTTCTTCCTTTTTCGCGGCGGTTTCCCGCTCCTGGGTCAGCGATTCGAGGCGGGAACGGGCTTGCGCAAGCTCGCCGGAGAGACGTTCGGATTCCTGCTGCGCTTCGTCGCGGGTTTGCGCGGCGGTTTTTTCGCGGGCCTGGAGGGCGGCTTGGAGTTCATCCCCCCGGGCGGCGGCTTCCTTGCGCTGGGTATCCAATTTTTCGTTTTGGACGCGCAGGCCGTCGTGTTCCTTGGTCAGCGCCTCGTGTTTCGCCTTCCATTCCTCCAGTTGGGCGGTCAGTTTCCCCCGCGCTTCGGCGGCTTGGGTTTGCTGGGAGGAGTGCTCGGTGGAGGCGGCGGCCAGTTTCCCCTCCAGGGCGGCGCATTCATTGTGCAACGCCGCGAGGGCATTCTCGCTTTCCGTCAGACGCCGGGCCAGGTCCTCGGTCTTTTTCTCGTCGTTCTCCCGATCCTGCGCCCATGCGGCGAGTTTCTCTTGCGCCTCGTTGGCGGTGGTCTCCAGGGCGAATTGCAGTTTATCCACCCGGGCGGCCGAGTCCTTGATCTGCGCGGAGAGCTGCTGGTTGTGAACGCACAGGCTCTCGTGCTCTTTGGCCATTGCCTCGTAGCGCGTCTTCCACTCCTCCACCTGGGCCGCCAGGGCTTTGGCGTCGTCCGCCGCGCCGTCCACCGGGGCCGCCGCGGGGGCGGAGGTGGGCACATAACGGATGCCGTATTCCACTTTGAGGACGCCCGCCACCGCGCCGAACTGGATGGCGTCGCCGTCGTTGACTTCCGTCTCGGTGATGGCCAGGCCGTTGACGAGGGTTTTGTTGGTGGAACGAAGATCCTTCAGGTGGTATTTGCCCCGGACTTCCATGAACTGGGCATGATGCCCCGAGATGGACGGGTCCTTGATGAGCAGATCGTTGTCGGACTTCCACCCGACGGTGGCCAGAGACCCCTCCAGCCGGAACACGGTTTCGCTCTGGCCGGGGACGTTCAGCGTCAAGCGGGCGCGCAGGACAGCCTCCACCTCCCCCTTGCCGGGAGGCCGCGTCAGAAAGATACTCTCAATATTGCCAAAACGGAGGGCGTCGCCGTCATGAAGGACCGATTCCGCGACGGCCACCCCATTCAGCCAGCATTTGTTGGCGGACCGGAGATCCCGCAGCCGAAAGCCGTCCCCTTCGCGAAGGATCTCCGCGTGGCGGGGCGAAACGGTGTTGTCGATAATCTGGAAGGTGTTCTCGGGCGCTCCTCCCACGGAGTAACTTTCTTTGCCGGAAAGCTCGTGGGAAACGATACCGGAGCCGGGAATATGCACATGCAAAGTAGCCATGGGGAAGTGTTACCGGGGAACGGACATAAAAGGAGGTTTTGGAAGCAGGTTATGTGCCCAATCGCCTCCAGGCAACCCCCAATCGGACGATCTTGCATCCAAAATGCGCAAGAAACAGTCCCAGAGCAGTCTGGGCGGCCAGCACGAGCGCGCAAAGTCCCACGGGGAAGAGGGGCAGGGGCGAGATGATCCGGAGGGCTTCGTAAAACCGCGTCCCTTCCATGGATTGCAGGTAGGCGGCGGCTCCCCAGGGGAGAGTCGAAAGGGGGCGGACCACCCACAAAAAAAGCTCCGGCGGGGCCAGCGCCGCCCCGGAGAGCGGCAGTTGCAGCGCCGCCAGGCAGAAACAGGTGATCGCCGCCCGCGTGGACGACCGGGTCAAAGCGGAAACCGCCAGGCAAAACGCGGTGAACGCCGCCTGCGCCAGCGCCAGCGCGCCGATCTGCATCCAGAGGCTCCCCGGCAGCCGGCACACGCCGTGCACGTACGCCCCCATCCAGGCCGCCTGCGCCAGAATCCGGGGTATCAGAGAAAAGGCTTCGCCCGCGACGAAGGCGGAGGGGCGCAGGCCCCGGTGTTTTTCGATTTCCAACCCCACCCGTTCCCCGGCGATCTCGCGCGCGGCGGTGGCGGCGGCCACAAAAGCCAGCAGCAGCGGTTGCACGATCGCCAGCCCGGCCACCAGCCGCACCCCCCGGGAGGCCTCCACGGCAAACATGGCGCTTTCGCGCAGAAGCTCCGCCACGTCGCCATGGAACTGCGTGGAAAGCGCCTGGAGCCCCGGCAAATCGCCCGCGGCAAAAAAGGCGGCCGCAAAGGGGGCCCCGAAAAGCAGCGCCGCTTGCAACGCCAGCGCCGGAACGTCGCGCCGCGCCCGTCTCCAGCGCCGGCCCGCAACGGCGGCGGACTGCGTAAACCACCCGGGAACCGCCGGGCGCTGGCCGGGTTCGCCCGCGCCCGCTTCCGGCACGCTCTTCAAGGCGGCGGCCGCGGGGTGCGAAGGGAAAGCGGCGCGGTGCTTGGACCACGAGCGCCGCCAGGCTTCCGGCTTTTGCGCGCCGA
Source organism: Chthoniobacteraceae bacterium (assembly GCA_028714515.1). Taxonomy (GTDB): domain Bacteria; phylum Verrucomicrobiota; class Verrucomicrobiia; order Chthoniobacterales; family Chthoniobacteraceae; genus UBA695. Next base: position 890 of record JAQTMF010000131.1, on the reverse strand, counting down.
GCTGTTCAAAGAGAGCCGGAGCCGCGCCGAGCTGAAAATAAGGGGCCAGATACACCGGCGGCGCGTGAAAAACCAGCAGGCCGCCGCACAACACCAGGAGCGTGTCGCATTCCTCCAGGCGGTCCAGCGCGTTCGTGACGCGCACCACCGCCATCCGCTCCTCCCGCGCCAGTTTGCGCAGCAACGCGGCAAACGCGGACTCGGCCGCGGGGTCGAACGCCTCCCCCGTCTCGTCGCAAAGGAGCATCCCCGGGGAACCGGCCAGCGCCACCGCCACGGCCAGCCGCCGCCGCTGCCCGGGCGTCAGTTCGCCGCAACGCCGGTCCGCCTCCGCGGCGAGATCCATCTTTTCCAGGAGCGCGGCCACTTCGTCCCGCCGTTCCTCCCGGTCCTGCCCGGTCACGCGCAAGCGCAGGGCGGTTTTCACGTGTTCGGCCGCCGTCAAGAGCCGGTCGCCGGGGGAATTCAGAAGAACGCCCTGCGGCAGATAGGCCACCGGCGGGCGCGCGGACGCCTCTTTCTCCCAGGAGACTTCGCCAAACGTCGGCTGGCGCACCCCCGCGAGCAATTGGAGCAGCGTGCTTTTGCCCGAGCCCGGCGGTCCCGTCACCACGGCAACCTCGCCGGGAGGGAACGTGGCGGTCACATCGCCGATCACCACCCGCTCTTGCGGTTTGGCGGGAGCCAGCAGGGAAACATCGCAGAGTTCGAACACGCGCTCCAGAGTGGCCGATGCCCGGCCCGAGCGCAAGCCCGAGAAAAAAGAGGGGGAAAACAGGCCCGGTTAGATCCCGGATTCCGTCTCCTCCTCCTCCGCTTTCCGGCCCCGGCACCACCGCCCGGCATGGCAGTCTTCCGCCAGCCGGTAGAGGCCGTAGAGCACCACCGCC
>JAQTMF010000130.1 GCA_028714515.1 Chthoniobacteraceae bacterium | reverse complement strand
ACGAGGGGGTGCGTTTTCAGATATTTGGCGACGGCCAGCGCGTTTTCGGAGTGCTTCGTAGTGCGCACCGGCAGGGACTCCAGCCCTTGCAGGAAAAGGAAGGCGTGGAAGGGGCTCAACGCGGGGCCCAGGTCGCGCAGGAGTTCCGCCCGCACTTTGGTGACGAACGCGATGTTGCCCAGGCCGGGAACGGCGCTTAGCGCGTCCCAGTAAACGAGGCCGTGGTAGCTGGCGTCGGGCTCGGTGAATTCGGGGAATTTGCCGTTGTTCCACGGGAATTTGCCGCCGTCCACGATGACGCCGCCGATGGAGGTGCCGTGGCCGCCGATGTATTTCGTGGCCGAGATGGCGACGATATCCGCGCCGTGGTCGATGGGCCGCACGAGGCCGACGCCCACGGTGTTATCGACGACGAGCGGGATGCCCGCTTCGTGGGCGATGGCGGCCAGGGCCTCGAAGTCGGGCACGTCGAGCTTCGGGTTGCCGACGGTCTCGGCATAGATGGCGCGGGTCTTGGGCGTGATCGCCTTGCGGAAGGCGTCGAGGTTTTGCGAATCGACGAACTTTACCGTGCGCCCGAGTTTCGGGAAGGTGTAGTGAAAGAGCGAATAGGTGCCGCCGTACAGGTTGTCGGCGGAGACGATCTCGTCGCCGATGCGCGTGATGGCGAGCAGGGAGAGGCTGATGGCGGCGAGGCCCGAGGCGACGGCCAGCCCGGCGGTTCCCCCTTCGAGAGCCGCCACGCGCTGCTCGAAGACGTCGTTGGTGGGGTTCGTCAGGCGCGAGTAAATGTTGCCGAATTCCTTCAAGGCGAAGCGGTTGGCCGCTTGGTCGGTATCCTTGAAGACGTAGGACGTGGTTTGATAGATCGGGACGGCACGGGAACCGGTGGCGGGATCGACGACTTGCCCTGCATGGAGGGCGGCGGTTTCAAAACGGTAGTGAGACATAGGTGCGTATGGATGTTGGTTGGTTTTTTTTCGGTTCCGAAGGGGCGGCTGCCCCCGGGAGAAATGGCCCCCGGGGGCGCTCCGTTACCCTCAGTCGCCTGAAAGGTTAAAATTCATATTTTGCTTGGACGGCCAGGCCCTTGTCCTCGGTCGTGTTGAGAAGCTCGCCAAAGTGGCCCCAGCCGACGGTGACGGTGGTGTGCGGGTTGACGATGAAGGCCGCGCCGATGGTCCACCAGTTGTCCTCGCGGCCGACGAGGTAGCCGCCGTCTTTGCGCGGGTTGGCGATCGGTTGATAGGCGTTGGCTTTGCCCCGGAATTCCGCCGCGAGCCCCAGCCAATCGGTGACGAGGTAGACGACGTTGCCCTCAAAGGTGGCGCGGTATTTGTCGCCGAAGCCGAGGTAGCCGAGCTGTTCGGCCTCGCTGAAGCGCAAACCGCCCGTCACGATGAGCGGACGCCCGAAGACGTTCGGGAAGGCTTTGGTGGCCGTCAGCGTGAAGTCCACGCCGTCGTTGCTCTTGTAGCCGATGTTCCCGAGCGCGCCGCCGAGCCGGTTGTCGATGTCTTCGATGCCGTCGTTGTATTTATAGGACGCGCCGATCGTCACCGCCGGGACCGGGAGATCGAAACTATTCTCCGGCAGCGCCAGGAAGCGGGCGTTGAAGTTATGGACGACCACGGAGTCGGGAATATTGACCGTCGTGGCGTCTTTCACGTCGTCCACGAGGTTGCCCACGCCAAAGCGGCTCGCGGCGTAGCCGAGTTCCAAGCGCCCAAAGAGCGTTTCCGTGAGCACGGCGGATTCGACGTTTTTCGTGTTGGCCTTCACGTACGTTGCCGAGGCGGCGGGCAGGCCGAAGACGGTTCCGGCGGGACCCGGGTTGACCAGGTAGGCGACGGGCGTAATCACGATGCCGCCCACGCCCTCGATGGTGTGCAGCGGGAGCGGCGGCGCTTTTTCGGCGGTGACGGGCTGCGTCGTTTCTTTGGCGTCGGTGCCCGCGTAAACGGTGAGCGGGAGAGCGGCGAGTTGGGCGGCCGCGATCGCGGACCAGAGGATGGAGGTTGTTTTCATGTTGGTTGAGCTGGTTGAACGATTTAGGAATGCGAACCGCCGGGGTGTCCGGTAGGTAGCGCGCCGGGATGTCAGTATTCCTCCGCGGGTGCGGTCGGTTGGGTAAAGGAGCGGGTGGAGGCGGAGGGAACGCGAATCTTGCGGGTGGTCTCAATCTGCACCACCTCGCCGCCGTGCACCTTGATCTGGACGGTGCCGAAATCCGAAGCCTCCACGGCTTCCTGGATCAGCTTCAGCCAGGGAGGCGTGGAGCGATGGGGAAGGGGTGCCGCGGGCGCATGGGAAGCGCCGCCGCGCAGGTTGGAGTCGAGGGAGTGGGGCGTGTTCATGTATCCACCTAGTATATTGGTAGGCGAAACGAGGCAAGAGGAAAATTCAGCTTTTTTATGACGCAGGCATATTTTTCCCCCGGCTGGAGATAATGGCGATGTCGACAAGTTGTAGACGCCCGGCCGCCGCGTGCCAGGAAAGGGGACACCCCTTGTTGCCGCCCGCGCGTCTTGCGGAACGTATCTGTATAGCGCGCAAGAAGGGCATCAATCCGACGGATTGAAAGAGGTCAGCCGGGGGGCGAGCGGAGCGACACCCCCGGTATACCGCGAACAATCAGCTCACCCTGGAAGGGTGGTAGAAAGCCCGTTTTCTACCACCCTTCCAGGGTGAATGCATGGCGGGGCGAATCCCGGTGGTGTCGGCGCGGGGACGCGCCTCAACCACCGGCTAACGGCTGGAAACCCTCCGGGTTTCTCTCTTGATCCGCGTTGCCTATTTCCTATTTTCCCCGGCTAAACAGGTACTGCGGAACCCCGCAAGAGCAGCGCAGGCTCCTCCGTTTCGCAAGCGGGCGGGGAAGCAAGGAAATCGACTTCCTTGGCCAGCAGGTCGGCCACCCGTTTCGCAAGCGGGCGGGGAAGCAAGAACGCCGCCCCTCCCTCAACTCTCAACTTCTTCCCCCCTCAACATTCTTTTGGATTGACCCAACCCGCCCGGCCCACAAAACTGCCCACTTCTTTTAACCAGAATCTTATGTCCTACATCTCCGAAATCATCGCGCGCGAAATCCTCGACTCGCGCGGCAACCCGACCGTTGAGGTCGACGTCAAACTCGTCAGCGGCGCTTTTGGCCGCGCGGCCGTCCCCAGCGGGGCCAGCACCGGCGAGCACGAAGCTCACGAACTGCGCGACGGCGACAAGAGCCGCTACCTCGGCAAAGGCGTCCAGAAAGCCGTTGCCAGCGTTGCCAACGTCATCGCTCCCGCCCTCGAAGGCTTCGACGCCCTCGACCAGGTCACCATCGACAAAACCATCATCGAACTCGACGGCACGCCCAACAAATCCAAGCTCGGCGCCAACGCCCTCCTCGGCGTTTCGCTGGCCACGGCCCACGCCGCCGCCGCCGAACTCGGAGTTCCCCTCTTCAAATACATCGGCGGGCCGAACGCCAAAGTGCTCCCCGTCCCGATGGCTAACATCCTCAACGGCGGCGCGCACTCCGACGCCCCCATCGACTTCCAGGAATTCATGATCATCCCGAAGAGCGCCCCGACCTTCTCGGAGGCCCTTCGCCAGATCACCGAAGTTTTCCACTCCTTGAAGAGCGTCCTCAAAGGCCGCGGCCTTTCCACCGCCATCGGTGACGAAGGCGGCTTCGCCCCGAAACTCAACTCCGCCGAAGACGCGCTGGACTCCATCGCCCTCGCCGTCAAGAACGCCGGGTATGAATTCGGCAAAGACATCTTCATCGCCCTCGACGCCGCCTCCAGCGAATTCTACGACCCGGAGAGCAACCTCTACGTCTTCAAGAAATCCGACGGCTCCAAGCGCACCGGCGCCGAACTCGTCGACTACTACAAAGCCCTCGTCGGCAAATACCCGATCATCTCGATCGAAGACGGCTGCGCCGAAAACGACTGGGCCACGTGGAAGCTCCTCACCGACGCCCTCGGCAGCAAGATCCAGCTCGTCGGCGACGATCTCTTCGTCACCAACGTCGACTTCCTGCGCAAAGGCATCCAGCAAGGCGTCGCGAACTCGATCCTCGTCAAAGTCAACCAGATCGGCACGCTCACCGAGACCCTCGACGCCATCGAGATGGCCAAGGAAGCCCGTTACACGGCCGTCATCAGCCACCGTTCCGGCGAGACCGAAGACACCACCATCGCCGACATCGCCGTGGCCACCAACGCCGGGCAAATCAAGACCGGCTCGCTCTCCCGCACCGACCGCGTCGCGAAGTACAACCAACTCCTGCGCATCGAGCAGTTGCTGGGCGAAAACGCCATCTACGGCGGCAAGCTGCGCTAGCGTCCAGAAGCAGCAAGCGTCCTTTGGAAACGGGCGGCATCCCATCGCGGGTGCCGCCCGTTTTTTTACCTTGGCATCGGTGGCTGGATCGCATTACCCTGTAGGCAAAGCCATCCCTATTCCTCCTGGCCCGTGTTCGTTGAAGCCAGGAAACAAGCCCATTCCCCAAGAGCAACCCAACCGCAAGTGAACGGAATATCCTATGGCGAATACGAGCGTGGACACGGTGAAGGCGGGTTCAACCTGCTTAACCGCTTCCTGATCTTCGTCATCATCGTCGGCCTCTGCGCCGGCGGGATCATCGCGTCCGTTCCCATCTTCAAGCAATACCGGGAACAGAACGCCCGGCTCGATCAGCTTGAAAAAGACCTCGCCCGCGAGAAAGCCCTCTACGCGCGGCGTTCGCGGGAAGAGCAACTTCTCAAAAACGACCCCGCTTACCTCGAAATCATCTCCCGCGACCGGCTCGACGTCATGAAACCGGGCGAAACCATCATCCACCTCGACCCGCCCAAAGCCGCCGCCACCGCATCGGCCAAAAACTAGGCCGCCTCTTTTCCCTTCACGTCCCAGTCCATGCCTCCTCGTTTTCTCGTCCTCGCTGCCGCCGTTCTTTGCGCCGCCTTCACCACCGCCGCCGCCCAAACCGTCCGGCTCAAACCCTTCCGGCCCGACGCTCCCGCCGCCGCCGAAACCGCTTCTCTCGCCGGAACCTGGAAAGGCACCTTCGTCCTGCCCCGCGTCACGGGCGGCGGCAAAGAAGAAGTCACCTACCAAGTGGAAGTCGCGCCCCGCCTCGACACCCTGCGCGTCATCGCCCTGCCTCCGCTGAGCAGCAACCCGGACCCCTATTTTAATCCCATCACCGCCAGCGCCGTTCCTGCCGACTGGGATGGCGAAACCCTCAAAGCCGAAGCCCGGCAAACCGCCCAGGACGGCAATACCGACATCACCGTCCTCAAAGTTCTCACCCTTCGGCGGGGAGTGGACGCCCGGCACGCCCGGTTCCGCTACGAAGTGCGCATCAAATCCACCAAGCCCCACGACGAGCGCACCAACATCCTGCGGGGAGAAGGCATCCTCACGCGCGCCCAATAGCCCCGCGTAATCGCTCCCCTTTTTTCGCTTTATGATCATTCGTACTGTCTCCTATCCCCGGGCCGGGTTGATCGGCAACCCCTCGGACGGCTACTTTGGAAAAACCATCTCCGCCTGTTTCAAAGGCTTCCAGGCCCAGATCGAGCTTTGGGAAAGCCCCACCCTCGAACTGCTCCCCAGCCGGCGCGACCACTCCGTCTTCCAGAGCATCGAAAGCCTCCACAAAGACGTGCGCCACCACGGCTACTACGGCGGATTCCGTCTGCTGAAAGCCACCATCAAAGTCTTCTACGACTACTGCCTGCGCTACGGCATCCAGCTCGACGACCGCAAATTCACCCTGCGCTACTCCTCCGACATCCCCTCCCGCGTCGGCCTCGCCGGCTCCAGCGCCATCATCACCGCCTGCGCCCGGGCCCTCATGGCCTTCTACGGCGTCGCCATCCCGCGCCACCTTCTTGCCAGCCTCGTCCTGAGCGTCGAAAACAACGAACTCGGCATCCCCTCGGGCCTCCAAGACCGCGTCGCGCAAGCCTACCAGGGCGTCGTCTTCATGGACTTCAACCGCAAACTCCTCGAAGCGCGCGGCTACGGCGACTACACCCACCTCGACTCCACCCTCCTGCCCTCCCTCTACGTCGCCTACCGCGAAGACCTCTCCGAAGGCACCGAAGTCTTCCACAACGACCTGCGCGCCCGCTGGAACGCCGGAGAAAAAGACGTCGTGGACGCCATGGCCTACTGGGCCGACCTCGCCGTCTCCTTCCGCGACGCCATGCAAAAGGGCGACCGCGCGGCCATGCATCAGCTCATGAACGCCAACTTCGACAAGCGCGCCTCCCTCTACGACGTCGGCGACGGCAACCGCGAACTCGTCGCCACCGCCCGCGGCGCCGGAGCCAGTGCCAACTTCGCCGGGAGCGGCGGAGCCATCGTCGGCATCTACGACGGCGACGAAGGCTTCACCCGGCTTCAGCACGCCTTCGGAGCCAAGGACTTCCGCGTCCTGCGTCTCGAACTCACCGAACCCCTGCGCGAAAAAGCCACCTTCCCGCCCGTCGCATGAAAGCCGTCCTACCCGCCGCGGGCTGGGGAACCCGTTTCCTGCCCATCAGCAAAGCCGTTCCCAAAGAAATGCTCCCCCTGGGAGCCAAGCCGGTCATCCACTACGTCGCCGAAGAAGCGGCGCTTGCCGGATGCACCGACATCCTCATCATCCTCAACCAGAGCAAGGAATCCATCCGGCGCTACTTCGAGCCCGATCCCGTCTTTGAGGAAATCCTCGCCAAAGCCGGGAAAACCAAGGAGCTGGCCGCCTTCCGCAGCCCGGCGGAATTGGCCCGCTTCCACTTCCTCTACCAGCCCGAAATGCGCGGCCTGGGCGACGCCGTCCGGCTCGCTAAAGACTTTATCGGCGACGAGCCTTTCGCCGTCCTCCTCGCCGATACCGTCATCACCGGGCAATCGCCTCTCGGGCATATGCTGCAAGTCACCGCCGAAACCGGCCGCTCCTGCGTCTCCCTGGAGCAATGCCCCCCCGAGCGCGTCTCCCGCTACGGCATCGCCGGAGGCGTGGCCGACGCGGCATCGGGCCTCTACCGGCTCGACGCCATGGAAGAAAAACCCGCCCTCGAAGCCGCTCCCCGGCTGCGCGACGCCCAAGGCGCGGTCCTCGCGCCCCACGCCTTTGCCGCGCGGTACGTCTTCACCCCCGCCATCTTCCCGGCCCTCGAAGCGTGTCCTCCCGGCCGCAACGGCGAAATCCAGCTCACCGACGCCATGCGCACCCTCCTGCGCGAGCAAGGCTTCTACGGAGCCCCGCTCGCCGGAAAGCGCCTCGACATCGGCAATCCGCAAGGCCTCCTGGAAGCCGCCGCCCTTTTCTGCTAGGGCCTGTTCGCGAATTCACTAAAAAGAATTAGGAATCCAGGAAACCAGGAAGAAGAGAAGTTGCCGGGGAATCAAAACGCTGTTTCCTGGCTTCCTGGTTTCCTCATTGTCTTGAATTCGTGAATATTGTTCGCAAGAAGAGAATCCGCAGATTTCGCGGATAAACGCAGATTCACTACGGCTCCGCGACCACCCAGATTTGGTCGATTTCCAGGGTCTTCGTCTTCGCGGCGATCGTGATTTGCGCTTCGCAGGAGTCCGCCTTCGACGGGACTTTCAGCGCATGGAAATCAATGCCCCGCTTGTGTTGCAAGTAGGGCTGAATATCGTGGAGTTGTATCCGCTTGCCGTTGTGGAAAAAGAAAAGATCGACGGAGATCGCCTCGACGACATCGGATTTCCCCTCGATCTCCAGCCGCACCATCTTGCCTCGCAATGCCTCGGGAAGGGGCATGCGGTATTTCAAATTCAGCGTCTGCCCATGGCTCCAACGGAGCGGGAGGGCGGGCGCTTGCGGGCAGAGTTCGGAGAACGTCATCCGGCGCGCGTTGGGAACTCCCGCCGGCCGTTTCCGGTAAAAAACAAAATCCGGGGAGTCTTCGTGCATCACCACCCGCTGGAGCATCCACGTCGGGTCCGGCCTTTCCAGGTAGGAGGCGATGCGGCCCGCATCCACGTTCTCATCCCGCTCCAACTGTTTGCGGGCCGAGAGCCACAGATGCTTGCGGCAATACCAAAAAGCGTCGGCTTGCGCGGCCCGCTCCTCGACGTTCTTTTCCATGCGGAAGATGTTCTTCTCCGTCAGCCATTGGAGCCGTGACGCGGCATCCGCGTCGGCCAGCATCGCCGCGAAACGCATCGTATCGTGCGTGAACACGCGCGTGCCCGGGGGCGTCGCGCGCACCGCGGCGCGAAGACCCGGCAGATAGCCAAGCTCAAAAAAATCGCGGTCGCCGATCAACGCCAGCGTCACGACCACGAGACACCCCATGGCCACCGGACGCCGCCGCGACCAGGCCAGCCCCGCGGGCCAGAGCGTCCAAAGCCACCGCACGCCCGCCCAGGCCAGCAGCGCCATCGGGACGGCCAGCGAACAGAGGAAGCGGTCCGCGTTGCGCAGCAGCGGCCGGGGAGGGAATACGCTTTGCAGGGCGCAATTGTAGCAGAGATACAACGCCACCGCCCACGCCACGATGGCCCGTTGGCGGCGCTCCCCGGTCCGCCACATCCGCCAGCCGCCCAGGATCGCCAGCACCGTGAAAACGGAAGTCAGAAAACCGCCCATCCAAAGACTGCCGAAGAACCGGAACGGCAGCGTCAGGAGATGAACGGACTCCGTCCCCTTGCGGCCGCGCGCTCCCAGATTGGCCGTGACACTGTGGAAGAAATCGCCGCAGATCCGGTGATACAGCAGCCCCTCCAGGCTCACGAACGCCAGCCACGCCAGCCCGGCGACGCCCAGCCAGAGAACGGCCTGGCGCAGCGGAAACCTCGGGTTCCTCCACGAAAGCACCCCCGCCACCGCCGCCAGCACGCCGAAGACGAATACCCCGGTGAGCCGGTTGGCGTAGAGCAACGCGCAGACGCCCCCCACCGCCAGCGCCCACGGCAGACGCTCCCGCGCCTTCTCCCGCTCCGCCAGAGACATCCAGCACAACACGGCGGCGGCGATAAAAACGCCTTCGGAGAGATCCGGCATCGGGCGGTAAATCACATCGTCCAGCAACGGGTGGAAGAGATAGGCGATCGCGCATCCCCAGGCCGCGGCGCGGTTCTCGAAAACCCGCGCGCCGAGCACGAAGGCCAGCAATCCCCCGCAGACGACGTAAAACAGCGGGATGCCGTAATACGAAACGGCCCCGGGGCCAAAGATCCCCTGCAAAATCCACGCAAGCCCCC
>JAQTMF010000129.1 GCA_028714515.1 Chthoniobacteraceae bacterium | reverse complement strand
GAAAATCTGCGAAATCTGCGGATAGAACTCTTCGCCCCTCTTGTTTTGAACCTCAACTTCACCCATGAGCCATCCCTTTGAAGCCCAACTCGCCCACATCCGCGAAACGCTCTTGCTGATGTCCACTCTCACCGACCGGAGCCTCAGCCTGGCCGTTCGCGCCGTCGTGGAGCGGGACAACAGCCTCGCGGATCTGGTGGAAGCCTCCGACGGTGAAATCGACCAGCTTGAAGTCGCCGTGGACGACCTGGTCGTCACCTACATGGCCACCCACGGGCCCATCGCGCGCGACTCGCGCATGATGCTCATCGCCTCCAAGATTTCCAGCAGCCTGGAGCGGATCGCCGACCAGGCCACCACCATCGCCCGGCGCGCCCGCGCGCTCAACCAGGAGCCGCCGCTGATCGCCGTGGAGGACATTCCCGCCATGGCCACGCTGACGCAGGAGATGCTCCAGGAAGCCATCACCTCGTTTGTGGAAGGGCGTTACGAGCTGGCCCAGGCGGTGATTCCGCGCGACAAAGAGGTGGACGAGCTGAACCGGCGCATCGCCAAGAAGCTCATCAATCTCATGATCGAGAGCCCCGACAACGTCAACCGCGCCGTCCACCTGATGACGATTGCCAAGGCCATCGAACGGGCGGCCGATCACGTCCAGAACATCGCCGAGGAGGTGTTCTACCTCTTCAGCGGCCAGGACATCCGGCACGAGCCGGGGGCGTAGGGGGCGATGGTAGGGGCGGCACTCCGTGCTGCCCGCAAGCTGGCCAAGTGGCTTTCGTGCCCTCCTTGCAGCGGCGGCTACAGCCCGCAGAGCTTCATCAGGTGCATGCAGGTCCACCCCATCAGGGCGGTGATGGGCAGCGTGAGCACCCAGGCCCAGACGATCCGTTGCACGACGCCCCATTTCACCGCGCTCAGGCGTTTGGTGGCCCCCACGCCCATGATGGAGGTGGAGATGACGTGCGTGGTAGAAACCGGGATGCCCAGCGTGGTGGCAATGTGGATGACGATGCCCGCCGAGGTCTCCGCCGCGAAGCCGTGCACCGGCTGGAGCCGCACCATTTTGTGCCCCAGGGTGCGGATGATCCGCCAACCGCCGCCAGCGGTTCCCGCGGCCATCATCAGCGCGCAGGCGACGACGACCCAGGTGTCGACGGTGAAATGCTCGGTTCTCAGAAAGTGGAGGAAGGGGGGGAGGTGGTCGAACGCGCCGGTGTTGGTCCCGGTAAAAAGCGCCAGGGCGATGATGCCCATCGTCTTTTGCGCGTCGTTGCCGCCGTGGCTGAGGCCCATGAATGCGGCGCTGGCGAGCTGGGCTTTTCCGAAGATCTTCTGGATCAGGTAGGGCCGGTAGGATTTCAAGAGCGCCGTGAGCAGGAGCATGATGACCCCGCCGATCACAAACCCGGCCAGCGGCGAAGTGATCATCGGAACGACCACCTTGGGCCAGAGCCCTTCGTGGGAGACTTTGGTGGCCTTGACGACGACGGACGACCATTTCAGCACCGCCCAGTTGCCGCCGGTGGAGGCGAGCGCCGCGCCGCAAAGCCCGCCGATGAGGGCATGGCTGGAACTGGATGGGAGCCCGAGCCACCACGTGAGGAGGCCCCAGATGATCGCCCCGATCAGCGCCGCGAAGACGGTCGGCATGGTGATCGCGTGGATATCGACGATGTCCGCGCCGATGGTGTGGGCGACGGCGGTGCCGAGGCACGCGCCGACCAGGTTGCAAACGGCCGCCATCATGATCGCCTGGCGGGGCGTCAGCACTTTCGTGGAGACCACCGTGGCGATGGCGTTGGCCGCGTCGTGAAAGCCGTTGATGTACTCGAAGGCCAGCGCCGCGAGCAGGACAAGCAGGAAGAGGGTCATGGGAGAGGCGGAGGCTGCCGGGAGGGGCGGCCTAGGAGTATTTCAACACGACCTGGAAGACGACGTTGCCCGCGTCGCGGCAGCGGTCGATCGCTTTTTCCAGCAGTTCATACATGTCCTTGAGGAAGAGGGCGTCCTTGGCGTCGGCCTGGCCGTGGAAAAGCTCGCGCAGGAGGGCGATCATGAAGCGGTCCGCGTCTCCCTCCAGCGTCTGGAGTTGCGCGTATTCGTCCTCGATCTCCTCCACGTGGGGGTTGGTGCGCAGCGCCTTGACCATCACGTTTACCGTGGCGGCGGCCTGCTCCAGCATCGCCACGTGCTTGACCATGTTGGCGGCGTGGGCGTTGAGCGGGCAGATGAGGAGGCGTTCGCCGATCTTCTCCATCGTCTTGGGCACGCGGGAGAGGGCGTTGGAGAGCGCCTCGATGTCCTCGCGCTCCAGCGGAGTGACGAACGTCCGGCACAGGGAGTTGGTTATGTCCTGGGTGATCCGCTTGTGCTTGCGGCGGCTCTGGGCCAGCAGCTCCAGCGCTTCGTGGACGGCGCGCTCGTCGCCGAGCTTGGGCATCAGCGCGCTGAGGATCTTGGCGCTGTTTTGGGCTTCGTTCGCGCTTGCTTCGAGCAAGTCGTAAAATTTGTCATCGCGGCCGAAAAGTCGCTTGAGAGGATTCATTGGGAAACGTCCATCCTATCCGAAGGATGGGAAACCTGTAAAGGGTCTCTTGAAAAGTCCCCGTTGCCGAGGCGGGGTTTCCCCGGGCGGGCGCGCTATCCAATGTAAGAAATTAGGAAACCAGGAAGCCGGGAAACCGATTCCGGATGCCGTGATGTTTTCTCTCCTTTCCTGGGTTCCTGGCTTTCTAATTTTTCCCCTTTCCTGTCGTGCATGTGGTCTTAGCGCATCTTGTGCTTTTCTAACCACTTGCGAGCCGATTCTTGCAATCGCCGGGTAAGGCCGATAAAAACGCTCTTTGTGCTTATCAGCGGGCGCTATTCCCCTTTTGCCCGGCTGGATTGGCTCTTTTATCAAATATGAACATTCACGAATATCAGGCACGGGATTTGTTCGAAAAGTTTGGCGTTGCGGCGCCACGTGGCAAGATGGCAGGCACCCCACGGGAGGCGGAAATCGCAGCCCAGGAGCTTGGAACCGACAAGATCGTCATTAAGGCCCAGATCCACGCCGGAGGGCGCGGAAAAGGCACCTTTACCAACGGCTTCAAGGGGGGCGTTCATGCCGCTTCCAAACCGGAGGAAATCCGGGAACTGGCCGCCAAAATGCTGGGACAGACGCTCGTTACTCACCAAACCGGCCCCTCCGGGCGCGTAGTGCACAAAGTCTACGTGGCCGAAGCGGCCGACATCGCCAAGGAGCTTTACCTGGCCATTTTGCTGGATCGCGGGACCGCCGCTCCGGTGGTCATCGCCAGCACCCAGGGCGGGATGGACATCGAGACTGTCGCCGCCCTGACGCCCGACAAGATCTTCAAGGAGCCGGTGCATCCGCTGCTCGGTTTGCAGCCCTTCCAGGCCCGCAAACTCGCCGCTTCGCTCGGCCTCCACGGCCCGCAGGCATCCCAGGCCGCCAAGCTCATCCTGGCGCTCTACAAACTCTTCATTTCGTGCGACTGCTCGCTGGTCGAGGTGAACCCGTTGGTCGTGACCAAGGGCGGCGAAGTTCTCGCCCTCGACGCCAAGTTCAACTTCGATGACAACGCCCTCTACCGGCACCCGGAAATCGTCGCCCTGCGCGATGTGACGGAGGAAGATCCGCGCGAGGTCGAGGCCAGCAAATACTGCCTCAACTACATCGGGCTGGACGGCAACATCGCCTGCCTCGTCAACGGCGCGGGCCTGGCCATGGCCACGATGGACATCATCAAGCACTACGGCGGCGAACCGGCCAACTTCCTCGACGTCGGCGGCAGCGCCACCAAGGAGCAGGTTGCCGCGGCCTTCAAGATCATCCTCTCCGACAAGAAGGTGAAGGGCATCCTGGTCAACATCTTCGGCGGCATCATGCGCTGCGACATCATCGCCGAGGGCGTCCTCGCCGCGATGCAGGAAACCAAGCTCCCCGTGCCGCTCGTGGTCCGGTTGGAAGGTTCCAACGTGGAACTCGGCAAGAAGCTCATCAAGGATAGCGGTCTCGCCGTCATCAGCGCGGATTCCCTGGCCGACGGAGCCGAGAAAATCGTTGCCGCTGTCAAAGCCGCCTAAAACGCATTTCAAGGAGAAATTCCAATGTCTATTCTCGTTACTCCCGACACCAAAGTTCTCATCGCGGGCATCACCGGCGGCTTCGGCTCCCGGCATGCTCAGCTCTCGCTCGAATACGGCACCAAAGTCGTCGCGGGCGTTACCCCCGGCAAAGGCGGCCAGACCTTCCAGCAAGTCGTTCCGATTTTTGACACCGTCGCCCAGGCGGTGAAGGAAACCGGCGCCACCGTTTCCGCCATCTTCGTCCCGCCGCCCTTCGCGGCCGATTCCATCCTGGAAGGCGTGGACGCGGGGCTCGACCTCGTCATCTGCATCACCGAAGGCATCCCGGTTGCCGACATGGTCCGCGTCAAAGCCGCCATGAAAGGCAGCAAGACCCGCCTCATCGGCCCGAACTGCCCCGGCATCGTCTGCCCCGGCGAAGGCAAGGATTCCCACGGCGGCTGCCGCATCGGCATCGCCCCGGGCTATATCAACCACAAGGGCCATGTCGGCGTTGTTTCTCGCAGCGGCACCCTCACCTATGAGGCCGTGTGGCAGTTGACCACCCGCGGGCTCGGCCAGAGCACCACGGTGGGCATCGGCGGCGATCCCGTCAACGGCACCTCGCATCTGGACGTCATCAAGATGTTCAACGACGACCCCGACACCGAAGCCATCATCATGATCGGCGAAATCGGCGGCACGGGCGAGGAGGAAGCCGCCGCGTGGATCAAGGAAAACTGCAAGAAGCCCGTTGCCGGGTTCATCGCCGGAGCCACCGCTCCCGCCGGACGCCGCATGGGCCACGCGGGCGCAATCGTTTCCGGCGGCAAAGGGACGGCGGCCGCCAAGATCGCCGCGTTCCGCGACGCGGGCATCGCCGTGGCGGAGACGCCCTCGGTCATGGCCGATACGCTGATCAAGCACATGCAGGCTTTGAAGGGCAAATAAGCCGATTCGATCTCACTGAAGCGGATTACGGGAGAAAATGCCCGTAATCCGCTTTTTTTGTGCTAGTGCGCGCTTCGCATTTTCCATTTGGGCACGCTCTTGTCCCGGCTGCTCCATTGCCCTGACGGTGGCGGGCTCTGCCCCCCCACCCCCTGCCCGCAGAACCCACCGGAAGATGGGCGTTCCCAAGCTGGAGCTTGGGAACGAGGTGAGAAAAGGGTTGAAATATCGCAAAATATGGTGAGGATGAAGCTATGCCAGTCACCGCGAAAGGACTTGAGGGGATTGTCGCCAACAGCACGCGGTTGAGCGACGTCCGGGGCCTTGAAGGGAAACTCATCTACGAGGGCTACGACATCGGCGAGCTTGCCGGGAAGGCGAGTTACGAGGAAGTCGTCCACCTCCTGTGGCACGGCCACCTTCCCAACCGAAGAGAGCTGGAAGACCTTTGCCGCAACCTGCGCAGCCGCCGGGAATTGCCCTCGGGCGTTGTCCGGTTCCTCTCCCGCGCGCCGAAAAACGCGGACCCGATGGATGTGATCCGCACGGCCATCTCCATGCTGGGCCTCTACGACTCCGACCTGGAGGAGGACATCAACGTGGACCGCAACCGCATCCGCGCCTACCACATCACGGCGAAAATCGGCGTCATCGCCGCCTACTTTCACCGGGCCCGCCAAGGCAAGCCGCTCCCGCCCGTCCGCCAGGACCTCAGCGAGGCCGCCCACTTTCTCTACCTCATGAACGGCGAGGAAGCTTCGGCCGAAACCGTCAAGACGCTCGACGTTGCCTTTGTTCTCCACGCCGACCACGGCATGAACGCCTCCACCTTCAGCGCGCGCGTCACCATCGCCACGTTAAGCGACATGTACAGCGCCATCACCTCCGCCATCGGCACCCTCAAGGGGCCGCTCCACGGCGGAGCCAACGAAGGTGTCATCCACATGCTGCGGGAGATCGGCGACGAAGCCAACGTGGACACCTGGGTGGAGGAGCAGCTCGCGGAAAAAAAGAAAATCCTCGGCATCGGCCACCGGGTCTACAAAGTCCTCGACCCGCGCGCGCCGTTCCTGCGCGACATGGCGATCAAGCTCGCCGAGGAGCTTGGCGATCCCAAGTGGATCCACATGAGCGAGCGCATCGCCCAGCTCATGCGCGAGAAGAAGGGGCTGGAAGCCAACGTCGATTTCTACTCCGCCACGGTGTATCACTCGCTGGGCATCCCCACGGACCTCTTCACGCCGATCTTCGCCATCGCGCGCTGCGCCGGGTGGACGGCCCACGTGCTGGAGCAGCTCGCCGACAACCGGCTCTACCGGCCGCTCTCCGAATACGTGGGGCCCGCGCCGGGGTTGAAGTTTATCCCGATTGAGGAACGCTGATCCGCACACGGATTCTCCAGTCGCTTTAGGGCCTGTTTACGAATCAAGACAGGATGAACACCTTTATTGGGGTGGGCGCGGGATGGAAGAATGCCGCCGGTTTGAATTCGGGTCGCCGTCTTTTTTGGACAGGATTAACAAGATTGACATGATTTACAGAACTTTGCTTGTAGCCTGCCACGCTTGGCGTGACTTCTGCCATTAGGAGCTGTTCACGAATTCACTAAAAAGAATGAGGAATCCAGGAAACCAGGAAGAAGAGAAGTTGCCGGGGAATTAAAACTCTGTTTCCTGGCTTCCTCATTCATCCCTGTCTTTTCCTCATCGTCTTGAATTCGTGAACACCGCCTAAACTGCCGCAGACGCCGAAGCGTTTTCGCGAAGACAAGCGGGGTAGTCTGCGGGAAAAATCCTGCTAATCTTGTTAATCCTGTTTAAATTTCGGCGCGTCGTCTGCCTTCCGACCCTTTTTCTTTTCCGTTCATCCTGTCTTTTGCGCCAGCTTCAATGCGGGACCACCACCGCCTAAAAAATCTGTTCGCCGCCGCGAATTTTCTCCGCGTCGCGTTCCCAGCGGTAGAGGGAGCCGGGGGCTTTTTTGAGGGCTTTGAAAAGTTCCGGGGCGTCGCGCTTTTGCAGGACCCGCTCCGCCACGCCGTCGGTCTGGCAGCTCAGGATTTTGGCGAAGCCTTTGTAGAAACGCGGCTCGCCGATGACGCGCGCTTCCGCGGGGTCCGGCGCGGCCGCGTCGGGCCGCCGGTCGAGGACGAGGTAGCTGAACGGGACGCTCGATAGGTCGAGTTCCAGGGCTTGCGCGAAGCGCCCCCAGCCGGGATCGGTGTGGACGAACCCCGGGACGCGGGCGAAATGGTGGCACCAGTGGCGTTCGTTGTCCGCCGCCAGCATCCCGCACGCCGCCTGGTGTGTGCAGGGGGAGACGGCGCGGAATTGCGGCAGCAGGCGCTCCCGCACGGCGATGAGCTGGCGGCTCACCGGGTGCGTCCCCGGCTCCACCCAGAGGATGGATTGAGCCCGCGCGGCCAGGGCGAGGAGGGGCTCCAGCGCTCCCGGCGAAAGCTCGTTGAGGACGTGGCTGAGGACGAGGAGATCGGGCGTGTCGGCCGGGGCGGCTTCGCGCACTTCCAGGCCGGGAACGGCTTCGCGCGCCCGCTCGGCGGCGAAGTGCAGGGCCGGGACGGAGCGGTCGGCCAGCAGCAGGCGCCGGAAAGCTTGCGGCCAGGCGGCGGCCACGCGGCGGCCCGCCACGCCGGTTCCGCAGCCCCAGTCCAGGAGCGTTCCCCCGGGGGGCGTCCAGCCGCGCATCTTGAGTTCCGTCAGCACCGTGTCCCACTTCCAGCCGATCCGCTCGGCGAGGGTGAAGTCGTAGCTGGCGAGTTCGCTGTGGGAGCGCCAGTAGTCGGTGTGGTCCGCTTTCGCGCCTTGTTCCCGCTCGTCAAATTGGAGGAAGCGTGTCCGCAGCCGCCGGAGCGCGTTCCAATTCACGTCGGTCCAGGAGAAGTTGTTCGAGGCGTTGGTGTTCGATTCCATAAAAAGCCTTCAGTTGCGCGATGCGCCGGTCGAGGTCCGCGCGGCCTTCGGCGGAGAGCGGGCTCTCCCGCCGGGTGGCGATCAGCATCACGTTTTTCGCCGTGTGCTCCGCCGCCACGAATTCGGTGACGCGCACGCGGTAGCCTTCGCGCTCCAGCAACAGCGCGCGCAGGGCGTCGGTGGCCATTTCGGCGTGGCGTTCGGCAAAGAGCCCGTGGCGCAGGACGTCGGCGAGCGGCCCGGCGGGACTCGTGTGGCTCTGTTGGTCCACCTGGGGCCGGGCCTCCTTGTGGCAGCACGGGGCGGCGAGGAGGATTTGCGCCCCGGCCCGCATTCCGGCGAAGAGGGCGTCGTCGGTGGCGGTGTTGCAGGCGTGGAGCGCCACCAGGATGTCCAGCGGCGGGAGGGGATACTCGGCAATGGGGCTGCACACGAAGCGCAACCCCTCAAAGTCGCATTCCCCTGCCACGCGGTTGCAAAGGCTCGCCAAGTCTTCCCGCGCTTCCACGCCCGTGACGGAGGCGGCGCGGTGTTCCACGCGCTGGAAATAATCGTACGCCGCGAAGGTGAGGTAGCCCTTGCCGGAGCCCATGTCGCAGAGCGTGAGCGGCTTGTCCGAACCGGCAAGCGTGCTCTCGCGGCAGGCCGAGGCGAGCAGGTCGATATAGCGCTCGATCTGCCGGAACTTGTCGCCCATGCGCTCGCGCACTTTGCCCCGGGCGTCCGTCACCTCCAGGGCGCGCAGGTAGGGCGCGGCGGCGTCCACCCAGCGGGAGCGGTCCCGGTCGTGGGCCTGCGGCGCGGGGGCGTTGGCCTGCTGGAGGATGCGCAGGCGGGGGCGGTCCCCCAGTTCCAGTTGCACGGTTTCGCGCGTGGTGAAGAGGTGGGCGCTCAGGAATTCCGGGCCAAGCTGCTCCCGCACCAGGCGCAGGGCGTCGGGGAAGGGGTGGTTTTTCGTTTCGTCGCGGGTGGCGAACCGGCTCACGACGTTGCAGAGCGCCTCGCCGTGGAGCGTCACCGGCCGGATGCGCAGCTTGCGCAGGGGGCTCGCGGGCGCGGCGGGGCGGCCCAGCGTCAGTTTGACGAAGGAGCCGTCGTCCAGGCTGGCCTGGAACCGCGTGAGAAACCGGGAAAGCGCCGAATCGTTCATCGGGGCATCCTCGCCTTTCGCGCCGCGATGAGCAAGAACACGCGGCCGCGGAGGCCGTATTCTTTTGGCAAAGTCCGCCGCCCGCGGCCTCCCCCTCGCGCAACGGCTTGACGGCCCCGGCGCTCGCC
>JAQTMF010000128.1 GCA_028714515.1 Chthoniobacteraceae bacterium | reverse complement strand
GATCTTCGCCGCGCGGTCCGGGTGGAAAAGGTGCAATTTCGCCGCCAGCTCCATGTGGTCGGCGGGCGCAAACGCGAAGGCGGGCTTTTGCCCCCACTGGCGCACCTCGGGGTTGTCCTTGGCGTCCACGCCGATCGGGTTTTTGTCGTGCGGCAGGTTGGGAAGCTGGAGGAGTAGATCGCGCTGGGCTTGGTCCGCCTGCGCCGTCTGGTCGTTGAGCCGGGCGATTTCCTCGCCGATGCCGCGCACCTGGGCTTCCAATTCCTCCGAGGGCTCTTTCTTGGCCCGCTTCATGCCGATTTCCTTGCTCAGGCGCTTGCGGTCGCTGTTGAGCTGCTGGAGCCGGGTTTCCAGCTCCCGGCGGCGGCGGTCGCACGCGAGAATATCGTCGATTTTCGAGGAAGCGTCGCCTCCGCGCGTGGCGAGCCGTTCGCGGACGTAGTCGGGGTTTTCGCGGATGAGCCTGATGTCGAGCATCCGGCGAGCATAGCCATTCGACGGCGCGGCACAAACCGGAAAATGCGCGCGGCGGGGGCGTTTTTGCAGCCGTCGGCCACGGGGCGGGCGATTTATGCTTTATCATGAAGCGCTCCATCTTCGCCCTCTTTTCCGAACGCGCCGCCGTGGAAAATGTGATCGAACAGCTCAAAGCCTCCGGCATCGCCCCGGAAGGCATCTCCGTGCTCTTCGCCGAGTCGCCCGGCGCGGAACCGTCCACCAAAGCGCCGGAGGGAACGGCCACCGGCGGCACCGCCGGGTTTGTGCTGGGGGGGATTCTCGGATGGCTGGCCGGGATCGGCTCGCTCGCCATCCCCGGCCTCGGGCCGTTCATCGCCGCCGGGCCCATTATGGCGGCATTGAGCGGGGCGGCCGTCGGCGCGGCCATTGGCGGCATCGCAGGGGCGCTGGTGGGCATGGGGATTCCCGAGTACGAGGCGCGGCATTACGAAGCCCAGCTCCGGGAGGGAAAATTGTTGCTCTCCGTGCATACGGAGGGGGGCGAACCCGTGGAGCATGTTTTGGCGATCCTCCGGGCCTCGAAGGCGGAAGAAATTGCCACCAGCGGCGAAGCGGGAGCGCCTCTTTCCAGTCAACCGCCCGTGATTCCGCCCAAGAACGAACCGCCCGATTTACCGCCCGATCCGCGGAAGGGGAACGATAAGCCGTAGGGGCGGGCTCGTCCGGCTGCCACGAATTGCGAAGCCGGAGCTTCGAGGACAAGGGCATTCCCAATCGGGAGATTAGGAACGAGAAGAAAAGCCGTGGCGGGGCGCAGGTAGGGGCGGCACTTCGTGCTGCCCTCACGTTTGGCGGCGCTTGTCTTGCGGACCTTCGGATTTGGATTCGCGCGCTTGCCGGACGGCACGAAGTGCCATCCCTACCTCGGCCTTGCGGAGCTTGCTGCCCGAAGAAGTTATTCCCGGCCTTCTGAAGAAGATTTTATTTTTTTAAAAACAATCTCTTCATCTTAATGCTGTGAATATCTTGGGAAAGGCGTGTTCCACTACGCCGCCAGGCCCGTTCCACGGCGAAAGAACTTTGTGAAAAACCTGGGGCGGACCGGGGAGCGCCCGCCAAGAACTCCGGCCAGGGCCAAGTTAATCGCGGTTATTGCCAGTTTTCGCCGAGTTATCCCCAAGGTTATCCGCCTCCCAGCAGCGAGTCGTCAGCGCGTTGATGGCGGCCTCCACTTCGGCCTCTTTTTTGCTCGTGCCGGTGCCGCGCCCCAGTTCGATGTTGTTCCAGGAAACCACCGACTCGAAGTGCTTCTGGTGTTCCGGCCCGGACTGGCTGACGACGGTGTACACGGGGCTGCGCGGCGAGAGCGCCTGTAGGATCTCCTGGAGGCGGCCCTTCGGGTTCACGTGCATCGGCTCGTGCTGGAGGTTCTGGATATCCGGCTCCGCCTCGCGCAAGACGAATTGGCGCACGGTGTCGATGTCGCTGTCGAGGAACATCGCGCCGATCAGCGCCTCAAAGGCGTCGGCCAGGGCGGAGGCGCGCAGGCGGCCGCCGCTCGATTCCTCGCCGCGCCCCATCATGAGGTACTCGCCGATGCCGATGGCAATGGCGTGCACCTTCAGCCCCTCGCGCGAGACCAGGCGCGAGCGCATCTTGGTCAGGTGCCCCTCGGGCAGCGTCGGGAACCGGGAAAAGAGGTGCTCGGTGAAGATGAGTTGCAGGACGGCATCTCCAAGGAACTCCAACCGTTGGTTGTCGAAGTGATGGCGCTGGGTTTCGTGGCCCAGGCTGGGGTGAGTGAGGGCTTCGGCGAGAAGAAGCGAATTGCGGAATTTGTATTGGATCCGCTTCTCCAGGGGATTCATGAAACTTGGCGGCGGAAGATCCGGAGGAGGGGGGGCGGACACGGGCAGATCGGTCATGGGGAAGGGGGATTGTCGGGCAGGCCGGAGGTCTTGGCGAACTCCTGGACCACGGCGAGCATGGAGCTAAGAAAAACGGAGATAGTGGTGAAAACGGCGGCATGTTCCTCGCGGGAGACGGCGATCCGCTCCCCGGTTTTCCATGTCCGCTGGTAATCCGCCAGGCGGGGTTCGGTGGAACCCTCGGCGGGGGGCTGGATGGCCTTGAGCCGGAGCGTCAACTCGGGCGTATCCTTGGGGACGGCTCCGCCGGTCCGGGTGAAGCAGCGGGCGACGGCCGCGAGGCTGGAAAGCTCGGCCTCCAGCGGCATCTTCAGCCCGTAACGGTCCTTCAAGTGCTGGAGCCGGGTGGGGATGTCCTGCGGGCCGTTGTCCGAGTTGATCTCGGCGGCAAGCGCCGCCAAATCGCCCGCTGCCTGCGTCTTGGCGATGTTGAACACGACCAGGCCGCACACTTTGCGGATGTCTTCCAGGAAAACCAGGCAGAGGTTCGCCAGATCGCCGAGGCTGTTTTTGAATTGCCATCGGGCGGCTTCGACACGGGCGGCTTCCAGCTTGAACCGGAATTGTGTGGAGGGAAGGCCCGCGATGGAGCGGAAAACTTCCTCATAGCCCTGTTCTGTGACGACGCGTTCCCCCGCCCAGGTGAGCACCATAAGGTCGCTCAGATGTTGCAAGGTGCTCAGGTAACGCAGCCCGATATCATTTAAACTGATGGTTTGGGGGGAGGATTCAGACATAAGGAACGCTCAAGCCATAAGACAACGCGGGGGCGAGGTCAAGCGGACACGACCGTCCGCCCGGCGCATCCCGAAAAACAGGGGAGCTCTTTTTTCTATGGAACAGACATCGCATGTAGGCGTGGAAGGGGAAAAACAGCAGATGCATCCCGATCGGATGCCAATGGCGAAAGGCCATTCTTTGCTGTGGGAAAAAAACGTGGGGGAGACCGAGCGGGCCTTCTCTTTAATGGGCGGCCTGGGCCTGTTGCTGGCCGGGTTTGCCAAACGGGGGTATGCCGGGGTGGCGATGGGAGCCCTTGGGGCGCTCCTGATGCACCGGGGCGCGGCCGGGCATTGCGCGCTTTACCAGCGGTTCGGCATCAGCGGCGCGGCGTCTTCGCGGCCGGGCGTGCCCGACAATATCGGCGTGAATCTGGCGCGCAGCATCCTGATCGAGAAGCCCGCGGAGGAACTTTTCGCCTTCTGGCGGCATTTGCCGAACATCGCGCGGCTGAGTTCCCGGGTTAAAGAGGTGGCTCTCCTGGACGAGCGCCATTCGCACTGGATCGTGCAGACCCCGTGGGGCCGGCGGATGGAGTGGAACGCGCTGCTCATCAACGAGCATCCCCATGAGTTGCTGGCCTGGGAAAGCGAGCCCGGCGCGGGGCTGGAGCACGCGGGGTCGATCCGTTTTGAGCGCGAGCCGCACGGCCTGGGGACCATCGTGAGCGTGAACCTGGAATACAATCCTCCCGGAGGATTGCTGGGGCGCCTGGCGATGCTTCTCTACGCGAAAGGCATCCGCCGGGAGATCGAGCACGTTCTCGCCCGGTTCAAGAGCCTGATGGAAAAGGGCGAACTGGCGGAGAAGATGTAGCGGAAGAGACCGCTACTTCGCGTTGCCCTTAACCTAAAAAGGGCAATGGATCGGGGCGATCTGACGCAATCTGCTGGCCGCGAGTGCCTTTCGTCAGGCTCCACCGTATCCATTCGGATACGCTGAAGCCTTCCTCAAGTCATCTCGGCTCAGCATCTTACGTCATCTCATCCCCTCCCATCGTCCTTTTTAGGATAATTCTCATCGAGACGGCGTTATAGTGCCGTGTTCCCAGGAGAATGCAACGGGAAACACGGCACTATGCTGCCGTGTTTCCGAGGCGGGCAATACGGCAGGATTCGAGCGTGTCAGAGGATTCTCCAGCTCACGCCGTTCTGGGCCGCACGCTTGCGCGATTGCGGGCGGAGGCGCATCTCACCCAGGAGCGCGTGGCGGAACTCGCGGGGATTGATACGCGCTCCCTTCAGCGGGTGGAGGCGGGGGAATGGAATATCAGCGTCGATTACCTCGACAAATTGAGGTGGGCGCTGGGGTGCAAGTGGGCGGATTTGATTTCCGATCTGAAGGAGTAGTATTTGTTTAGGGCGCGAGAAAGGAATCAATCCGAAGGATTGAAAGATTTTTAGCCGGGGGTCGAGCGCAGCGACACCCCCGGTATGCCGCAAACAATCGGCTCACCCTGAAAGGGTGGTAGAAAGCCCGTTTTCTGCCACCCTTCCAGGGTGAATGCCTGGCGGAGCGAGTCCCGGTGGTGTCGGCGCGCGGCCGCGCCTCAACCACCGGCTAACGTCTGGAAACCCTCCGGGTTTCTCTCTTGATCCGCGCTTCCTCTTTTACCCGGCCAAAACAGATACAAGGAGTAGGAAAAGAAGACGCGGGGGCGAAGGGCAGACCCGCCTGTCATCCCGGACGCAAGCGCTACTTCGCGTTGCCCTTAACCCAAAAAGGCAATGGATCGGGGCGATCTGACGCAATCTGCCGGCCGCGAGTGCCTTTCGTCAGGCTCCACCGTATCCATTCGGATACGCTGAAGCCTTCCTCAAGTCATCTCGGCTTGAGCAGCTTACGTCATCTCATCCCCTCCCGTCGTCCTTTTTAGGCTTTGAGCAATTCCTTGGCGTGGGCGAGGGCGGATTCGCTCTTGCCGCCCAGCATCCGGGCGATCTCCTCCACGCGGGCCTTGCCTTCCACGGCGGCGAGGTGGGAATGGGTCCGGCCGCCGCTGAATTCCTTGGTGACGACGCACTGGGCCTGCGCGGCGGCGGCGACTTGCGGCAGGTGGGTGATGCAGAGGACCTGCCGGCCTTTGCCCAGCGAGCGCATCTTGGCCCCCACGGTGTGGGCGATCTCGCCGCCCACGTTGGCGTCGATCTCGTCGAAAACGAGCAGGCCGACGGTGTCTTGCGCGGCCAGGGACGACTTCACGGCCAGCATGACGCGCGAGATTTCGCCGCTGGAGGCGATGGCTTTCAGCGGCTTGAGCGGTTCGCCGGGGTTCGGCGCGAAAAGGAATTCGGCGGCTTCCAGGCCGTGCGGGCCCGGTTTTCCCGACGCCTCAAGCGCGATCTCGAACCCGCTTTTTTTGAACCCGAGGTCGCGGAGCTGGCGGCAGACGTCGGCGGCCAGTTTCGGCGCGGCGGCCTGGCGGAGGGCGGAGAGTTTTTTCCCGGCGGCCAACAAGCTGGCGCGCGTGGCTTCCATCTCGTGTTCCAGCCGCTCCAGTTCGTCGCCGCGCGAGGTGATCTTGCGCAGCCGCGCGGCGGCCGTTTCGCCAAAGGCGATGACGTCGGCGAGCGCCGGGCCGTATTTGCGTTTGAGGGTCTCCAGGAGCGTGACGCGTTCCTCCAGCGCGGCGAGCTGGGCCGGGTCCAGGTCGAGCCGCCCGGCGTAGCGCTCCAGTTCGCGCGCGGTTTCCTCCAGCCCTGCCAGCGCTTCGGAGTGGGCCTGGGCGAGCGGAGCGGCGGCGGGGTCCAGTTTTTCCAGTTCGCGGAAAAGGCGGGTCAGTTCCTCCAGGCCGGGCAGCAGGGCGTTGTCGGCGTCGGAGAGCCGCCGGACGATCTGGGTGGAGAGTTCGACAAGCCGCTGGCTGTTGGTGGCCACCCGGTAGCGGGCGTTGAGTTCCTCCTCCTCTTCCGCGCGCAGTTCGGCGGCCTCGATCTCGCCCGCCTGGTGGCGCAGCAGGTCAAGCTCCCGCTCCAGGGCCGATTCGTTGGTGGAAAGCGCCTCGTATTCGGCGGCAAGGGCAAGAACAGCCTGGTAATGCGCGGTGTAGGCGTCGAGCGCGGCGGCGCTCCCGGCAAAGGCGTCGAGCAGGGCGAGCTGCGCCTCCACGGAGAGGAGCGACTGGTGATCGTGCGGCCCGTGCAAGTCCACGAGCGTGTCGCCGAGCTTCTCCAGCACGGCCAGGGTGGTGGGGCTGGCGTTGATGAACTGGCGGTTGCCGCCCGTGCGCGTGAAGGTCCGCTTGAGGATCAGCTCGCGCCCCTCGCACGGCTCCACGCCTTGCTCCTCCAGCCACGCGTTCAGCGCGGCCAGGGAGGGGGCGTCCGTTTCGAAGAGGGCCTCCACGGTGCAGGCGTCCGCCCCGGTGCGCAGGAGGCTTTTGTCGGCCCGCTCGCCCAGGATCAGCTTCAGCGCGCCGAGGATGATCGATTTGCCCGAACCCGTCTCGCCCGTGACGGCGGTGAACCCCGGCCCCATGCGCCATTCGAGGTCTTCGACGAGCGCCAGGTTGCGGATGCGGAGGGAGGAGAGCGTTGCGGGCACGCGGCAGATTATGGGCCGCGTTTCGGTTTTTTCAACAGAGGAAAGCGTGGGAACTTTGGGACTTTACGGGAAAAGGGCGGGCCCATTTATACGCCACGAAGGGGAATTAATCACAGGCCAGCTCGAGTATCCGAAAGGGGAGTTTCAACATGGCATCACCTGGTCCAGTTTTTCTTATCAAAGGGCGCGGTGACAACGACGTAAGCAAACATCCCCGTCCACATGCAGGGGGTCACGACGACATCGGCCGCAAAGGCTGCGGGCACGAGGGGTTTTGCAAGGTAATGGGAGGGGCCGCGCTGAACCCGGACGGCGGGCGAAATCGAATCCTTATCCGAAGGATCATTGAGGTAGAGGCGGGCGGGATAGTGTTCCCATCCCACGTGCTGCGGGAGAGTTGAACGGAGTGTTTCCTCGGCAACCAGCGGTCTCTCGCCGGAAGCAACACTCCAGGAAAGCCGATCCCATTCCAGGCGTTTTTCCTTTGGACTGACCTTTACGTAAAGCAGCCGGGAAGGTTTGTTGGTCAGCGGCTTGGAATGTGGCAACTCATCGGCGACCGTCAACTCGTAGCCCCGCTTCCAGTCTTGGGACGAAAGCTGCAAGTAAGGCGTGCCGCCGACCATCATGATTTTGCCGGTGGGGGTGAGGTGCGCGTAGGTGGTGCCGACGTTGTCGACGCAACCGGCAAGGTTGGAGCAGCCGGAGAACAAAAGAATCAGCGCTCCCATTCCGGCGATCCGCAGAAGACATTTTTCCATGGCGTTTTGGGCAAGATAGAAGGTTTATCTCCCGGAGCAAGCACTTGCGATTTGCCGGGTAGCCGCCTACTGTGCCTCCTTTGAGATGGCAGGAATTCACCTTACTTTTTTGGGCACCGGGACTTCCCAGGGTGTGCCGATGATCGGCTGCGATTGCCCCGTTTGCCGCTCGGCCGATCCCCGCGACCGCCGCACCCGCTCCTCGCTTTACGTGGAGACCCCGGAGGCCGCCTGGGTCATCGATACCGGCCCCGAGTTCCGCGTCCAGTGCCTGCGCGAGAACGTCCGCCGGGTGGACGCCGTGGTCTATACCCACGCCCACACGGATCATGTGATGGGCTTTGACGATTTGCGGCGCTTTTGTGAAGGGGACAAATGGCTGCCGATTTACGGTGCGCCGGAGACGCTCGATGATCTGCGGCGGATTTTCTTCTTCGCCTTCAACGGCCCGAACCTTTACCCGGGTTACGTCAAGCCCGATCCCCGTCCCGTCGAGCCGTTCGCACCATTCCAGATCGGGGAGACGACCCTGACGCCGCTGCCGATGAAGCACGGCCGGTCGGTCGCGCGCGGATATTTGCTGGAGCGCGGCGGCCGGGCGCTGGCGGCTTATTTGAGCGATTGCAAGGAGGTCGGCGAGGAAGTGATCCGGCGGATTCGCGGGGTGGACGTGCTGATTCTCGACGCGTTGCGCCACCGCGAGCATCCCACGCATATGAACTTCGACGAGGCGCTCGCGCTGACGGGCCGGGTCCGCCCGGGCGTGGCGTGGTTCACGCATCTTTGCCATGAAATCGGCCATGCGCAGGCGGAGGCCGCTTTGCCGCCCGGCGTCCGGCTTGCCTACGACGGGCTGCGTTTGGAGATTCCCGCCCCGGCCCCCGCCGCTTATGCCTGCTAACCTTCCCTGGCTCGATTGGGCCAAACAACTCGCCGCCGTGGCCCAGAACGGCCTGACTTTCGCCAAGGACCCGTTTGATGTGGAGCGTTACGAAGCGGTGCGGAAAATCGCCGCCGAGTTGCTGGCCGCCGGATCCGGCGTGCCGGTGGAGCGTGTGCTGACGTTGCTGGAAAGCGAGCTGGGCTATTGCACGCCGAAGGTGGATGTGCGCGCCGCCGTTTTCCGCGAGGGGCGCTTGCTGCTCGTCCGCGAGCGCTCGGACGGGGGCTGGACGCTTCCCGGCGGCTGGGCCGATCCGTGCCAGTCGGCGGCGGAATGCGTGGCGCGGGAGGTGGAAGAGGAGTCGGGGTTCCAGGTGCGCCCCGTGGAGCTGCTGGCCGTTTTCGACCGGAGCAAACACCCCCACGAGCCGCCTTTCGCCAGCCATGTCTATAAACTTTTCTTCCGCTGCGAACTGACCGGCGGCGCGCCCGCCGACACGCTGGAAACCGACGGCTGCGCCTTCTTTGCCGAGGACGCCCTGCCGCCGCTTTCGCTCACCCGGATCACGCCGGACGAGCTGGCCGCCGTTTTTGAACACGGCCGCAACCCGGGGCGGCCCGCCGTTTTTGATTAGACCGTGTTCACGAATTCCAAAAGACAGAGGAGGGGTCCGCAGATGACGCAGATTCTCACAGATTTTCCGAATGACAAAAAAGGGATCTTCCGCCTTTCAATCTGCGTCCCTCTGCGAAATCTGCGGATAAACCTCTTTGAATTCGCGAACCGCCCCACGCGGCATGAAAACGGCGCGTCGCCCGAGCTTGCGAGGGATCTCGCCAAGGCTTCAGGATACCGAAGAATGGAAAGCGCCGAGACGTTTGCGAGGTCCCTCCCTGCGGTCGGGATGACAAGCAAGTTGGCCGGCCTTTTGTCGCATGTTTCGCAGATTTTCACAGTTCCAGA
>JAQTMF010000127.1 GCA_028714515.1 Chthoniobacteraceae bacterium | reverse complement strand
GGTAAGGGGGCTGCGGATGACGCTTTGGTTTGTTGAGGGGCTGTCCGGCTGGCTGCGGTTGCGAAGCTGGAGCTTCGAAGACAATTGCGTTCCCAAGCTGGAGCTTGGGAACGAGAGGGTTCGACGCGGGGTAAGGGGGCTGCGGATGACGCTTTGGTTTGTTGAGGGGCTGTCCGGCTGGCTGCGGTTGCGAAGCTGGAGCTTCGAAGACAATTGCGTTCCCAAGCTGGAGCTTGGGAACGAGAGGCGAACGAGAGGCGAAGAGGGATTGTAAAAAGACCCGCCGGATTGCGTTCCGGCGGTTTTTTTTTAGGTTTAGTCGAATTTGATGGGCGCGGGGGCTTCCAGCTTGGTCGAGGGGTCTTCGTCGTCGTGGGGCTTGACGATTTCGGGCCGGACGATGAGGGGGCCGGCGGGCGTGGGCGCCGGGGTGGGCGTGGCTTCGGGCGGCGGAGGTTCGGACCCGGCTGTGATGGAGTGGAAGGGGTCGTTGCCTAGGACGGTGGGGGATTTGATGTGTACGGGTTGGAAGGTGCTGGGGTCGCTGGCCAATACGGGGCGTTTGCTGTCGGGGACGGTGGGCTGGCTGTCTTCGTGTTTGACGCCGGTGTGGAGTTCGCAGGCTACTTTGGGGGCTTGCTCGGGGGTCCCCCATTCGAAGATGGCGGTGGAGCGTTCGATGGGCGCGCCGCCTGCCGGGTTGGGCCGGGAGTCGATGCATTTGGGGGTGATGAGCTGGCCTGTGACGCTGCAGATTTCGTATTTTTGCAGGCCGGGCGGGCGCGCGATTTCCTGGGGCGGGAAGGTGGGGAAGGTGGCGTTCATGAAGTCCACCCAGATGGGGAGGGCGATTTCGTTGGAGAAGGCGCCGTTGTAGATGGGCGAGGGGCTGTCGAAGCCGGTCCAGACGCCGCAGGTGACGGCGCTGGAGTAGCCGATGAACCAGGCGTCGGTGAAGTTGTAGGCGGTGCCGGTTTTGCCTCCCATGGGGAATTTTTTGAGGCCGTAGCGGGTATATGCTTTGTCGGCGCTGCCCCGGTCGAGGGATTCCGCCAGGGCGGAGTGGACTTCCCACGCGGTGGTGGGGGTGAGGACGGGGATTTTTTTCGTGGGCGGCTGGGTGTAGACGAGTTTACCGTCTTTGGTTTCGACGCGCCGGACGATGACGGGTTTGTCGGGCCGCGCGCCGCCGTCGGGGAAGAGGGTGTAGGCGAGGGTGAGGTCTTCGAGGGTGACTTCGCTTTTGCCCAGGTAGGTGTTGGGGAATCGCTGCAGGGGGCTGTCGATGCGGGCGTTTTTGGCGAGGGTGGTGACGGCGTCGAGCCCGGTGGCGAGGCCGAGGCGTACGCTGGCGGAGTTTTTCGATTTGACGAGGGCGCTGTGGGCGGTGATGGGGCCTTCGTATTGGTTGTCGGTGGTTTCGGGGCCCCATTCGCCGAGGATGCCGGTCATGCCGCCGATCATGACGAGGCGGTTGTCGAGGGGGGCGTCTTGGAAGACGGCTCCGGGGAAGATTCCTTTTTCGAAGGCGGCGGCGTAGACGATGGGCAGGAAGCCGGTGCCGGGGGAGCGGTTGGCGAAGAGGGCGCGGTTGTATTGGTTGTGGTTGAAGTCGCGTCCGCCGACCATGGCGAGGACGCCGCCGTCGCTGTTGTCGATGGCGAAGAGGGCTCCTTGGAGGTAGTCGGGGGTGGGGAGGGGGTCGCTCTCGGGCCGTTTGCGCCGGGCGCGGTAGAGGGCGTCGTATTGGGCGTAGGTGGGGTGGCTGAAGCCGCTGCGGCGCTCGACTTCTTCGAGGCGCGTTTTGAGGGCGTCTTCGGCGGTTTTTTGGAGCCGGGCGTCGAGGGTGGTGTAGATGCGGAAGCCGTCGCCGTAGACGCTTTCGTCTTCGCCGATGACTTCGGCCACTTGCTGTTGGACGAATGCGATGAGGTAGGATTCTGTCTTGCTGGTGCCGCGGTTTTTGACGGCCAGGGTTTCGGCTTTGGCGGCGGCGAAGTCCCGCTCTTTGATCCAGCCAAGCTCCAGCATGCGGCCGAGGGCGATGTCGCGCGCTTTGATGCACGATTTGCGGTCGCGCCACGGGGAGAGGGCGTTGGGGCTGTGCAGCATGCCGGCCAGGGTGGCGCATTCGGAGAGGTTCAATTCCCGGGCGGGTTTGCCGAAGTATCCGCGCGCGGCGGCTTCGATGCCGTAGAAGCCCCAGCCGAAGTAGACGCGGTTCAGGTAGCTTTCGAGGATTTTCTGTTTCGAGAAGTTGTCTTCGATCCGGTAGGCGACGAAGGCTTCGAGGATTTTGCGCTGGAAGCTGCGGTCGCTGCTGGGGAGGGCGTCGGGGAAGCTGTTGCGGGCGAGTTGCTGGGTGATGGTGGATGCGCCTTGGCGGATT
The DNA here is from genome assembly GCA_028714515.1 of Chthoniobacteraceae bacterium. Taxonomy (GTDB): domain Bacteria; phylum Verrucomicrobiota; class Verrucomicrobiia; order Chthoniobacterales; family Chthoniobacteraceae; genus UBA695. The sequence goes on along the minus strand of JAQTMF010000127.1, from coordinate 6,957 downwards.
TTGCCCGCGCGCCAGTTGATGACGGTGGCGCGGATCATGCCGACGTAGTCGACGCCGTGGTGCTGCCAGAAGCGGGTGTCTTCCATGGAGACGAGCGCGGGGACGATCGACGCGGGCATTTCCGAGAGGGGGATGGTTTCGCGGTTCTGGACGTAGATTTTGCCGAGTTGCTGGCCGTTGCGGTCGAAGACGATGCTGGCGGTCTCCATGTCCTGGAGCTTGGTGAGGTCGAGCGCGGCGGCTTTGGGGGCGTATTCGTGGACGAGGTAGAAGAAGCCGCCCACGGCGGTGAGGCCGGAGAGGATGACGAGCGTCACCAGGAGGAGAAACCAGGCGCGGCGGTAAAAGGGTTTTTTAGGAGGCGGTTCGAGCCACATTCTCCCTATTAGAACATCTGCCGGGGGGAAGTTCCATGAAAACGTGCGCCGAGGGGGGCGGGAGGTGGGGATTCAGGAGACGGGAAGTGAGGTTCTGGCTTTCGGGGGTGGGGCTCGTCCGGTGGGTGCGGTTTTCGAAGCTGGAGCTTGGGAACGAGAGGGGGCGGAGGCGCGATGGGTGCCCGGGGGGGCTAGCGCGCGGCGAGTTCGCGGACGTATTCTTCCACGGCTTCGCGCCAGGGGCGGGGGACGATGCCGGTGAGCCGGGTGAATTTTTCGGTGCCGAGGATGGTGTGGATGGGCCGGGGGGCGATGAAGGTTGCCATGCTGGCGAGGGTTTGAAAGCCGACGGTGCGCCCTTTGAGGGGCATCCCGGCCGCGGCCGCGCAGTCGAGGGCGTGTTGCCCGTATTCCTGCCAGGTGCAGGCTTGCCCGCTTTGGGTGAGGTGGAGGAGGCCGCCGAGGGGTTGCTCGCGCAGGAGGGGGTGGAGCCAGTCCACGAGGTCGCGCGTGGAGGTGGGGAGGGACCATTTGTCGCCGATGGCTTGCAGGTCGGCGGTTTCTCGGGCGCGCCGGAGGATTTGGTCGATGAAGCTGGGGCGGTCGGGGCCGAAGACCCAGGAGACGCGGGCGGCGAGGAAGGCAGGGTTGACCGCGAGGAGGCCGGTTTCTCCCTGGCGCTTGGATTTTCCGTAGATGCTGAGCGGCCGGGCGGGGTCGGTTTCGGCATACGGGGTTTGCTGGGTGCCGTCGAAGACGTAGTCGGTGCTGATGTGGATGCAGCGGGCCCGTTTGCGGTCGCAGATTTCGGCGATTTGCCGGACGGCTTGGGCGTTGACGGCGAAGGCGGCTTCGGGGTGGGTTTCGCAGAAGTCTACGTTGGTGAGCGCGGCGCAGTTGACGAGGGCGTCGAAGGCGAGGGGGGCGAGGGTGCGGCCGAGGGCGTCGGGGCAGGCGAGGTCGAGGTCGGCGTGGGTGAAGCCGAGGACGCGCGCGCCGCGCTGGGCGGCTCCGCGCGCGAGGGCCGCGCCGAGGCGGCCGCCGCTGCCGAGGACGACGAGGGTGAGGGGGGCGCTCACGCGGCTCCCTTCCGTTGGAGGAGCGGTTCCCACCAAGCGCGGTTGGCGAGGTACCAGTCTACGGTTTGCGCGAGGCCTTCTTCGAGGCAGTGGAGGGGTTTCCAGCCTAGCGCGGCTTGGATTTTGGCGGGGTCGATGGCGTAGCGCCGGTCGTGCCCGGGACGGTCGGTGACGTGCCGGATGAGGCTTTCGGGTTTGCCGAGGCGGGCGAGGATGGTTTTGACGATGTCCAGGTTCTCCCGCTCGCCGCCGCCGCCGATGTTGTAGACTTCGCCGGGGGTGCCTTCCAGGAGGACGGAGAAGATGGCGCGGCAGTGGTCTTCGACGTGGATCCAGTCGCGGACGTTGCGCCCGTCGCCGTAGAGGGGAAGGGGCTCGCCGCGCAGGGCGTTGAGGATCATCAGCGGGATCAATTTTTCCGGGAACTGGTAGGGGCCGTAGTTGTTGGAGCAGCGGGTGACGAGGACTTCGATGCCGTAGGTTTTGTGGAAGGCCAGGGCGAGGTGGTCGGCCCCGGCTTTGCTGGCGGAGTAGGGGGAGCTGGGGTCGAGGGGGCTTTTTTCGGTGAAGCGCCCTTCGGGGCCGAGCGAGCCGTAGACTTCGTCGGTGGAGATTTGCACGAAGCGCCGGACGCCGTGGCGGCGGGCGCAGTCGAGGAGTACGGAGGTGCCCAGGACGTTGGTGTGGACGAAGTTTTGCGGGGAGTCGATGGAGCGGTCTACGTGGCTCTCGGCGGCGAAGTTGACGATGGCGTAGAAGGGGTGTTTTTCCATCAACGCGTCCATTTGCTGCGCGTTGGCGATGTCGGCCTGGAAGAAGTCGTAGCGTTCGCCGTGGGCCTGGGCCAGCCCGGCGACGTTGGTGAGCGAGCCCGCGTAGGTGAGCGCGTCTACGTTGGTGACGCTGGCGGGGCTGTAGTGTTCGAGGATGTAGCGGATGAAGTTGGATCCGATAAAGCCGCAGCCTCCCGTGATGAGCAGTCGCATTTGCTTTTTACGCTAGCAATTTGGCGCGGCCGCGCCCAGCCGGATTTTCCATGACGCGCGGGAGGGGGAAGGGGCGGTGATGGGGAGACGGGGAGATTACCGAGGGGCGAAGAGGACGCAGACGGGGGCGGGGACGGCGGCGGTTTGGCCGGTCGCGCAGAGGGTTCCGGTTGCCGGGTCGATCCGCATGACGGCGATCCGCCCGTCTTCCTGCCCGGCGACGAGGAGCCAGCGTCCGGCGGGGTCGAGGGCGAAGCCGCGCGCGACTTTGACGCCCGCGGGGGCGGCTTCGAGGAAGGTCAATTTTCCGTCGTCGGCGATGGCGAAGACGGCCACGGTGTCGCGTCCGCCGCCGGTGGTGTCGCGGTTGGAGACGTAGAGCCACCGGCCGGTGGGATGGCAGGCGATTTCGGCGGTGGCGAAGGCGGGATCGGCTCGCAGGTTTTCCGGGAGGGTGGGGATGTTTTGGAGGGGGGCGAGGGTGCCGGAGGCGGTGTCGCGCGTGAAGACGGTGACGGTGTTGGCGAGTTCGTTGCAGACGTAGAGGAACCGGCTGCCGGCGCCAAAGGCGGCGTGGCGGGGCCCGGCTCCGGCGGGGGTTATCCCGGCGGGCGGGTCGAGCGGGGTGAGCGTTCCCCGGGCGGTGTCGAGTTTCCATGCCCAGACGCGGTCCGAGCCGAGGTCGCACCCGTAGGCGAAGCGGCCCGTGGGGTCGGTGAGGATGCAATGGGCGTGGGGCTGGGCCTGGCGCTTGGGATGGGGGCCGGAGCCGCAGGGGGCGAAGAGGGTGGCGCGCGGGGCCAGGGAGCCGCCGGGCTGGGTGGGGAAGACGGCGAAGTTGCCGCCGTTGTAGTTGGCTGCCAGGACGCTATGCCCGGTGGCGTCCACGGCTACGTGGCAGGTGGCCGCGCCTTCGGCGGGCGTTTCGTTGAGCGGGGCGAGTGTCGCGCCGCCCGGTTCGACGCGGTAGGCCGCCACCGCGCCTTCTTTTGTTTCGAGGGCGGCGTAGAGGAATTTCCCGTCGGGCGAGAGGGCGAGGAAGCTGGGGTCGGGCGCTTGGGCCGCCACGGTGGGGGCGGTGAGTTTGCCGGTCTCCGGGTCGAGTATGCCGGTGTAGATGCCTGCGCCGCCGCCGGGGCGGGTGTAGGTGCCGAGGTAAAATCGGAGCGGGGTGGCGGCGGGGGCGAGGATCGGGAGCATGGCTGCTAGCAATAGGAGGGGGCGCATCGGTGTCAAGGGGGTTTGGTGACGGTTTTTTTCGGAATGCTGGGCGCTGGGGGGTGTTCACCGTTTCGAAGCTGGAGCTCGAAGACAGGGGCGTTCCCAAGCTGGAGCTTGGGAACGAGAGGGGCGCGATGTGAGGGGCGCGCGACGAGGGCAACGAGGGCGGCTATGTGCTAGCTACGGGAGGTTCAGGTTGCCGATGATGCGCAGGCCTTCCAGGGTGAGGTTGGGGTGCACTTGCTGCACTTCGGGCAGGCGCTCGGCGATCAGTTCGGCGTAGCCGCCCGTGGCGATGGTGTGGAGGCGGCGGCCGATTTTCATTTCCCGCCGGATTTCTTCCAAGATCTGCCGCACGAGCCCCCGGTAGCCGTAGACCGCGCCTGCCAGCATGGCGTCGATGGTCGATTTGCCGATGGCTTTGACCGGTTCGCGCAGGTCGATGCGCGGCAGGAGCGCGGTGCGCTGGTAGAGGTAGTCGATCATGGCTTCGAGGCCCGGCGCGATGACGCCGCCCGCGTAGGTGGGGATGCGCCGGGGCGCGGCGAGGACGTCGAAGGTGACGGCGGTGCCGAAGTCGATGACGATGGCGGGGGCTCCGTAGAGGGCCGCCGCTCCGGCCGCGTTGGCCAGGCGGTCCGCGCCGATGGAGGCGGGCTTGGGGTAGTCCACCGCGACGCCGAGTTTGATTTTGTGGTTCACTTTCAGCAGCCGGGGCGGTTTGTGCCCCGCTTCGGCCCGGAGGCTCGCGGCAAAGGCTTCGACGGCGGCTTCGGCGTCGGGGACGACGCTGGAGAGGATGACGCCTTTGCGGAAGGTTTCTTTTCCCACGGCGTGGCGGAGGGCGGCGGCGGTGAGCCGGGGGGTGGGGATGCGGGAGGATTCGCCGAGCAGCGCCTCGCGTGTGGCGGGGATGAGCTTGGTGAAGGAGTTGCTGATGTCGATGAGCAGGTAGTCCGGGACGACGGCGGCGGCCATGGCTCCGATAAGAGCCCTGCCGGGGCTCGCGGTCAATGCCTCTGTTTGCAGTTCTCTCTTTCCCTGAAATCTCTTTTCGTAGATGTTCTATCGCCTAAACTTGCCTGCTTCCGATGCCACACTCCAAGCCCGCGCACGATTTGAATCTCCCCGCCTGGGGGCCGTATACGAAGAAATACATCGGGGTTTCGCATATCGCGGATTCCCGGCGGGGGTGGCGTTTTGATTTGAGTGTTTTCCCGGGGTTTTTTCGCGGGAGGGTGGATGTTCCCAATGTTTTGTGGGAGTCGGGGTATCACCCGTGGGAGGCTTCGCCGGATTTGGGTTATTTTTCGCATCGCCACGAGCTGGAGTGGAAGGATCGCGTTTTTTGCGACGTTGCTTTTGCGCGGGGCGGCGAGAATGAGCGCTTTATTCAGTGCGAATGCGTGAATCGCTCGGGCGATCCGCAGGGGATTGTGCTGCACTGGATGGCGTCGCTGCAATTCCCGGCGGTGCGGCCGTGGGCGGCCCGTTTGCCGGCCGGGGCGCGCTGGGTGGATGCGCTGGATTACCGCGCGCTCGATTTTGCCCGGTTCCGCCCGCAGGATCACTTGGTGCCGGATTTGCTTTTGCGCGGGGAGATCCGCGCGAGCGGGTTTGTCGGCGGCAGCGGTTTGGGCAAGGATTTTGGCCGGGAGGCGGGCGACCGCGTGGTGTACGATCTTCCCGCCCGGCGGGCGGAGGGCGGGGCGGTTTTGCTGTTGCGGTACCGGGCCGCCGAGGGGGCGGTGGCGATGTTGCAGGGGGAGGGGGCGCTCGAGGAGCGGGTTTCGCTTCGGGGCACGGGAGATTTTGCGTTGCACGCGTTCAGGCTCCGCGAAGGGGAAAAGAGGGTGACGCTGGTTTCGCAGGGCGGCGATGCTTTGGAGCTGGACGGGTTTGTGGTTTGCGCGCCGGAGCAAGCGGCCGATGTGCGGTTTGAAGCGGACGGCCGGGAATTCCGCCCGGAGATTTTGCCGGGCCCCGGCGCGCGCAGCGCGGTGTTGCGTTACCCCGGTCTGCCCCATTGCTACGGGATCGCGTGGGAGTATGAGCAATTCCAGTTGCGCGAGTTGCTTTGCGCCGATCTCGATGTTTTTCTGCGGCACCAGGTGCATGATCACGTCCACTCCGTTCTCAAGGGGGAGGGCGAGGGGCATTATACCGACGTTTTTCTGCGGCCGATCCCGCTGGAGCCGCATTCGGTCACGACGATTCGCGGGGTGGTTTGCAGCGGAAGCCTTGCGGAGGTGACCGGACGGCTCGCCGCTTTCCTGGGGGACGCGGGGGCTTGTAAAAAGGCCTTCCTGGACGGGCGCGCGAAGGTTCCCGTGCCTGACGCGCTTCCCGCCGGGCAGCCTTTTGCGTTGAGCCAGCAGTTGATGCGGGCGACGACGTTGGCCAATGTTGTCTACCCCGCTTGCGGACGCCGGGCGTTCATCAAGCACAATACGCCGGGCCGCTGGTGGGACTCGCTTTATACGTGGGATTCCGGTTTTGTCGGCCTCGGGCTGCTTGAAATGGATGTCCAGCGGGCGGTCGATTGCCTGGACGCCTACCTGACGGAGCCCGGCGATCCGCATGCCGCTTTTGCGCACCACGGTTCGCCCGTTCCGGTGCAGCACTATCTTTTCCTGGATTTGTGGAACCGGACGCAATCCCGGGAGTTGCTGGAGCGTTGCTACCCGCGCCTGCGGCAGTATCACCATTTCCTGAGCGGGCGCGATCCCCGTTCGGCGACGCGCGGTTTCCGCTCCAACCTGCTCAAGACTTGGGATTATTTCTACAATTCCGGCGGCTGGGACGATTACCCGCCGCAGCAGTACGTTCACCGGAACTATCTCGCGCGGTTCGTCGCGCCGATGGTGAATACGGCGCATTGTGTGCGCACGGCGAAGATTTTGCGCATGGCGGCCGTGGAGCTGGGGATCGGCGGGGATGTCGCCGCTTATGACGAGGATATCGCGCTTTTTTCGGCGGCGATGCAGGAGCATGCCTGGGATGAGGCGTCGGGCTATTTCGGCTATGTCTGCCACGATGAGGCGGGCTGCCCGGCGGGGATTTTGCGGCACGCGAGCGGCGAGAATTTCAACCGGGGGCTGGATGGGCTGAGCCCGATGCTCGGCGGCGTTTGCACGAAGGAGCAGGTCGGCAGGATGCTCGAACACCTGCGCTCGCCCCGGGAACTCTGGACGCGCATCGGCCTTTCGACGGTGGATCAATCCGCCGCGTATTACGAGCCCGGCGGTTATTGGAATGGGGCGGTCTGGATGCCCCACCAGTGGTTTTTCTGGA
>JAQTMF010000126.1 GCA_028714515.1 Chthoniobacteraceae bacterium | reverse complement strand
TCTCCACCCTCGACCCCAAGCCCGGGCAACTCTTCACCCCCGACATGACCAACTACGTCCTGCCGGACGTAACGGTGGAGAAAATCAGCGGCCAGTGGCAAGTCAGCCTCAACGGCGAACAGATCCCCCACCTGCGCATCTCCAACACCTACAAAGACCTGATGGCCCAGGACGGCAACCCCGCCGACGTACGGGACTACATCCGGGAGAAAATCCGCAGCGGCAAATTCCTCATCAAGAGCATCCACCAGCGCCAGCAGACCATCTCCAACATCGCCAACGAGATCCTGGAGCGTCAGAAAGACTTCTTTGAAAAAGGGCCCACCGCCCTGCATCCGCTGACCATGGTGCAAGTCGCCGAAGTCGTCGGCGTCCACGAAACCACCGTCAGCCGGGCCATCTCCGGCAAATACATGGCCACCCCGTGGGGCGTCTTCGAGCTTAAATACTTCTTCACCCCCGGCTACCAGACCGCGGGCGGCGAAACGATGAGCAACACCAGCGTCAAAAACGCCATCATCGACCTCGTCAAAACCGAAGACACGCGCAACCCGCTCTCCGACAAAGAAATCGTCGACATCCTCACCGAGCGCGGCATCCCCATCGCCCGGCGCACCGTCGCCAAATACCGGGCCGAGGCAGGCATCCTGCCCAGCAACATGCGCAAGAGCTACTAGGGGCAATCTCCCCCTACCGTCCCGGCGGCATCGCCAGAAACTCCTCCAGCGCCCGCGCCACCGCTTCGGGAGTCTCCTTCTCGATCAGGTACGCATGGCCGCGATCCCGCGAGCCAACCCACCCGTTCGCCCCATTGGCCGCCATCTCGCAATACCCCGGCGAACTCACCGTCCAGAGCGGCTCCGCCCCGCGCACCGCCGCCAAAACCGTCATCAGGTCCCAGCTCGGCCGCTTCGCGACAAGCACATTGTGGTAAAGCTCATAGGCGCGCCGCACCGGGTTCGAGACAGGCGTCGCGGCAAGCCCGTTGCCCGTCTTCACGCGATTGCCGATCTCCCACCCCAGAAAAAGAATCCGCGTCGGCCAATTCTCGATCACAAATTGGCTATCGGGGCCGACTCCGCAATGGGCCAGATTGTATTCTCCGCCGCTTTGCGGAAAATCGCCCCCCATCAGCACCACATGCTTCACCTTCCGGCGCACCAACTCCATGCCCGCGAGCGGACTGTGGGCGTCCGGCTGCGATTCCATCAACTCCCGCAGGTTGATGAGGAACCCGACGCTAATAATCGTGACGCTCCCGTCCGGCGCGGCCGCCAGCGCGGCCCGGTACACCCCCGGCGCGGCGGGCATTTGGTCGTCCGGCAGGGCGTGATGCGGAAACTCGTCCCGCAACGCCGCCGTATAAAGGCTGTCCGTCGGCTGGCAACGGTCTCCCTGGTAAACGCCGATCGGAATCCCCGGGCGGCCGTAATACGTATTGACGGCGCTCACGGAAGCAGCCACCGCCCGGTCCCTGTCGATGCCATTCACCACGCAAGCGAGCACCTCGGCCTCGCCGCGATCGGCCAATTTGTGCAAAACCGCCAACGCGCCGGTATCGTCACAATCGCCGGACATATCCGTATCGAAAATCGTGGAAACAGGAGGAGTTTTCATTCCCGGCAACGTAGCAAACACGCCCCAACGGCGTAAGGGAGGAAACCCCCGCATTTTAGCACAAAACGCCACCGGGGCGGGCTGCGGCTGGCGGGCGCGCCATCGCCTCCCGCCGCCATTTCCCGGGAGCAACCCCGTGCACCTTCCGGAACAACCGGCAGAAATAATTCGCATCCGCAAACCCCGCCTGCCCCGCGATCTCGTCGATGCTGGCATACGGATTGAGCAAGAGCCTCTTTGCCAAATCCATCCGAAGCCGCTGATGATATTGCAGGGGAGCGCATCCAAAATGCGCGCGGAACAACGCCCCCAGGCGGCTGTAACTGACCCCCGCATGCCGCACCAGCGCGCCCGCATCCACCTCCCCGCCCGCGCGCTGCTCCAGGAAACGCACCGCCTTCGCCAGCGCCGGAGGCAGCGCCGCCATCGTCTTCAAACTATCCTCAAAATGGCCGATCTGCGTAAGCAACGCCAGCAGGAGACAATCCGAAACAATCGCGGGAACGCTGGAACTGTGCAGCACGGCAAGCTCCTCCATCCACCGGCGGATGCGCGATTCCCGCGCGCACCCTACAACACGCGGCGTCTCCTCGATCAGCCGCCCCGTATTCGCGAACAAAACACACAGCGTGCGCCAGCGGCCCCGGCACCGCTGGTCGTGCGCGGTCTTCGCGGGGAAAATAAAAAGATCGCCCCGGCGGCTCTCCAAATAAGCCTCCCCCGTCTGAACTCCCGGCGTCCCCTGGAGCACCATCACCAACTCCAACTCCTCATGCGAATGCAGGGGAACATCCCCGCAACCCTGGTGATAAACCGCCGAACGCATCGAAGGCAGCGCGACCACCGAGGGCGATGCAGCATCCGTCATCATCGGGGGAAAAGCCTGCCCGCGACCGAAGCGGCGGGCAAGGCAAAGAACGCGCTACTTCAGCTCCGCCAGCTTCTTGAGATCGAGCTTTTTGAGCCACTCCCGCAGCGCGGCGGGCTCCTGGTTCTTCACATCGATCTGGACAAAAAAGCGCTTCGCCACAATCACGGAGAGCGAGCCGCTTTGGGCCGTCCGGCTGTAATGCTCGAACCCGGGCAGCCCGTCAATCTCCACCGTCTTGTCATAGCCGTCCCCCGTCTGGGAATTGGCCTTCCAGCCCCCCGTGGTGGCATCGAAATACCCCTGGTGGCCGCCCGCGTCGAGCACCGTCACCGTCGTGACCGCGGCATTTTGGTCGTCCCCCTTTTCATAAATGCGCGAAGCCGTGCTCAAGCGGAACACCTCCACATCCGTCACCGACCCGGACGGCTTCTCCGCCGTCCACCCCTCGGGCGCGGCCGGCAGAAACGGAATCAGCTTTTCAAACGGAACCACCGGCGGAGGCGCCGGACGCGACGCGGCCGGGGTGGGCGCCGGAGTACCGGCCCCGAGACTCACGGCGATCGACTTCAGATCCACCGGCGTCGCCTGAGGGCCATCCGCCCACGCCGCAACGGAAAACGACACCAGCGCCACAGCCCAAAGGAAACGCATTTTCATAAAAAACAATCTATCCCCCGCGCCCGGGGAAAAGTCAAACCGCATACACCCGGCCGGCCCCTCCCCGCGATCCGGGAAAAGGGGCAAACCGGCCTGCAAGGCGAACCTTACGCGCGCGCCTTGGCGATCGCCTCGACAAACGCGGCGGCCGTCTCGGTGAGCTTCTTCCAATCCTGGTTCTTGAGAACCTCCTTGCTCACCAGGCTGGAACCGGCCCCCAACGCCACGCACCCGGCCTTGATGAACGCGTCCACCGTCTGCAACGTCACGCCCCCGGTGGGGATGATCTGCAACTGCGGCAACGGCGCGAGGAGGTTCTTGATATATTGCGGCCCGAGCTGGTCGGCCGGAAAAATCTTCACAAAATCGGCCCCGGACTCCTGGGCCGTGATCGCCTCCGTGGGCGTATAAGCGCCGCAGACGACCGGCTTGCCGTAGCGGTTGCACATGCGGATGATCTCCGGGCGCGTCACGGGCGAAACCACAAACTCCGCACCGGCAAGAATGGCAGCCCGGGCGGTTTCGGGGTCCAGCACCGTGCCAACGCCGACCAGAACCTTGTTCCCGAAACGCTCGGCGACATCATGGATCACCTGCAGCGCATTCGGCGTCGTCATCGTCACCTCCAGGCCAATAACGCCCCCTTTGTACAGGGCCTCGGCAACGGAAAGGAGTTGCTCCGAGGAGTTGGCGCGAATGACGGCAATAATGCCCGGGTTGACGATGCGGTCGATAATAGCAGCTTTGCTCATAATGGGTGCATGATGCAAAAGCCCCGCCACAAGGGAAGAATTATCGGCGGATTTTTTCGAACGGAGAAACGAATCGATTCGTCCGCGCCAACGGTGTGAGCGAGAGAAAAAATTCCAGAGAAGACGCGCGAAAAGGAGGGCAAAAGACGTTTTTCCGCTTGCTAATTCGGCCGCGAAAGCCAAGATTCACGGCTCTTAAATCGGGCCGTAGCACAGCTTGGTAGTGCGCTTGAATGGGGTTCAAGAGGTCGCTGGTTCGAATCCAGTCGGCCCGATTTTTTCTCCGAGGCAAATTCGCCCTGGAAGCCGGTAAACAAAAGGCTCCAGGGTTTTTTCATGCCCTCGTTCCGGCTTCGGAAGCCGAAACAGCCCGGCCCGCCGGTACACAAAAAACCCGGCGCGCCCCATTCACGGGAACACGCCGGGAAGATTCCAAACAACGCAACGGCTGCTCTAGTTCTCGACCAGCCGCGCCCGGCCCCAGGAGCCGCGGTCGCCCACGTTTTTCGCGGTGCCGTTCCACATGAGCTGCTGCTTGCGCGTCTGGCCGTCGTCGCTGTTATCGATCCCCACGTCGAAGAGCAACTCCGCGCCCGCCGCCGGGGTGATGCCCAGAACGCTCCACGGCACAATGGCCTCCAGCACGTAGCCGTCGCCGGTCACGTCCTTGACGGTGAGAATCTTGCATTGCGCGCTCTCCTCCGCGTGGTCGGCAATGAAAATCTTCGGCTCCTTGCCCGCGCCGAGGAGGATCTGGCGGTCGCTGAAGGTCATCGAGCCGCCGTCCTTGATATTCCGTGCGCCGATGAACAGTTCGATGCCGTCCCCGCTCCAGAGCGATTTCGGATCCTTCTCATTGAGCATCGGCGTCTTGTCTTTCACTTGGATCAAGAAATAGAGCGCCTTGTCGTCCCAGCAGAGGCGGAAGTCGCCCCGCAACGCCGGGTTCGGGTTGCCAAAGACCAGGCGGCTCGGCTCGACCGGCGTGGCGGGCCGGCCCGGCCAGTTGGTGGTGGAGCCGTCAAACTTGAAGCCCGGCAACGCCTTGGGAATCGCCACAATGCGCGCCGCGCCCCCCTTCCCCTTGCTGCTGAAACGCGGGTCGTCGAAAACGAACGGCTTTTCCTTGCCGAGCATCACGTCATAGACGCGGGCATGCGTCGTGCAGGCCGCCGCGACGAGTTCGTCGTAGGGACGGTCCGCCACGTTCACAAAGCCCGTATTGTTGCCCTCGCCGTTGAACCCCTCGAAGAAGCGCCCGGTGATCGACTGGTCGGAGTAAATGAACCACTGCGAGCCGACCACATACGGCGTCGCCGCCGCCTGCTCCACATAGTTGCGGTAGCCTTGCGCCCGCTCGGCCTGATCCTTCAGCTCGGTATGCGCGCCAAGCCCCTGGTCGGTGCAGCTATAATACCATTCGCTCAAGATAATCGGCCGGCCGCCGCTCCAATCGTAGACCTGCTTCAGGAAATCCTTTTCCATCGGGTAAGTGTAATAGTTGACACTCACGACATCGAGGTACTTGCCGCCCGCGCGCACCACATCCTCGTTGTTGGCCGTCCCCGGCGTCCAGCGGCTGCCGATCAAGAGGTGGTTCTTGTCATACTGATGAAACACACGGGCCACCATGGAGTAATACGAATCCAGATAGAGCCGGAAGAACGCCCGCATGTCGGCCGCGGCGGCATCCGTGCGGATAAAGAGCGGAGCCTCCTTCAAATCCTCGAACCCGGCAAACGGCTGAGCCGGGTTCCATGCCGCGTTGAACTTGGCGATATCCCCATACTTCGCCTGAAGCGTCTCGACCAATTTGCCCTTCGCGGCCACCTTGCTGGCCTTGTAGGAAGGCACCATCTTGGGCAACAGCTCGAAATGCTGTTCGTTGCCCAGGAAGTAGCCGATCAAGAGCGGATCGTTCGCCTTGGGCCCGATCTTTTGAGCGAACTGCTTTTCCAAAGCCTCCTCCACACCGGGAGCAAACGGGTCCAGCACCTCGGCCGCGCCGACTTTATCCGGCAACACCTTCACACCGTCCCACTTGCCGAGCGGCAGGAAGGAGACATAAGGGAACTTCTCGGCCTGCATCGTCTTCGTCTGCGCGGAAAACGCTCCGGCGCTGTTGAAGCCCCACGCCCGCATCCGCTCGACCACTTGGCCGGACCACTCTTCGATCGAAAACGGCTTCCCGAATTTGCGGATCCAGTTGGTCTGATAGAACGACACCACGCCCGGCGTGTTCGGTTTCCAGGCGGAGCCGAATTGCGCGTCCTTGGGCGGAATCCATTCGTAGGTGCGCTCCCGGCCGCCGACCGTCGTGTAGTCATCACACAAAGTAATCCCGCAGACGGAAAGCTGGAAAAAGGCATTGCCGTCGGGCGTCACCAGCACCTTGCGGCCGCCCGCCTCGCCCACGTGGAAAAAGCCGGTCTTCTTCAGGCCATATTTCTGGCCGCTTCCAGCCAGGCCGCCGTAGATATCCCGGGCGGGACCGGCGGTTTTCGGCAAAGCGGCTTGCTGCTTGGCCACGTCGGCCTTCAACTCCTCATCACTCTTCACCTTCGCGGGGTAATCCTTGCGCGCGCTTTGGCCATAGCGGTCCACCAGGAACTTGCGCGGAGCGCCCGCGGCCGTGGCGCCCGCCGCGCCCTCATAGGAGGCAAACTGCAAAACGAACTGGTTCTCGCCCGGATGATTCTGGAACGTGTAGTTGAAGATATACATGAACACCGGCCATCCAAAGACGCGGTTATCCTGCACCTGCTGGTAATTCTGCGGCGTCTGGATCGAGAACCCGCTATCCATCGGGTCCACCACCGTAAACTTCGCCGCGCCCACTCCGGCGACGATCTGTTTCTCCTTCGTCTCCGGGAACGCCGTCAGCGACTCTTGGTTAAATGCATACCGCCCCCCCTTGCTGAACGTCATCGGGATTTGCATCGGCGAGACGAACCCCTTCGCGGCCGCCGGGACTCCCTCAAAGGAAAACGCCGCCGTCTTCTCCTGCTTGGAAACCGCGATCTTCAGCGTCGCCCCGCAAGGATACTTCGCCACGATCGTGTCGCCCTGCACCTCCACGCCGCCCGCCTTCTCCCCGGCGTAATCGTTCGGGTTGATAATCAGGCCGGGCACCGGAAAAACAAACTTCCCCATGCTCCCCGCGTCGATCTGCACCCCGCTGGCGACGGGAGCAAGCGCAAGCTGCGTCTTTGGCGCGGCGGGAGCCGGAGCCGCGGCGGAAGGAGCGGAAGAGGCCGGAGCCGCTGCCTCCGCGCCGTCAACCGGGTTGAACTTTAGCACGAAATCCGTTTTGCCCGGGTGCTCCTTAAACGTGTAGTTGAAGATATACATGAACACCTGCCATCCGAAGACGCGGTTATCCTGCACCTGCTGGTAATTCTGCGGCGTCTGGACGGAAAACCCGCTATCCATCGGGTCCACCACCGTAAACTTCGTCGCCCCCGCCCCGGCGACAATCTGCTTCTCCTTCGCCTCCGGGAACGGCGTCAGCGGCGATTGGTTAAACGCATACCGGCCTCCCTTGCCAAACGTCATCGGAATCTGCATCGGCGACATGAAATTCTTCGCCTCCGCCGGGACTCCCTCAAAGGAAAACGCCGCCGTCTTGTCCTGGTTGGATACCGCGATCTTCAGCGTCGCGCCGCAGGGATACTTCGCCACGATCGTGTTGCCCTTCACCTCCACGCCGCCCGCCTTCTCCCCGCTATAGTCATTCGCCTTGATCACCAGCCCCGGCACCGGGAAGACGAATTTTCCCATGCTGCCGGCGTCGATCTCCACCCCGTTGTCACTGGGCGAAAGGTTCAAAATCGGTTTTTCGGCACGGCATAAAAACGCCGGGACAAGCAAAAGGCTACATAACAGGAACGTGCGTATTTTCATGGGGATGAACGACTGCTGGTTTTATTTCGGGGAAGAGAAAACAAAGGGGAAGGCAAAAGCAGCGGAGAGCGTGCGAATCCGGCCTACGGCGTGAACCGCCGCGTCGAGAGCACCCGCAACTGGTAGAAATGATTCAGCGAATCCGAAGCGTGGGACGGGTCCGCGAAATCGGGAATCTTGGCGTCATTCGGGTCCACATACCGCTCGATCGTCTGCGATCCGCGGTACTCGCTGGCGATGGAGTCCTTGCCCTCATCCCAGGAAGCGGCCGGCGTCCGCACCGACTTCTTGAGCACCTGCACGCGCACATGCACCGTGAACGTGTTCGACTTCGTGGTCAGCCGGGGGTAGATCGTCGCGTAAGGCCGCTCGCGGCTGTTGTCCCCGGTGAGCCGGTGGCCGCTCGTGGTGGTCGTCCAGTAGTTGGAAGCGATATTGGTATCCGCTAATTTATCGTAGGTCGCGCCGGTGGGGACGATGGGCAGCGTGCAGATCTCGCTGGCGCTGCGGAAAAGCTCCTTCGCCGTAAAGCGGGCGGCGAACCCTTTGAGCGTTTCGTCCGCGTTGACGCCCAACCGAACCGACGAGGTGGAGCCGTAGGTCAACTTATAGGAACCCGCCTGGCTGTCCGCGATCGCGATGACTTTCTCGGATTTCAGCACCGCGCGCACCCCCGTTTCCCGGGTCAGGTAGGTAAACGGCGCGATCTGGTAATTCATGTTGATCCGCCCCGCCGTGGAGAGCGGCTCGCTGATCGCGTAAGGCTCCACGACCGGCATATTAAAGAGATCCAGCCACAAGTGATCGGCGGGCATGCCGACGCCGGAAGATCCGTCCCCCTTCCGGTCTTTGGAGCCGGGATGCAGGCCCGACGGGTCCGGGTGGAACAACAAAGTCTGCCAGGGCCGGTTCGCCATGACCCCCGTGGAGAGCGAGCCAAACATCACCGCCGAGGGGATCTGGCGATTCGGCGTGAACAGCGAGGCCGTCAATGCCGACATCCAATCCCGGCCTTTCCAGGAATACGGCGTATCGCCCCCCTTGTCGCCCTCGTCAGGCTTGTTGATGTAGGGACCATCGCGAATACTGGAGGGGCCATTGTCCCAATCTCCCGGCAGGTCGCCCGCCGCCAAGGCCGTGTTTTTCCCCACCGCCACGCCGTCAAGCGGGATGGAGGCCGCGGAAGTGGAAACGAACGCCCCTTTCGCCGTGATGGAATTCGACAGGTTGGTGCCTCCGTTGTAGTTATCGTAACTCGCCCCCGCCACCAATCTTCCGAGCCTGGCGCCGTACATCGGCTCTTCGTTTCCAGTAAAGAAGGTGTGCATCCCCTGGACATTCCCCATCCTCCACGAAGCGGCGTTCACCGCCTCGAAGGGATACCCCGTATTCCCCGGCAGAGGCGTGGTCTTTCGCGCGGCGATGAGCCGGATGTCTCCGGGACTCGCGCTCACGCTCCGGATCACGTCTTGATCCAAAAACCACGCCGAGGAGTTAAACCCGCTGAGCGGCCAGTTCAAACGCCCCTTGAGATAACGGTAGTTGTAGGGGCCCTGTCCCGAGATGATTTTCCCGGTCCAGTCGAGCGCGTAGACCTGGTTGG
>JAQTMF010000125.1 GCA_028714515.1 Chthoniobacteraceae bacterium | reverse complement strand
TTGTCTTTCCTTCTGCTTCGTAATGGCCAAGCGGTTGAAAGGCTATGCCTTCATCCTGATCGCGGATACGGCGGTGGGGATTGCCGTGGCCATTTTGGGCACCAAGTTTTTCGGCCTGGTGGGCTACATCGCCTTTACCGCGCTGTATGGGCTGATGGGGCTCGGCTTCTGGTATATCACGCTCAAGGGGCCGCGGCTCTTCGGGCTCGGCTGCGGCCGGCTATTCCGGCAGTCCGCGCTGCCGTGCGCGCTGTATGGCGCGCTGTTTGCCGCAAGCCTCGCGCTCTTCCAGGAAGCAGGCCGCCACCTGCTGGAAGCGGAGATCGGCGTCGTGATCGCGGGGACCGGCCTGTTTGCCGCGCTGTTCTGGAAGGACATGCAAGCCACCGCCGCCTATGTGCGGGGGCTCCTCGCCAAACGCCGCGCGCAACGCCTCGAGACGGCGGCCGCGCCCTAACGCCGCAGCTTGCGCAGGAGCCGCCTGCCCCATCGGCCCGCCAGGGAAAAGGCAAAGGCATGCTCGTGGCCCAGGGGGGGGAGGATATCTGTTTTCGCGGGCCACCGCGCCGGGGCGGAAGAAGAAAACGACGCGGCCAAAGCAAGCCAGCGATCGGCCATGGTGGCAGTGGAATAAGCGGGATACACCTGTGCGCGGGCCTGGAGGCGTTTTTCGGCCAGTTCCTCCCGGTGGTGATGGAGATAAACCAATGCCCGCGCGTAGCCCGGCACGTCGTCCACGGGAACCAGCATTCCATTGGCCGGGTTGACCACTTCGGGGATTCCGCTCTCCAGGTTCGATACCACGGGCACCACTCCGCGCCCCATGGTTTCGAGAAGGCTCAAGGGGAGCCCTTCGGAAGAGGAGACTAATAGCAGCACATCCTGCGCATCCATGAGCGCGGGAACATCGGCGTATTCGACCTGCCCGGTAAAAACCACGCGCTGATCCGGCCTGCCGCCCTTCATTTCCGCTTCCAGGAAGGCGCGTTCCCTCCCATCGCCTGCCACGGTCCAGAGAAAGGGAATGCCGCTGGCACAAAGCTGCCGGTAAATCTCCGGGAAAAGGCGGACCCGCTTCAGTTCGTCTTCCAGGCGTCCCAGATAGAGAATGCGCAACGGTCCGCCGGAGGCATCGGCTGGCGAAAGAGCGGACGGCATCGGGATGCCACAATGGATCAAAGCAACGTGTTTCCCCGAAAAGGCCTCCATTGCTTGCAACCGTTGCGTAACGATTTTTGAAACCCCAACTACCGCATCCATGTGGTCCCGGTAGATAGCAAGAGTCCGGTAAGCCCCCTCCTCGTTGGAATGGGCCACCCCCACCCGCGCAATCCCTTGCGGCATATAGCGGAGAACTTCAAATGAGGCCGGGCCGAGATTGCCAATCACCACCGTCGGCTCAAAAGCGCGCAATGCGGCGGCACATGCGGCGAGGCGGTCTTCATAAATCCGCGGCCCATCGTCCAGGATCGAAACGGGAATCCGCAGCGATTGGAAATCGCCCGCCAGGGGGTTGCCTTGCTCCAGGCTGAAGACATGCACGGGAATGTTCCGCCGGGCCAACTCCCCTCCCAGATTGCATAGAAAAGTGGTGGACCCTCCGAGTTTCAAACACCCGGAAACCAGAGCGATGCGCGGCGGAGAATCTAGAATTCGCATTTACATTTAGGTGGAACCAAGCTACGGGTTTACCCGAATGCTTTCCACAACAAAAGTTCACTTGAGCACATGCGGTGGATGGCATTTGCCCGAGACGGCAAAAGCATTTTCCGAGAGAGGTTCACTGGCTGGTTTGTGGATCACCGACAAGAATCGCCGGGGATTGCCAGGAGATCAATTCCGCCGGTGTTGGCCGTTCCAACTGGCCATGCGGCCGTTTTACCGCCTCGCCCCGCAGATCGTGGTCGAGCGCGCTTTTTACGCGCTTTTCCCGCTCTGGAGACGCTGGTTTCTCGCCCAGCCTTTTCCGGGATGCAACGTTGTGCAGGCAATTATGGGATATGCGACGGAGCCGTTCGACGCCGCCGACAGAGTCGGCGCGCTCAAAGTGGTGGACTGCCCCAACAGCCACCCAACAAGCTATTACGGTTACTGGCAGCGGGAGTGCGATCTCTGGAACCCCGGAGAGAATGTGCCCATCCCCCGCTGGATGTTCGCCCGCATGAACCGGGAACTGGAACGGGCGGATGTCATTCTTTGCCCCTCGACATTTGTGCGGGACTCCATGGTGTCCAATGGATTGCCGGAATCAAAATGCTTCATTAATCCGTTCGGCGTCAACACGTCCATTTTCAAGCCCCGCGACAGCACGCCGCAAGCGCCTCGTTTCATCACGGTGGGAACCATCTGCTTGCGGAAAGGATATCAGTATCTCTTCCGCGCTTTTGAACAGGTAAAACTAGTTTATCCCAAGGCGGAGTTGATCTGCGTGGGAAGCTATAAATCCGACTTCGCCAAAGAGCGGCCGCGCTGGGAGGGGACATTCACTCATATCCCCCATATCGGCCATCAGGCGCTCAGCCAGCTCCTGGCCACCTGCACTGCGTTTGTCTTCCCCTCCTGCGAAGAAGGCTTTGCCCGCGTGATTCCCGAGGCGATGGCTACCGGCCTCCCCATTATCGCCACACACGAAAGCGGCGCGACGACCCTCGTAAAAGATGGAGTCGAGGGGTATATTGTCCAGCGGACTCCCAAGGAAATCGCCGCGGCGATGATCCGGGTGGCGGAGGATCCGCAACGCAACCTGCAGATGGGCGAGGCCGCCTACCGCAAGGGCGCCGTCAAGAATACGTGGCAGGATTACGGCGACCGTCTGCTTGCCGAATACGCCCGGCGCATTTTCCCTCCCGGTCAAACACCAAAACCCGCCATTGCAAGATGAAGATCGTCCTGCTCACGACAGATAATCGGGAGCACCAACAAAAATACGCCGAGCCCGCCCCCCGTTTCGGGACCGCGCCGGAGGCGCTTCTCCAAGGCTTTTCCATGCTGCCCGGCGTGGAGGTGCACGTGGTCTGCTGCACCCGGCGGCCGATCCAGTCGCCGGAGAAACTGGCGGATAATATCTGGTATCACTCCTTGCTTGTTCCGAAAACCGGATGGATAACCACCGGCTACCAGGGATGCATCCGGGCGGTCAGGAGCAAACTCCGGGAGATCCGGCCCGACATCGTCCATGGCCAGGGGACCGAGCGGGATTGCGCCATCAGCGCCGTCTTCTCCGGTTTTCCCAACGTGCTGACAATCCATGGGAATATGCGGCTGATCGCGGAACTCTACAACGTCAGGCCCTTTTCCTATGCCTGGCTCGTGGCCCGTTTGGAACAGTTTACGCTTCCGCGTTCCCTCGGGGTCATTTGCATCACGCGCTACACACAACGCGCCGTACGGAATCTGGCGCGCCGCACGTGGGTTTTGCCCAACGCGGTGGACGCCCACTTTTTTGAAGGGCAGCCGACTCCCGGCGAGCCTCCGCGCATCCTCGTCATTGGCGTGATCTGCAAAAGGAAAAATCAAAATGCGTTCATCAAGGCGCTTGATCCCCTCGCATCGGAGAAAGCCTTCAAGGTTGAATTCGTAGGCTCTTGCGGAACGGATGACTACGGAAGGGAGTTTCGAGCGCTGATCTCCACGCGGCCGTGGTGTGAATATAGCGGCACCATGGATCGCGACACGCTGCGCCAGCATCTTCCTCATGCCGCCATGCTCGCCTTGCCCTCGCTGGAAGACAATTGCCCGATGACGGTGTTGGAGTCCATGGCGGCGGGTATCCCCGTCATCGCGGCGAACGTCGGGGGAGTGCCCGAACTCTTTACCGACAAGATCGACGGCCTCTTGTGCGACCCGGAAAACCCCGGGAGCATGCTGGCGGCGGTCCGTTCTTTTTTGGAAAATCCCGAGGCGGCGCGGCGAGTCGGACTCGCGGGAAGGCAAACCGCCCTGGGACGCTATCATCCGCGCCAGATCGCGCTCCGGCACGTGGAGATCTACCACGAAGCGCTCAACAGGGCCTCGTAGATGCCTTTCATCTCCCGGGCCACTTGCACCCATGTCAGCGGCTTCGCGGGAAGGGGAAGCGACGGCGCCGCCTCATAAAAGCGGCTCAAGCAGCGGGCGGTGGCCGCGTCGCCGGCAAGAGAGCAATACGAGGCGCCGGGCCCAAAGCTCGCGCGCGCCCAAGGCAGATCGCTCAAAAGCAGCGGAGACTCGCAGGCGGCGGCCTCCAGCGCGGAAAGGCTGAGGCTTTCCATCGCGCTCAAAAGCACAAAACCGCGGGCCTCCCGGTAGATTCCCGCCAGGATGCCCCGGTCGGAAACCGGCCCTTCGTAGCGGATCAAATCGGGATGCGCCATGGCCATCTTCCGAAATTCCGCAAAGTAGGAATCGCTCTCGGCATACGGTTTTCCAATGATCCACAGCGGCGTTTTCGCCAAAAGGGCCGCCCGGGAAAGCTCCAAAACCCGTTTGCGTTCGGTGATGGTGGCAGTGCACACCAGCCATTTTCCGCGGGGCCGCGCCGGCTCCCGGAGGAATGCCTCCTCCACCCCGTTGGGAACCACGTGGATCTTGCCGGCATCCGCGCCATAGAGGGTCTCCATGAGCCGCGCCTCCCATGGGGTCAGCGCGAAACAGGCATCCACGGCGCGGTAGCTGCGCGAGGAGAGATTTGTGGAAAAAACCGGGGGACAAACCGCCTCAATGCCGCGAAACACCCAGCGCTGCAGTTGGCGTTTCCAGGCCGCCCTGGAGCCCTGGCCTGTCAGCAAGTCGGAGAGGACGACCCGGATTTTCTTTTGATGGGCCAGCTCCACGAAATACGTGCCGGGACGGCCGAACACCTGGATGATGTCGCCCGTCTGCCGCTCATCCCACCAGCGCAAATACTCCACTTCCACGCCCACTTGTTCCAGCCCCGCCTTGGTCTGCTCGATCTGCGTTTGCACGCCACCGTGCGCCAGGGAAAACGGCAAACCGTGAAGGAAAAGGATTTTCATGGCTCAGGTTGCGCTATTATGAACCCTTTCCCCGTCCGCCGCGAGGCTTTTTGGTGGGGGCGAAACAGGCCTTGCGGCCCCCTCCCCCTTCTTCCCTTGACGGTGGGGAGCTTTTCGTTTTTTGTGACGAATGTGTTGCGTTGCGCCGATCGCCAAATCGTCTTTGAGGAGTCCCGATGCACGCGCTGCGGCGCCTGCCTGGCCGTCTGCCCCAAAGGCGCGCTTTCCGTGGTCAACGAAGACCCCGCTTTTGAAATCCAGGTGGACCACGCGGCCTGCGTCCTGTGCCGCAAGTGCGTCAACGTCTGCCCTGCCGAAGAACTGCCGGAGCGGCCGCTGACGGAGGCGGATTTCGGCACGCTGCGGCATATCACCCTGGCCCACGCCAAAGACGAGCGCGTCCGCTACGAAGCCAGCTCCGGCGGCATCGCGCACGCGCTGGCACGCGCGGCCTTGGAACAAGGCCTGGTGGATGCCGTCTACGCCGTCCGGCGGAACGCGGAGCCGCCCTATTACGAAGGAGCCTACTTCACCAAGCCGGAGGAAGTGGCGCAAATGGCCAACTCCGTCTACTACGTGTTTCCCTTCGCCCGGGGGCTGAAAAAGGAACTCGGCGGCCGCCCCTTGCGCCGCCTGCTCTTCATCGGCCTCAACTGCCAGATCCAGGCGGCGGAGAATTTCTACCGCGACAGCGGCGTGGAGCTGACCAAGGTGGCGATCCTCTGCAAACAGCAAAAAACCCTTGATCATGTCCGCTGGCTTTGCCGCGAATTGAACCAGCCCTTTCCCTGCCCCGCGCCCATGCGCTTCCGGGGGCGCGGCTGGCCGGGACAGACTTCGTGCGGCCCGGAGAATTCCCCCGGTTCGCCCACGGTTGCGTTGCGGGACTCGCTTCCTTTTAATCTGGACTGGTGGCGTCCCTCCGGCTGCCGCCTCTGTCCCAATCCCTTCGGCTGGGAAAGCGATATCGTGCTCATGGACCCCTGGAGCCTGCCGGTGGAAGACCCCGTCGGCACGACCGTAACGCTCGTGCGCACCGCGCGAGGGGAGGTATTGTGGAGGAACGCCAGAGATAATGTCAGCGAGTCAACCCGCCTGCCCCGCGATGCGAAAAAGCCGGAAGGCGAGCCTGGCAGAGCTTTGGAACCCGATGACATCAAAAACTGCATCGGCTGGCCGCTGTTCCAACGCAACAAGATCGAGGCGATCGACACTTATCTTGGACGCGAGCCATCGTGGAAAAAAAGAGTCGGCCACGGGCTTCTGGAACGCTCGCGCGGCTGGTGCGGCTGGCTGGTTCTGAACGCACCCTGTTCCAAAGCCGTGGAATGGATCGTGATCCGCTTGTGGCTGCGAGGCCGCCAGGTTATCTTTCATATTTGCGACAAACCACAACGGTGATGGTACAACCTTTCGATATCTTCGTGATCAGCCTGGAAAAAGCGGCGCGGCGGCGAGAATACATGCGCGCGCAACTGGAAGGGAAGGGGGTGGAATACACCTTCTTCCCGGGAGTTGATGGACGCAACCTCGCCCCGGACCTCAGCGACGCATGGATCGACGACGCGTTATCCACCGCCGTATACGGAAAACCGCTGACTCCCGGCGAAAAGGGATGCGCACTGAGTCATATCCTGCTCTGGGAAAAAGTGGCTCGGAGAGGGAAAGGCGCGCTCATCCTGGAAGACGATGTGGCGCTCCCCAAAGGCTCCTTGCGGGAGTTGGTCACGCCCCTTCTTCCCGAGTTGAAAAAAGACCGGGTGATCCTACTGCGGCACATCGCCAATTCCTTTTGGTGGAAAGGGCGCCTCCGGCTGGACGGGGTTTCCTACACCCTGCGCAAGCCCAACCACAAAATCCTGATGGCCGCCGCGTATCTCATCACCCCCTTGGCGGCTCAAAAACTCGTCGCTTTTCTCAAAAAACACCGGCTCGCGCATCCGTTGGACTGGTGGTACCGGCCCGACGGGCTCGGCTTCACGAAAGTGGTGGACACCTGGGCGACCTCCAGAGAGTTGATCGCCAGCAATTATGAAATAAAATCGACCATCGACGCCATGGAAGGCGACCGCGATCACCTGAAAAGCCTCAGCCGGATCGGTTGGATAAAGCGCCAGCTTTTCCTGGCGACGCGGTGGGTGCTCTTCCCTTGGATGCGCCTCGTGCGTTCGTTCTGGTTCAAACCCATTCAGCCCGAGTAAATACCCCCATGAACGCAGGTATCGCGACTTTCCATCACGGCTATAACTATGGAGCCACGCTCCAGGAGTACGCGCTATTCACGGCCGTCGAACAGATGGGCCACACGGCGCACATTTTGGATATCCCCCTGCCCGCGACCAGGAACGGCCAACCGCATCTGGGCGATTATCTCTGTTTCGACTTGGGGCCTTACCGTTACGCGCGGAGGGCCTTCCGGGTTACGGTAGAGTTCGCCCTCAAACCCTTTAAGCAAGATACCTTTCTGGCATTTGAGCAAGCGCATCTGCGCATGGGCAGGCTGCCCGGGGAGCTTGGCGCGCCCGCCTACGGCGCGCTAATTTGTGGCAGCGATCAGGTGTGGAACCCCCAGATAACGGACGGCGACTCCCGCTTTTTCCTGCGTTTTGACAGCCCCGCCACCAAGACGCGCATCGCCTACGCCCCCAGCTTTGGCGCGCGGGACGAGGTGCCGGAGAGCTTCCTGCCGGCGTTGCGCGAGTATCTGCAATCCATCGACATTCTCTCCTGCCGCGAACAGGAGGGAGCCGAGACGGTGGAAGAACTGACCCAACGGCCCTGCCCCCGCATCCCCGACCCGGTGATGCTGCTCACGCCCGAAGACTGGAGCCGCCTGGCCCGGCCGCCGCGCAAAATGCCCGCCGGGAAATACATTTTCTGTTACGATATGCGGCGGGGGCCCTTGATCATGGATGCCGCTCACGCGCTTGAGGCGCAGTCCGGCGGGTCCCTTTATTACCTGGAAGGGTTCCGAGGGAAAAAAGGATGGCGCTCGCCGGTGGGCCCGGCGGAATTCCTCTGGCTGATCCAGCATGCCGAGACGGTGATCACCAACTCCTTTCACGCGTCCGTTTTTTCGGTTCTTTTCCAAAAACCCCTGCGCGTGGTTTATCCGGCCACGATGATCACGAGGCTCAAGGAACTCCTGGAGCGCCTGCATCTCAAGCACTTGCTGGTTTCCACCGTGGAGGACGCCGCCCGCCCCGCCCCGTGGGATGCGGCGGCGACGGTGCCTTTGATCGCAGCGGAACGGGCGCTGGGCCGGAATTTTCTCCAGCGCGCGCTGGAGAAGGCGCGATAGAGCTGCTCGCTACTCCGCGCTCTCCTTCCAGGGCTTGGAGACGCGCGTCGGGAGCCCAAAAAGCGCCCTTGCGTAGGCACGCCGGTATTCCGAGTGCAGCAACGCGAGATAGGTGCGCACCTTGCGTTTGGCCCACTTGACCTTGTGCGAGGATCCGCCCCCCTCCGCCCGATAGGCCGCGCCTTCTTGCTCCGGCATCCAGGAGCCGCTGAAATGGTGAATGGAGAGGCCCTGCTCCCGCACGAAGGCGGGCTGTTCAAAAAACTCCTTGGGGTGGAGCGAAATCTTGAGTTCCTCGCTCTTCCACTGGCGCCCGTTCAAAAGAAAGCCGGGGACGCGGTTGACGAAATAGTCCGTAAACACGGAGTTGCTCACCGGCCAGCAGTCCGGGCGAATGTGACGGTATTGCTCCAGGATCTTTCCGATCACGGGGTGCCCGGGCGGGCTGTAAAGAGCGGCGGTGCCCAGCGCGCAGGAATACATGTAGCCCATGATGAGATAGTCCCCCTCCTTCTCCAGCGACCGCAGGGGGCGGATCAGCTCGATATCGGCGTCCAGATAAAAGCCGCCCTCGGTATACAACTTCTGCGGACGGATGATATCGACCAAGTATCCCCAGCGCTTCTGCTCCAGCGCGCGGCGGCCGAAGGCGTAGGCGGAGACGTCGATATTCCCTTCGTTCCACTCGCAAAACTCGAAATCCGGGTTAAGCCGTTTCCACTTCTCCACATTGGCGGCCACGTTGGCGGGCACTTTCCCGCCGAACCAGCAGTAATGAACTTTCTTGATCACGGTGCGTTAGGAGCTGTTAACGAATTGAAGCTGGCGCAAAAGACAGGATGAATGGAAAGGAAAAGGGGGCGGAAGGCAGACGGCGCGCGGAATTTCCAACAGGATTAATAGGATTTTGAGGATTAATAGGATTTTTCCCGAAGACTGCCCCGCTCGGATTCACCAAAACGCTTCGGCGTGTGCAGGGGCTTGATGCCGGGAGTCATGCCTAGCGTGTTGTATGTTCTCGCGCGGTTCGGGCAAAGTTCTCAAAGGTTCGGGCAATTCCCATACAAAAGTTCGAATCCCCGGGTAGCAAATCCAAAATTCCCTATTCGAAAAATGCGCTGCGACGCATTTGCAA
>JAQTMF010000124.1 GCA_028714515.1 Chthoniobacteraceae bacterium | reverse complement strand
TGGGCGCGGGTCGGAAGAAACCCGCCGGTTTGAATCCGGGCCGCCGTCTTTTGATAACAGGATTGACAGGATTTTGAGGATTTCTATTCCTGAGAATCCTGTAAAATCCTGTGAATCCTGTTGAAATTTCGGCGCATCGTCTGCCTTCCAATCTGCGTCCCTCTGCGAAATCTGCGGATAAACCCTCTTTGAATTCGTGAACAGCCCCAGGCGAAATCCGCTGATTTTGGAATCCATTACGCGACGAGATCTCCGTAGCTTGCCGAGTCTTCTAGAAGGGAATGCCGGGGAGGGGACTCGAACCCCTATACCTTGCGGTACCAGATCCTAAGTCTGGCGCGTCTGCCAATTTCGCCACCCCGGCGTTTACTCTGGAAAAAGGGCTGGGTTAGTCGTTTTTCCCGCGAAACGTGTAACGTTTTGTGATGCGCTTTGCAAATGCAGATCATGCGTGACGCAAATTCTATGAAACGGCACGCATTCGTATCTGGAAAAAGAAAACGGCTGGTTCTAGCGTAGGCTCTTCCCCCCGAGAGCGCCTTTTTTTCATGAAAATCCCCCACCTCCGCTGGCTGATCGCCGTGGCGCTGCTGATGGCCGCGGTGCTCAACTACATTGACCGGAGCGTGCTCGGCCTGCTGGCTCAAACGATCCAGAACGATCTGCATATCAGCGATCAGCAATATGCCGTTGTCATCAATTCCTTCCTGGTGGCTTATACGGTGGCCTATCTGTTGTCGGGGCGGGTGGTGGATAAACTCGGGGTCCGTTTAAGCCTGGCGCTTTTCGTGGGCTGGTGGTCCCTCTCCAATGCGCTGACCGGCCTGGCGCAATCGGTCCGGTCGTTGTCGGTGTTCCGGTTCATGCTCGGCCTGGGCGAGGCGGGCGGATTCACGGCCTCGCCAAAGGCGATCTCCGAATGGTTTCCCCCTTCGGAGCGAGGGATCGCGGTGGGCATTTACAGCGTGGGCGGTGCGGTGGGCGCGACCATCGCTCCGATTCTGGTTGCCGTGATCGCGGTGAATTACGGCTGGCGCTGGGTGTTCGCCGTGTCGCCGGTGGCGGTGGGAATTTGGATGGTCTTGTGGCTGTGGCTTTACAAGAAGCCTTCGGAGCACCCGTATATTACGGAAAAGGAGCGAATCCTCCTGGCCGCGAACGAAATACCGGCGCAAGCCGGCGGGCCCGTGGAAGAAAAGCTCTCGGAAAGGGAACTCTGGGGCCGGGTGTTCCGCGAGCCGTTCGTCTGGCAGTTGATGTTCGCCAGGCTGCTGACCGACCCGGTTTGGTATTTCTACCAATTCTGGATGCCGAAATATCTGCAAAGCGCGCGGGGGCTGGACCAGAAGGGCGTCGCGATCATGTGGATGATTTTCCTCGCGGCGGACGCCGGGTTTCTCATTAGCGGTTTTCTTTCGGGACGGCTGGTCAAGCGGGGCATGGCGGCGCCCGCGGCCCGGTTGCGGGTTATGCTCCCGTGCGCCTGCCTCGTGCCGCTCTCCTTTTTCGTGCCTGCCGCGCCGACCGTGGCTGTCGTCATCGCGATTGGCATGGTGGTGACGTTTGCGCACACGGCCTGGCTGAGTACGCTCACTTCGCTGGTGATCGACATCGTGCCGGGGCGCATCCTTGGGACGGCGTTTGGCGTCATCGCCTGCGGAAGCACGCTGGGGGGGATCTTCATGAACCAGATCGTCGCCTGGTTTATCGGCCATCGTTCCTATGACGACTGCTTTTACCTGATGACGATCCTGCATCCGCTGGCCCTGGTGCTGATATGGGGGCTGCGAAAGCGGGGCACGCCGGTTTCCGCCGCTCAGCTTTCCTCCGCCGCGGCGCGTTAGCGCTTCATGCCGCGCGCGCTGCGGCGGTAGTTCATCGGGGTGATGCGCAGTTCTTTGCGGAAAATAAAGGCCATGTAGGCGGCCGATCCGAACCCGGAGGCTTCGGCCACGTCGGGCATGGAGAGAGCGGTGCCGCTCAAGAGTTGCTTGGCGCGGTCGAGATGGCAGCGGCGGATATGCGCGGCGGGCGTGCTCCCGAGCACTTCTTTGAACCGGCGCTCCAGGACTCTCCGGGAGATCCCGGCCCGGCTCGCGGCTTCGCGCACCTGGATCGGCTTTTCGGAATTTTCGCGAATGAACGTGAGGGCGCGGATCAAGGCGCGATCGGCGATGGCCAGGGTGTCGGTCGATTGCCGGGTGATGACCCCGATGGGGGGATGTATATTGACTTTTCGGGAACGCGCGCGCCGCGCAAGAGGGCGTCGAGCTGGGCCGCGGCCTCGTAGCCGATCCGCTCGCCCGCCGCCCGCACCGCGGAAATCGGGACTTGGGAGATCTCGCACATGAAGTCGTCGGAGCCGCTCATGAGCGCCACCTCTTCGGGCACGCTCAGGCCCGTCCGGCGGCAGGCGTAGATCACTTCGCGGCCGCCGCTCCACGTCAGCAGGGCCACCGGCTTGGGGAGCGATTGCAGCCACTCTCCCAGCCGCTCAATGTTTAGGTTCCAGTCCACGGTCTGCGCGCCGTGATGCGTTTTGAGGCTGTAAACCGCACACGTGCCCCCGGCGTTTTCCACCGCGGTGGCAAAAGCGCCCCGTTGCTGGGCGACCAGCGGAAACCCGAGGGGGCTGATGTAGCCGAAATGCCGGAAACCGCGATCCAGGAAGTATTCCGCCGCCATCTTCGCCACCAGGCGGCCGTCGTTCGCCACGCGCGGAAATTCCGGCCCGGGAATCTGCACGCTGGAGATATTGACGACCGGCAGACCCCGCGCCCGCAGATGCGCGGCGATGCGGGGCGTGCTCACCCGGGCGATGACCCCGTCGCCATGCCACCCGGCGGGGAGTTCGAGCGATTCCTCCAGCCCGGCCGGTTCGATGAAGAGCTGCCATTTCACATGCTCGCGCACATAGCTGACGATGCCCGTGATGATGCGCCGTCCCCAATCCGTGGACGTATCCACGAGCACGGCGACACGGCGAACCCGCGAAGGAGGGGGGATTTTCGATTTTGCGGCGGGCATCAGGCGGGGGCTTCCCGCCAATCTAGAAATTCCGTGGCGCAATATCAACAAAACGAAGCGCAACTACGTCTGGAAAATCGCCGGGAAGCTCTTATTCTCCACGGGACAAATACCCGCCTGCGAAAGGGCCGCGTTCCGGCGGCTGGTGCGGGGATTTTTGCCAATGAATAGACTGTTATTTATGTGGGGAAAAAACCTCTCTTTCCTGTTCGTCCCGGTGATCGCCTTGATGGCCGGCTGCGCAACGCTTCGCGCGCTGGAGCCGGTTGTTCCCGTCCCGGCCATTCCCGGCGTTCCCGCCAGTTCCGCCTATTCCGTGAAGGTCAACGGCCAGGATGTCGCGGTGAACGACGAGAGCCGGTTCGATTTCCATACCGCCGCGTTCTGCATGGCGGGAACGGTGAACGTGGAAATCCGCGTCCCCGGCGCGACGAATCTCAAAGAGTGCGCCGTCGTTCCGGAAAAACATCAAATCATCCTGGGTATCCGTGGCGGTACGGTGCGCTTTGTCATGAAGGATCCCGCGAAGCTCATTGTCCTGATCCCGGGCAAGCCCAGGCTCGCGTTGCTGGCCACGCCGCTTGAGACCGATGTCCCCTCCGCGCGGGATGCCAACGTTGTCTACTTCGGGCCGGGAACGCATGAAGCCGGGGTCATCCGGCCCCGGAGCGGGCAGACGGTCTATCTTGCCCCGGGGGCGCTTGTGAAAGGGCGCATCGAGGCGAGAAACGTTCAAAACGTCACCGTCAGAGGGCGGGGCACGCTGGACGCCGGGGAATGCTCGATCCGGGCGCGGAAAACGCACGGCATCCTGTTTGACCGGTGCTCGCAGATCAAGGTGGAGGGGATCGGGTTCCGCGCGGGCTCCTGGTGGCAATCGCTCTATCTCAATTCCGACCACGTCTCGGTGGCGCACATGAATTTGATGGGCAAGGAGGTCAACACGGACGGGGTGGACATCGACGGCGTGAAGGATTTTCGGGTTTCGGATTGCTTCATCCGTTGCGGAGACGACGGGCTGGGCTGGCATGGCTTGGATGCCAAGGCCAATGGCGAGACCATCACCGAACGGGCCGTCGCGGACAACCTCGTCATCTGGCAGATGGGAGCCGGGAACGGGCTCCGGATCGGCGCGTCCATGGAGGATCAAATGTGGCGGGATATTACCGTCAAAAACACGGACATCTGGTCCGCCACGGCGATCTTCAGCGACCTGGCCGACTGGTCGTGGGTCGAAAATCTGAGATTCGAGAACATCCACATCACCAACACCGGCGGCGCGAAATCGAGGCCGATCACGATGAAGATTTTCCGGAACCGCTACAGCAACGACAATGGGTTCCTGGATGAACGCGGGCATTTTGACGGCCTGGTTTTTGACCATGTCACCATGGACGGCGGGGCCATCTCGCTGCTGGGGTTCGACGCCGCGCACAAGTTCGACAACGTCTATTTCAACGGCTGCACGAACGGGAACAAGCCCGTTGGTGGCTTGGAGGATATTGTGGTGAACGACTACGTGACCAATGTCCGCTTCAACCAGCCGGTGCCGCCTTCCGCCACCCCTGCGCCGGGGCTTTATGAGGCCGAATATACGGACACGCAGACCAACGTCATCCCGCAGATTACCTATGCCGATGCCCAAATGAGCAACGGGAAGGGGAAGATGCTGAAAGCGGAGGCGGCTGGCGCATACGTCGCTTATTTGGTCCATGTGCCCGCGCCCGGCGCTTATGGCGTGAAGGTGCGGATGAAGAAGACCCCGGCTTCCGGGAAGTTCCAGTTCAGCGTCAACGGGGCCGATCTCCTGCCGCCGCAAGACTTGTATGCCAGCGCCGATACTTATCAAGAGCTGGATTTCGGCACGGCAACTTTTCCATCCGGCGGCGTGCAGACGCTCAAATGCGCGGTGACGGGCAAAGACGCCGCGAGCGCGGGATACCGGCTGGATGTCGATTACCTGAAACTCACCCCGGCCGCGGGCGCGCGGTAGCGCTCTATGGCCGCTGGAACATCGGCGCGATCCACTTGCCAACCACGGCATCGGAGCCGGGGGCCGCGGGCTCGATGCGGAGCGTGATCCGTTGCGCGCTCCCGCAGTTGACCCGGAGGGTTTGCGGGGCGGCGCCGGGGGCGATCTGGATGCTGCGAAAGGCGAGTCTCCCGTCGCAATAAATGGCGAACGTCACGCGAGCGGCCGGGGCGGCATCCTGGGGCACCGTGGCGCAGCACGAAAAGACGCTCAATCCGGCGGGAATGGCATAGGTCGCGGCGACGTTGGCGCCCGTTGACAGCGTGGTCCCGTTTTCGGCGTCTTCGCTGGTGGATACGGCGGAGGAGGCGTCCGCCCCGGATGCCGAAACCGCCGACACGGGCTTTTGGTCGGTGAGAAGCTGGTAACGCCCTTTGCCCGCGCGGATCTCCACCAGGTCGCCGGTGGCGACTTTCGTGGGGCCGAAGGTCAGGTCGTTGAAGAAAAGCCCGTCGTGGTTGATGGTGATGTCGTTGGAAAAGAAGCGGGAGCCGTCTTTTGCGCCGATCTCGTAGCGCGCCGGGGCCACTTGAATGTCGCGCAGGATGACGGCGGAAATCTGGGTGTTGATGACGAACGGGTGCGGGCCGAAAAGAGCCGAGTTGATGACGGCCGAATTTTTCTGGATGCCGGTGAATGTGCCCTCGAAAAAGTCGCCGTTGGGGAGGATGGCTCCCGTTTTTCCGTTGGGAATCCGGTAAATGGCGGCGCGCGGGGTGGAGGTGAACACGATGGCCGCGATCGCGGAGCGCTGCACGGTGAGCGGCTGGGCCGCGCTGCCCAGCTTGATCGCCGGTTCATCGAATGACTTGAGCCCCCCGGGGACAAACGATCCGTTGGTGAGCACGACTCCGATCGGGAATGACGCTATTTCGGAAGCGGGACGATCGCTGAAGTTCGCCGAGAAGATGTTTGCCAGGTCGAACGTCGTGGTGGTGTGGTCCGCGGCCACGGCGACGCCGCTGCTGGCAAGCGTTACTTTTCCATTGTGCGATTCTCCGTTCAGCAGCCGGACGGAACCGGCATGGCATAAGAGGATTGGCCAGCAGCAGAGGAGGCAGAGTAACTTTTCAAGACCGACCGATCGCCTGTTCATTGGATGGGAAGTGCGTTAGCGCTGGTACAATGGCATCAAATGATAGGGCATCGCAAGGACGTGTACAAATGCGGCGGTGGTGAAGACCGCGCCGGGCGTCGAAGGGTCGGCGGCTTTGTCCCAGTAGACCATGTCGCCTTCGCGTTGCGCGGTTTTGGTGATGTTCTGGCTGATTTGCGTATACCAGTCCTGCCATGTGTTCCCGCCGATCATATACTGCGCGGGCGCGGCGTAGTAGTTGCCGTAACTCCAATGCGAGCGATCTTTGCCGGAGGTCAGATTTTTGACCAGATAGTCGGAACCGGCCTTCACGCGCGGGTCGTCGTATTTGCCGAGAACCTGCAGCGAGTAAATGGCGGCGGCCGTCCGCGCGAAACCCGGCGCTCCCGCCGGTTGGTAGGAGAAGCCGCCGTTGTCTTCATGGTAGCAGGAGACGACGTAGGCGATGGCTTTGTCGATGGCATCCTGCGGGATGGAAAGACCCGCGTCCTGCGCGGCTCGGAGGGCGACAACCTGCAAGACCGTCACCGAGATATCCGCGTCGCGAGGGGCGGGGGTGTAGCGCCAGCCTCCGGCGGGGTTTTGCGCTTTCAGGATGACATTGATCGCCCGTTCCAGCTTCGGCCGGAGCGTCGGCGCATTGGATTCTCCATAAAGCTCCGCCAGGGCGATCGTGGCGATGCCGTGGTTGTACATATACTGACTGCCGGAAGTGCCGCGGAAGAGGCCGTCCGGCTGGGCCGATTCGAGCAGGAATTGCATCCCCGAGGCGACGTTCTTGGCGTAATCGCCCTCGTGCGGGAGGTTCCCGGCGGCCATGAAGGCGAGCAGCGCGTAGCCGGTGATCGCGACGGGATGGCCCATGCGCCCTTCTTTCAGGGACCATGAGCCGTCGATGTTCTGCTTGCTGGCAAGGTATTTGAGGCCGCCCCGGATCAAACCTTTTATCGCCGGGGTGACGCGGACCACTGTCTCCGCCGGGGCGGGTTGGTTGTCGGCGATCGCGGACGGCGAAAGGAAGGCGGCGCAGCAAAGGCTTGCCGTGAGGCAACGCCCGCGCCAGTTCAGAAATGCGCGCCGCATTCTTGGGTTAGTTCCGGCTGCTTTCATCGGAGAGATTCTGCAAATACTGCTCCACTTTGGCGGCGTATTGCTGAGGGTATTTTTCGGACTGCGCTTGTTGGATGGCCTCGCGGTCCCGTTTGGGCAGGCCCAGGAATTTCCCCTTGCTGGCGGTCTTTTGGCCGCCTGCCTGCGCTTTCCCGCCATCTCCCTGGGAGCCTTTGTCGTCGCCGGGGCTTGGCATTCCGGGGGGCGGCGGGGTGTTTGCCGAAGGGCCGCTTGACGGCGGCGGCGGTGTGGCTCCCGCGATTCCCGCCTGCGCTTGGGCGAGCGCGGCGGCCGCCTGGGCCAGGGCCTCCTGCGCTTTCTGCGCGTTGCTCTGTGCTTCCGGCTTCTGGCCGTCCGCCGCTTTGCTGGCGGCCTGGGTCATCGCCTCGGCCGCCTTTTGCATCGCCTTGTTCGCTTCGGGCGGCAGCCCTTTGGCTTGCGCGGCGGCTTCGGCGGTTTTCTGCGCCGTCTGCGCCAAGGGTTTGGCGGCGGCTTGAGGGGAGTTGCCCTGCTCCATTTGCTTCATGGCCTGCTCAAGCTGGGCTTGGGCCTGGGCCACGCTGGCGGCGGCTGCGTCGGCGTTTTGCTGCGGCGGCGTGCCGAGCTGTTTTTGAGCCGCCTCCGCCTGGGCTTCCAGCGCTTTCTTGATGGAGAAGAGATCGGCGAGCGCCTTTTGTTCTTCGGGTTCGGCCAGTTTGGCGTTCGCTTTTTCCAGATTCGCCTGCGCGCTTCCCATGCGGCGGCTTGCGTTGGCCAGGGGGCCCTGGGCTTCCGGGGTCGCGACGGTTTTTTTGAATGCCTCGGTGTTGCTCTGGATTTCCAACTGCCGGGGAGCCAGCGCGCGGATGGCCTCGGGCTGTTTCTCCTGGCTGGGGGCCGCCTGGGCGGTGTCCAATTGCAATTTCTGCTCCGCCGCGATGAGGCTGGCCAGATCTTTCAGCGCTTTTTCCGCCGCGTCGAGATCCTGTTGCGCCTGGGCGAGTTTGTTGATCTCCTGGTCCAGTTGTTGGTTCGCTTTCGCGAGGTTTTGCGCCGCCTGCTGTTGCTGGGCCTGCGCCTGGGGCGTCTGCGCCGGGTTTTTCATCGCGTCGGCCGCCTGCTTCATGTTGGCTGCCGCCGCGGCCATTGCCTGGGCGGCGGCGGGGGCGTTTGCCGCCGCTTGTTGTTGCAACTGCGCCGCTTTCTGTTGCAGCGCGGCTTGTTGCTGGGCGTTTGCCGCCGCCTGATCCGGCGTCTTCGGAGCGGCTGTCGTTTTGGCTACGGCCGCTTGCTGGGCCTGCAATTCCTGGGTCTGTTTTTGGATTTCCCGCAGCTCGGCGGTCTTGTCGCCGGATAGGGCTTCCGCTTTCTGCGCGGCCGCAAGTTGCTGATTCAGACTCTCTTTCGCCTTTTCCATCGAGGCAAGGGCGTCCTCTTCACTCTTCGTCGCGGCGGTGGAATCTTTGGTGCTGAGCGCCGTGCGCGCGTTCTGCATCGGGGGGATGGCGCTTCGCAGCAAGTCGGCGGCGGGCTTGGCGGTCTTGTCGAGATCCTGGCTCAGGCTATCCGCCTGGTTTGCCACGTCGCCCTGGCGGTCTTCGAGCCCGGAGAGCGGCTCCTTGGTTGTTGATACATAGACGTGATAGATCTTCTTGATCGGCTCTTCCTGGATCATTTTTTCCGGAGGCAGGGAAAGCAGCGAGGCGGTCTCCGGTTTCTTGGCCAATTGCGTCAAAAACCAGTTTTTCTTCTTCTGAAGCTCTTCGGGGAGCCACTGTTCGATGGGCTTCACTAGCGTTCCCCGGGTTGTTGCGAGCATCGCCTTTTGTTGGCTGATGAGCTTGTCCAGGGTCTCGGATGCTTCCCTCAACAACTCGGAGCTTTCCCGGGGCGGGGTGATTGAACGCGCCAGTTGCCGCATCTGGTCGCGCGCCGTTTTTTCGTTCCCGACGGCTTCAAACAGCCTCTTGGCGGCAAGGGAATCCGCCGCCGTATCGAGGTTCGGCGAGATTTTTGCCATGTCGTCGAGGCCCTTCTTGAAGCGCTCGGCGACGTCCTTGTTGTTCGTCTTTTTTGCAAAGTCCGCGATCTTCGCCTGGAGCATTTTCGACTCCTCGGCGATGGCCTTTTGTTCGGCCGCCTGCGCTTGCAACGAGGCGTCAACCGCGCCTTCCGCGGGCTTTGCGCCCGCCAGGGACCATT
>JAQTMF010000123.1 GCA_028714515.1 Chthoniobacteraceae bacterium | reverse complement strand
CGTGTATTTGTTGAACACGTTGAGCTGCATCGCCGCGTCGCGGGTGATGGCGCGGAAGCCGCTCGGGGCGTCGGCCACCTCCGTCCCGCTGGCGATGCGGACGATCAGGCTGCCCAGCTTTTGCAGGAGCTTCTTGAAGGGCGAAAAGTGTTCCACGTTGCTGATCGGCCGTTCGCCCACGACAATCTGGGCGTCGCCGCAGAGAATCGGCGCGAGGAGCTTCGGGATATCGTCGGCGCAATACTGGTTGTCGGCGTCCGTGTTCACGATGATGTCCGCGCCCTGCCGCAGGCAGGCGTCGAGCCCCGCCATGAACCCCCGGGCCAGCCCCTGGTGAAAACCGAGATTCACCACGTGGTCCACTCCATACTGGCGGGCCACCTCCACCGTGCGGTCCGACGAGCCGTCATTGACAATCAGCCACTCCACCTTGTCGATCCCGGGCAGAGTGCGCGGGAGGGCTTTGAGAGCGATTCCCAGAGTCGCCTCCTCGTTGTAGCAGGGAATTTGGATAATAAGTTTCATACGGCGGCCAATGGGATTCGCTTATAGTGGTTTTGGCCGCGAAACGCAATCGCCTTGAATCCGGCGGCAAAAAGCGATAGAAGTATTTTCCTTTTCCCATGGCCCGCACCCTTAAGCGCATCGTTCTGAAATTCGGCACCGGCATTCTGACCCAACCGGAGGCGAACACGCTCGACCACGCCCAGATCGACCGCCTTTCCGCCGAAGTCGCCGCCGCCGTCCATGCCGGGTACGAGTGCCTGCTCGTCTCCAGCGGAGCGGTGGGAGCGGGCCTGATGACCCTCGGGTTCCCGGAGCGTCCGCAGGACCTCGCGGGCATCCAGGCTTGCGCCGCCGTCGGGCAATCCAAGCTGATGAACCTGTACGACACCGCGTTCGCCGCCCACGGGCTCAACGTCGCGCAGCTCCTCCTCACCTACCGCGACCTCGACAGCCGCAAGAGCTACGCCAACGCGGGCAACACCTTGAACCGCCTCCTGGGCGAGGGGAACGTCATCCCGATCATCAACGAAAACGACTCCGTCGCCGTCGAGGAACTCCGCTTTGGCGACAACGACCGGCTCTCCGCCGAAGTCGCCATCCTCGCGCGCGCCGACCTCCTCATCCTCCTCACCTCCGCCCCCGGCCTCCTCAACGGCGGGGAACTCATCCCGGAAGTCGGTAATATCGACGCCGTCATGCAATACGCCAAGCCGACCAAGGGCAAACTGAGCGTCGGCGGCATGGCTTCCAAACTCCTGGCCGTCAAAAAAACCGTCCAAGCAGGCATCCCCACCGTCATCGCCAGCGGCCGCGCCCCCGGCGCCATCGCCTCCATCATCGAAGGGAAATCCGTCGGCACCCGCTTCCTCGTAAAAACGGCGTAAACCTCCGTCTCTCAACTCCGTCTTCTCTCAACTCTCAACGCCTAAAATGAGCCTCCAAGACACCATCCTCGACCTCGGTCGCCGGGCGCGCGCCGCCTCCAAAGAACTCGCGCGGCTCTCCTGCGCCCAAAAGAACGCCGGTCTGCTCGCCATGGCGGATGAATTGCTGGATTCGCAGCAAACCATGCTGGCCGCCAACGCCCGCGACGTGGAGCGCGCCCGCAAAGACGGCCTTTCCGGCGCCATGCTCGACCGGCTCACCCTCACCCCCGCCCGCATCGCCGCCATGGCCGAAGGCATCCGCCAAGTCGCCGCCCTTCCCGATCCCGTCGGGCAGACCATCACCCACTGGACGCGCCCCAACGGCATCGAAATCTCCAAAGTCCGCGTCCCCATCGGCGTCATCGGCATCATCTTCGAATCCCGCCCCAACGTCACCAGCGACGCCGCCGTCCTCTGCACCAAAACCGGCAACGCCGCCATCCTGCGCGGCGGCAGCGAAGCCCTCGGCTCCAACCTCGAAATCGCCGCCGCCCTCGGCCGGGGAGCCGCGCGCGCCGGGCTGCCCCAAGACGCCGTCCTGCTCGTCCCCACCACCGACCGCGAAGCCGTCAAACTGATGGCCGGGATGGACCAATACATCGACATGATCGTCCCCCGGGGCGGACGCGGGTTGATCGAAGCCGTCGTCGCCGCCGCCCGCATGCCCGTCATCAAACACTACAACGGCATTTGCGCCGTCTACGTGGACAAAGCGGCGGACCTGGCCATGGCCGAAACCATCGCCCTCAACGCCAAGACCCAGCGGCCCGGCGTCTGCAACGCCATCGAAACCCTCCTCCTTCACCGCGACATCGCCGAAGCCTTCCTCAAAACCGGCGGCAAAGCGCTCCTGGACAAAGGCGTCCAAATCCGGGGCGACGAGCGCGTATGCGCCCTCCTGGGCGAAAACGCCGTCCCCGCGACCGAAGCCGACTGGACCACCGAATTCCTCGACCTCATCCTGGCCGTGCGCGTTGTCGACAGCCTCGACGAAGCCGTCGCCCACATCGAGAGCCACGGCTCCCACCACAGCGACTGCATCGTCACCGCCGACCCCGCGGCCGCCGAAGCCTTCCTCAACCGCGTCGACAGCGCCACCGTCTACTGGAACGCCAGCACGCGCTTCACCGACGGCGGCGAATTCGGCTTCGGCGCGGAAATCGGCATCAGCACCGACAAACTCCACGCCCGGGGCCCCATGGCCCTGGAAGAACTGACCACCTACAAATACCAGATCCGCGGCACAGGCCAGGTCCGGCAGTAGGCAAGAAGACGCGGAGACATTGCCGTCTGCCGCCGTTTCAAATTCCAGGCGCGGCGTTTCCCTGAAGCGTGTCATCCCGAGCGTAAGCGAGGGATCTCCCAAGCCACACCCGGCATGCCATGCCTATGGCGCGCGGCGGAACCCCTTTCCGCGTCTTTCTTCTCCTTCGTGCCCTTCGCTGTGCACTCCAATCCCCAAAAACAGACATCGCAGGGTTACAAAGGGCACGCAAAACTCTTGGCCTATCGTGATCTTGACAATGATTTTCGCGTGCCCCATAGACGTAGCTCCATGCAGTACACAGAGGTATCGTACGATCTTGTTGTGGCCGGGGGTGGGGTCGGAGGGGTGATCACCGCAATCACAGCGTCCAGAAAAGGACTCCGCGTCGCTCTTGTGGACAACAAGCCTGGGCTTGGCGGGAATGCGTGCTCGGAAATCGGCGTGACAATCGACGGTGCTGTCTGTTTCGGCCTCTTCCCGAACATGCGCGAGGGAGGGCCGGTCGAGGAATTGAAGGAACAACTTGTCAAAATGGATCCGTTTTTCCGGAACACCCAGGGAAGTTCAGTCATGCTCTTCTGGTGTGAAGCCGAGAAAGTCACTGTCTATTCCGAGTTGAACCTGCATGCCGTCGATACGGAAGGACGAAGGGTGACGGCCGTCTACGGTTCGCAGTCCGGAACCGAACGCAACTACAAGTTTTTCGCGGACCAGTTCGTTGACGCCACAGGCGACGGCACCATAGCGGCCCTCGCAGGTTGCGAATCCCGCACAGGCCGCGAAGCGAAATCCGAGTTTGGTGAACTGCTCGCTCCTGACAAGCCGGACAATGGAATTATGGGCGCCTCGGTGCTGTTTCGCGCGAGTGAGAAAAAGGTTCCAACGCAGTTTGAACGCCCATCATGGGCCTACGAATACACAAACGAAGACGACCTTCCTTACCGGCTATCCATGCAAAAAGGACCGGTGGACGAGGGATTCTGGTGGGTGGAATACGCGGGCGACAACAATGATCCTATTGGGGATTACGAAAGTATCCGAAAGGAACTTCTGAAATGCACCTACGGAGTCTGGTCCTTCCTGAAAAACGACCCTTCGCGCGCCATGGAATATTACTCCCTGGATAACGTGAGCATCTCGCCTGCAAAACGCGAGAGCCGCCGCATCGTCGGAGATTACATTGTGTGCGAACGGGACATCGTGGAGCGAACCCCTTTTCCCGATGCCGTCGCCTATGCCGGGTGGAACATCGACATCCATGTCCCCGGAGGCTTCAAGTCCAAGCTGAAACCCAACGTCCATGCGCATTTTCCCTGGGTTTTCAATGTGCCCTTGCGCTCGCTCTATGCCAAGGACACGGACAATCTATGGTTGGTCG
Source organism: Chthoniobacteraceae bacterium (assembly GCA_028714515.1). Lineage (GTDB taxonomy): Bacteria > Verrucomicrobiota > Verrucomicrobiia > Chthoniobacterales > Chthoniobacteraceae > UBA695. The sequence continues at coordinate 5,420 of JAQTMF010000123.1, read as the reverse complement.
GGCGGGATATCAGTGTATCACACGTGGCGCTTGGAGCCACGCGGTTGCAGGCGACCATTGGGACGATGGGGCATGCCGTGGCCATCGCGGCAGCGCTGGCGCATCGCAACAGCAAAACCGCGCGGGAAATCGCCAGGGACCGCTACAAGGACGTCCAGCAGGAAATATTGAAAGACGGCTCTTTCATCCCGGGCGTGAAGAACACCGATGAAAAGGACCACGCCCTTTCCGCGGAGATCGCCGCCACCAGCGAACAGGTCCTAGCCTTCGAGCGTTCCAGCGAATACATGCCAGTCGGAAAAGGCATGGCTCTTTCTTTCCCTGTGACCGAAGGCCGCGTGGAACGGATGGTTCTTCCTCTCAGAAATTCTGGGCAGGCTCCCGTGGAGGTCAAATTGTATTTTGCCCCCTCCGCGCACCCGAACGACTTCTCGCACCGGAAAGCGCTTACGGAAAAAAGCGTCGTTCTCAATCCTGGAGCGCACGACATTTCCTGGGAGCTTTCCCTTCCGCCCCTTGCTCCCGGGCTCTATTCCGTCCTTATGATAACGGCTGGCGAGGTCGACTGGCTGCGTTCGAACGTTGAGCCCTACGGATGTTTCACCGGGAAATATGACCCTGACTTCTATTTTAACCTAACGCCGGAAACAAAAGAGGATCTCTATTTGGTGCTCAAGCCGATCATGGTTGCGGCAGGCTTCGAACCGGTCGAATGGGTGAGACCGCGCAACCACCGCCTCCTTCAGCTTAACCGCCTACCCAACCGCACCAATCTCCCTCTGCCCTTTGCCGAGATCAGCCCCGTCCAGCGACCCTACGCTGCGGCAAATGTGGCAAGCGGGGTTTCGCATTCGGACATCCTGCCGGACCTGTGGATATCCGACCCGTCTGGTAAAATGCCGCAGGAGCTACTGCTGTTATGGAAGGAAGCGAGGAATATTTCTTCCGTAAGGATAGTGTTCGATACCGATCTCGACATGAATCACCCCGCGGTGCGGCCGATAGACTACCTGGTGAAACGGTATTCCCTTGCGGTGAGAAAAGGCGGAGCCTGGAAGACGGTCGCCTCATGCGACGACAACAGGCAAAGGTTCAAGATCCATGAATTCGAACCTTGTGTGGCGGACGCGCTAAAGCTTGTGGTGGAAGAGATTCATGACGGAGGCAAAAGCGCCCGCGTATTTGAAATAAGAGCCTACTAAAGTTCACCGGCTCCGGCCCCGGGACAGCCGCTATCTCATTCATCTTCCGGGCATTAACCTGGATGCGTGAGCCCTGCCGCGCCTCCGTCATCCCCCTTGACGCTCCATCGGAGCGCCCGCATACTATAGGGCTCGCATCATGTCCATTCAACAGATCCGCAACTTCTGCATCATCGCCCACATCGACCACGGGAAGACCACCCTTTCCGACCGGCTGCTGGAGATGACCAACACGATATCCCTGCGCGAGTCCACCGACCAGCAGCTCGATTCGATGGACCTGGAGCGGGAACGCGGCATCACCATCAAGAGCCACCCCGTCACCATGCACTACACGGCCAAAGACGGGCAGGACTACGAGCTGAACCTCATGGACACCCCCGGCCACGTTGATTTCGCCTACGAAGTCAGCCGCTCTCTGGCCGCGTGCGAAGGGGCTCTCCTCATCATCGACGCCGCGCAAGGCGTCGAGGCCCAGACCGTCGCCAACGTCCACCTCGCCAACAAGCAAGGCCTGGCCATCATCCCCGTCATCAACAAAATCGACCTCCCCACCGCCAACGTTGAGACGTGCAAACAGCAGTTGGAGGAAATCCTCGCCATCCCGGGCGACGAAGCCATCGCGTGCAGCGCCAAAGCGGGCATCGGCATCGAGGACATCCTCGAATCCATCGTCTCCCGCGTCCCGCCGCCCCGCCAGTGGGACGACGAACGCGTGCGTTGCCTCGTCTTCGACTCCGTCTTCGACACCTACCGGGGCGTCATCGGCTACGTGCGCATGGCCTCCGGCACCCTTCGCGCGGGCGTCGGCGTCAAGCTGATGAGCACGAACAAGAACTACGAGATCAAGGAAGTCGGCGGCTTCACCCCCAAAATGGAAGCCCGCCAGCAGCTCAGCGCGGGCGACGTCGGCTACTTCATCGCCAACATCAAGACCACCGCCGAAATCAAAATCGGCGACACCCTCACCGAACAGCGCGCCCCCGCCGACAAGCCGCTCCCCGGCTTCCAGGAGATCCACCCGATGGTCTTCAGCGGCATCTACCCCATCAACACCGCGGACTTCGAGCACCTCAAAACCGCGATGGGCAAATTGCAGATCAACGACGCCGCCTTCGTCTACCAGGCCGAAAGCTCCGTCGCCCTCGGCTTCGGCTTCCGCTGCGGCTTTTTGGGCCTGCTCCACATGGAAATCATCCAGGAGCGCCTGCGCCGGGAATACAACATGGACATCATCTCCACGTATCCCAGCGTCATCTACGAGGTGTTGAAAACCAACGGCGAGCTGTTCACCGTCGACAACCCCGCCTTCCTGCCCGACTTCAGCGTGATCGAGGAAATCCGCGAACCCATCGTCAAAGCCACCATCATGGTGCCCAACGAGAACATCGGCGACATCATGGGGCTCGTCCTCGACAAGCGGGGCGTCGTCGATCACACCGAATCGCTCGACACCCGGCGCGTCATGATCACCTGCGAACTGCCGCTCAACGAAATCCTCGTCGACTTCAACGACAAGATAAAAAGCATGACGCGCGGCTACGGCTCCATGGACTACGTCCCCGCGGGCTACCGGGCCGACAAACTCGTCAAGCTCGACATGCTCGTCAACGGCGAACCGGTGGACGCCTTCTCCAGCATCGTCCACCGCGACAAAGCCGAAGCGCGGGGCCGTTCGCTCGCCGCGAAGCTCAAAGAAGTCATCCCCACCCAGCTCTACCAAGTCGCCATCCAGGCGGCCATCGGGGGGAAAATCGTCGCCCGCGAAACCGTCTCCGCCAGCCGCAAAGACGTCACCGCCAAATGCTACGGCGGCGACATCACCCGCAAGCGCAAACTCCTCGAAAAGCAGAAAGAAGGCAAAAAGCGGATGAAAGCCATCGGGCGCGTCAACATCCCGCAAGAAGCCTTCATCGCCGTGCTCAAATCGAGCGCCGGAGGGTAGGGGCGCCTAGTATCCTGTTAGCTAAGTTCGTGGCAGAAAGCGTGAAAGGAAACGCGGTCTCCAACCGGGTCATCCCGAGCTTGCGAGGGATCCCGCCAAGGCTTCAGGATTCTGAAGAATGGAAGGCGTTGAGCCGTTTGCGAGGTCCCTCACTGCGTTCGGGATGACAAGCACGTTGGCCGGATTTTTGTTGTCTATTTCGCTAGGGTCTTAGATCCCCACGCACTCGCGCCAGAACTTGGCCATGCGGGCATTCCCGGCCGGGGTCGGGTGCACCCCGTCCGCCGTCCAGTAATCGGGAGCCGCCTCCTTGATCGCCTCATTAAACATTTTCTGGAAAGGGACAAACACCGTTCCGAACTCCTTCGCCAGCCGGGCCACGATCTCGCGGCGCGCCGCCATCTCCACTTCCCATTCCGGCGTCACCACGCCCGTGGCGAGCACGAACGGCTCGCACAAAACCAGGTTCACCTTCGGCAGTTTTTTGAGCGTGTATTGCAGCAGCATCCGGTAGACCTGCTCATAGCGGTCGAGTTCCACCCCGTTTTGCGAGCCGAACTCGTGCCACGTATCGTTGACCCCGATCAAAATGCTCAAGCAGTCCGGCTTCAGGTTCACGGCATCGCATTTCCAGCGCGCATAGAGATCGACAACCCGGTTGCCGCTGATGCCGCGGTTGAAAATCGTCAGCTTGCGCGAGGGGTAATCCGCGAGAAGATCGCCCGCGATTTTACTCGCGTAGCCCGGTCCCAACGCCTGGTTGTGGTTGGGGAGCGCCTCCGCGGACCGGTCCCGGCCGCAATCGGTGATGGAATCCCCCTGAAACAGAAACACGCGGCAATCTTCAATATTCATGGCGCGCTGGCATACCATGCCCCTCCCGCCAATGCCAACGCTTTTTTACTCGTAGCCGAGCGCCTCGAATGGAATCGGGCTGTGAGGCCCTCTCACGGGGAGAGCGCCTAGAGAATGTTCTCCCGGGTTGCCTGCCGAAGCTCCCGTATTTCCTCCTTGGAAGGTTGATAAAAGGGCTGGAAGCCGCGTTGCACGGCGCGGGCCCAGACGAGGGCCGCGGGGCCGCTTCCCCGCACGATTCGCAGCGTGTGCGGCCCCGGCTCCAAACGCAAGGGGGCGGTATACGGGCGGTCGTCCAGCAGCGCCTCGCCCTTCCCGGATTGCCAGACCAGCGCGTATTCGCAGGGGATGGCCGGGGCGAAGAAGAAGACCTTGCCGGAAGCGTCCGGTCTTAGAATTTTTCCCGCCACCGTGAGCCGGTGACTGACGGACACGAAGTTGTCCTTTAAAAACCCGAGCGTGCGGCGCGGATAGCGCTGGTTGTTGACCGCCGCCGCGCAAACGCCTTTGGAGACCATCGTTTCGGGGATGTCATCGGCGAGTTCTCCCCGTTGCAGTTTCCAGCGCGTCATTTCTTCCAGGACATAATAGAAAGGGCGCGGCCGGTAAATCGTCTCCCCCTTGGCATCCATCACATAGTCGCCGGGATCGGTCAGACGCAGAATTTCGGCGATAAAACGCGCCTGGAGCGCCGTCCGGTCGCGTTCGGGGCGGATGGCGGAAACATCCGCGCGGATTTCCGCCGCGGCCAGGCACACAACGGCCACCGCCGCGATCCAGCCCGGCCGGGGAAGGGGGGCGGGGAGCGCTTTCAAAGCCGCCAGCAATACGGGAGCCGCCGCAAGATAGATTACCGGCAGAAGCGGCAGAAAATCTTCCCGCGTCACCAGCGGCCATGCGACAAAGAGGAGCACGGGGTAAAGCCCCCCGGCAAGGAGGAGAAAAGCGCGGCGCGCGCCCAGCGCCGGGTCGGGCGTGTTGCGCGCCATCCGGCGGCTTTGCCAGAGCAGGAACGCAAACGCCGCCAGCACAGCGCATTCCCTCGCCCCCGGCAGATGCGTGCGCGCCGAGGCGGCGACCAGGTTGTGCCGGATCAAGCAGTAGCCGAGGGCCTCCAGCGCGTGGAGCGAGGCAAAACGGAGCAAGAGGAGGCAGGGAACGACGGCCAGCCCGGCGAGAAAAAGAGCGGCCGCCCGGGCTCCCCGGCGCGGGCATGGTCGTTCCAGGCGCTCCCGGCAGACGAGCCAAGCGAGCGCTCCGGCTCCCGCCAGGTCCAGCGCCATGACCGTGCGCTTCATCGAAATGGAAAACGCGACGCCGAGCAGGAATCCGCCGCCAAGCCATCGCGCCACCGGCCGCCGCAAGCACGCCAGCGCGGCCAGCGCCAGCAGCCACGCGAGGGCCCACAGCGTGTCGGG
>JAQTMF010000122.1 GCA_028714515.1 Chthoniobacteraceae bacterium | reverse complement strand
TCTCGGCGCTTTCCATTCTTCGGTATCCTGAAGCCTTGGAGAGATCCCTCGCAAGCTCGGGATGACCCGTTTGGAGACCGCGTTTCCTTTCACGCTTTCTGCCACGAACTTAGCTAACGGGACACTAGAGATGGTGTGAAAACAGGAGGAATGAGGCCGTGTTCACGAATTCAAGACGATGAGGAAAAGACAGGGATGAATGAGGAAGCCAGGAAACCAGGAAGGAGAGAAGTCGCAGGGGAATTAAAACTCTGTTTCCTGGCTTCCTAATTTTCTGAATTCGTGAACATGAATCAAAACTTACACCACCTTTATTCGCACCCGGAGCGGAAGGGGACGCGCTACGGCTTTGCCCGGAGGAGCTTGCCTGCTTCGAAGGCGAAGTCGCCGCACGAGGTCGAGAGGACCAGGGCGGCGGGCGCTTTGGGGTAACAGGAGGCGAGCGTTACTCCGGGCCGCGGTGGCGCTTGCAAAATGGCGCGGAATGAGGAGCCGTGGCGCATCGGCTGGGGCCACCGGAGGGCCGGAAAGCAATCGGCGAGGTCCGCGAAGACGAGCGCGGGATGAAATTCACCGTTCACGATCAGGTCTGTCACGATGAAGGGCGTTTTGGAGACGCTCGTGACTTGCAGGACCGTGAGGATGGCGTAGTCGAGAAACTGCACCGTCACCGGCACGTCTCCGTTGCGGTTGTTCGTTGGGACGAACAGAGCCGTTGCTTGGATCGCCTCCGGCCACGCGGGGCGGAGGACATGACTTTTCCTTGTCTGGTTCATAGGCGAGATACGCAGACAAAAGAAGGGCGCGGCCCTGCCGCGCTGGTTCCGGTGGCCCTGATAAAGCCAAGTCCCCAAAGCACGACTGAACCGCGCCGATTGTCGGTGCGGCCAGCAAGCGATTGGGGACGTCAAAAATTATCAGGTTTCCGGAACGCCCAACCTGCCTACGCAGTAAAATATAAAGATTGTGCCTGGAATGTCTCAGCGGGGGCCGTGACGGTCAATGCAATTTAGGTGGGGAGTCGCCGAAGTTCGCGGAGGAAACAGGCCCCATCCGTTCTCTCTGATCTTCGTGCCTTCGTGCCTTCGTGCCTTGGTGTGAAAAAAGAAAAGGAAGCTATCAGAGCCCGCGTTGGCGACGAGATGGCCCCGAGACGTTCCCCCAAGCGCCGGGACGTTGTTTCGCTTCGGCTGGATGTCCGATGCTTTCCGAAAAAACACCCTCGGGTCGTTTTTTTCACGAAGGCACGAAGGCACGAAGGCACGAAGATTTTTGGATTTCCTCGCGGAACTTCCCGGACGCTGGCTTTGCTTACGCCCGTTGGCGGCGGAGGCGTTTGCGGAAGGCCAGCAGGCCGGTGCCGAGGGCAAGCATGGCCCAGGTGCCCGGCTCGGGAACGATGGTGAACGTCGTTTCGCTGCCGGTGGCCACATTGCCCGTCTCAAAGAGGACGTTCGTGAGGTCTATTGCCGAAACTCTGACGAGCCAGGCGTCCAGGGAAGCATAGTAGTTGCCATCGTAGTAGATGTCGCCCGGCGTTGTCGCGGTTCCGTCGGTGTCCAGGACGTAGTAGAGGAAGGAGGCGTTGTTCACGGCGTCGCCGAGGAGGGCCGCCGAGAGGTTGTCCACAAAGAGGCCGCCCAGGTAGGTGGAACCGGGGGTGGCGTTGTCGAAAAAGAGGGAGATCCGATCCAACGACGAGAGGCTATCGATGCCGTCCGTGACATGGACAAGGCCGTTTTTGCTGTCGGCGGCGTTGCCGTAGTCGGGCGCGGCTTGGTGGAGTTCCAGGTCAAAGAACAACCCTCCGCCGCCATGGAGTTGTCTCGTTGTGAGGATGCCCGCGCCGTTGTCGCCGGGGGTGACGGTGCCGTGGCCCGTGATCGTATCGGCATGAAGCGTGCCGCCGACAATTCCGAGGACGGGGCTGCCGAAGGTGGAGCCGATGGGGCCGCCGACAAGCGATACGATGCCCGTGGTGCCGGAGCCTCTTAGCGCCGCTCCGTTGCCGACCCTCACGGTGCTGAGAAGCGTCCCGTTCACATCGAGTTCGCCTTCGATCACGTTGGTCAGGTCGGCGGAGGAGTTCGCGTCGGTGAGAACGGTTGTGCCCGCGCCGAGTTTGTTGATGGTTTGGATGCCCTGGATGCCGGCGTCAAAGGTGTAGGTGCCGGTATGGTTGAAGTTGACCGTGGAGGCGCCTTCGCCGCCGATGACGGCCGTGGCGTTGAGGGTTCCCGCCGTGCCGCCCGTGCCGAGGTTCAGCGTGCCGGTCGAGCCCGCGTGCTGGGCGACGGTGAGCCTTCCCGGGCCGTTGTTGAGGGAGACGCCGCCGCTGACGCTGAGGTTCAGAGTTCCCGTGCCATAGCCCCCCACGTCGAGTTCGACGATGTTTGTCCAACTGCCCCCGGAGACGGTTGCCGTGCCGCTGGAACCTGCGAAGGCTCCAATGACAGTCAACGGGGAGGTCACGGTGCCGCCCTGGACGGTCAAGGTTCCCGAGCCGGTGCCGCCGATAACCAGTTCAGCGGCGCTGGTCCACGTGCCGCTGGTGACGGTCGCCGCGCCCAGGGAGCCCGCCTGGTCGCCAAGAATGCTGTGATCGATGAGCAGGGAGCCGCCGTTGATATTCAGGCTTCCGGTGCCGGATTCCCCCACAAAGAGGCAGAAGGCGGTTCCCGTCACGCCAGGCGCGGCGCTGACGGTGAGATTGCCATCGACAAAAGCGGTGGTGGTGTATCCCGGCACCCCGTTGGTCCAGTTATTCGCGTTGTTCCACGTCCCGGAGGTTTTCAATGTGGTGCCCTGCGCCTGGGCGTGTGACGGCAGAAAGGACAACAAAGCGAGCGCGAGCAGGGCGAGAATCGCGCTCTGCGGGTGGTGTTTGAAAGAAATCCGGTGTTCCATGGCTGGCATCTTGTTGATGCCTCTTTTTCAAGAGTGGCGACTGGTTTCCCGCAAAGAGTCCGTCCCGTCAAGGGGAAAACCCTATTGCGGCGCGCCCGGGGTGCAATAAAGAGTGGTGTGAAATAAATGGTGGGCTCCGATCGGAAGCGCCAAAGGCGCGGGGCATACCAGCCCAGCCCAACGGGCTGGGATTTTGAAGGAACGGAGCCTGAGGGCTGAAAGCCCGCCGCGCCTTTGGCGCTCTATGTCGATTCGTCAAAAGTCACACTACCTTTAACCGCACCCGCGTGCCCGGCGGACAGGCTCGTAAAACTCCAAACGGTCAGCGTTTTCCGGATTTCGCGCTTTCCGTGGCCTCTTTCAGGACCGCCCATAGGTCGGTTTTCAAGGCTTCGGAGATGCGCAAAAGCACATCCAGGGTGGGGCTTCGCAACCCCCGTTCCATAAGGGAGATCGTGCTGACGTGAATGCCGGAACGCTCCGCCAGCTTATTCATCGACAAGCTGTTGCGAATGCGCATATCGCGCAGCGCATGAATCGTATTCGATAGAACCGCTTCTCGTAGGGAGGCTCTTGGCACGCAGCAGGAATAAAAGAAAACGCACTTGACGGCACTTTGACAATAGTCAAAGCTCTGCCCGTCCTGAGGCCCTCACTCTGCCCCTCGTGCCTCGCGCATGAGGGGCGGATGGGTTCCGGTTCTTCGTGTGATGCTTATTGCGGCGCGCCCGCTCCCAGGAAGCTGTTGCGGCAGAGGCGGGCGTAGATGCCGCCTTCCATGAGCAGTTGCTCGTGCGTGCCGCGCTCCACGATGCGCCCCCGTTCCATCACGAGGATCTGGTCCGCGTGCCGGACGGTGGAGAGCCGGTGGGCGATCACGAAGCAAGTCCGGCGCTGCATGAGCCGGTCGAGCGCTTGTTGGATGAGCCGCTCGGTCTCCGTGTCCACGCTGGCGGTGGCTTCGTCCAGGACGAGGAGCGGCGGGTCTTTGAGCAGCGCCCGGGCGATGGAGACGCGCTGTTTCTCGCCGACGCTCAGTTTCACGCCGCGCTCGCCCACGACGGTCGCCAGGCCTTCGGGCAGCCGGTCGATGAAGGGCTTGGCGTTGGCGGCTTCCAGCGCCTCGAACATTTCTTTGTCGCTCGCATGCGGGTTGCCCAGGCGCAGGTTCTCCCGCAGGCTCCCGTTGAAGAGGAAGCTCTCCTGCGTTACCATGCCGATGGCTTCGCGCAGCACATCCTTGGGGATCTCCCGCAGCGGGCGGCAGTCCAGGAGGATCTCGCCGTCATCGAATTCGTAAAACCGGGTGAGCAGGTTGACCAAGGTCGATTTGCCCGCGCCGGTGGCTCCGACAAGGGCGATGGTTTCGCCGGGCTGGGCGTGGAGGTTGATGGCGTGGAGGACGGGGATTTCCTCCGAATAGGAGAAGTGGACGTTCTGGAAGCGGACGTCGCCCTTGAAGGCCCGCGCTTCGGCGAGTGAGCGCTCGATCTCCCGGGCCGGGTCGGCGGCGTCGGCTTCCGGCTCGGTGTCGAGGATTTCAAAAACGCGCTCGGAGGCGGCGCGCCCCGATTGGAGGAGTTGGTTGAGCTGGTGGAGCCGCCCGATGGGCTCGTAGAGGAAGCGGGCCAGGATGAGGAAGGCGACCAGGTCGCCCAGTTGCAGGGAACCGTTCAGCACGGCATGCCCGCCAAAGCCGATCAAGAGCGCCATGCCGCAGGAGGCGAAGAATTCCATGGACGGGTTGTATAACGACCATGCACGCATGATACGCAGGGTGGCGTCGCGCAACTGGCCGCTGACATGGTTGAAGCGGGCGTGTTCCTCTTCCTCGCGCACGTAGGTCTTGATTTGCCGGATGCCCGCCAGGTTGTCGTGCAGGAGGGAGTTCATGGCCGAGGAGGCTTTCCGCTGGATCTGGTAGCGACGGTGGGCCGTGAGGGTGTACCAAAGCGCCCCCACCGCGAGGAAGGGGACCGGGGAGAGGGCGAGGAGCGCCAGCCGGGTGTTGTAGAAGAAGCAGACGCCCGCGACGATGCCGACTTGCAGCAGGGCCACGACCCCTTGCTCGATGCCGTCGATGAGCACGCGCTCCATGGAGGTCACGTCTTCCAGGAGCCGGGTCATCACGTCGCCTGTAGAACGGTTGTCAAACCAACCGACCGGCAGCCGTTGAATATGGGAATACAGGTCGCTGCGGAGGTCGAAGATCACCTTTTGTTCGAACGTGTTGTTCAGGCGGATGCGCAATCCGTTTGCAAGGTTCTGGACAAAAAACGCCAAAAGCGCGAGGGTCGTCAGTCCCAAGAGCCGGTCGCCTCGCCCGTGAGCCACATCGTCCACGGCCAATTGGCTGACCTTTGGGAAGACGATCACCATCAACGTCATGAGCACGGCGCAACTGAGAGTCCCGGCGGCAAGGAGGGGGTAGCGGCGCAAATATCCGAGCACACGAAAAATGGTTTTCATACTGAAATGGTGGTTGAAATTGGAGGAAAGTGGATTAAAATCCCACACTATTCCACCAAATGGCCTCCGACGCCTACAATTCTATCAAATTCACCGGGCAGTACCGGCATGGGGTTGATCCGAAAAACCGGATCACGATCCCGGCCGACTGGCGTTCCGGGGAAGAGGGTGTTTTGTATGTGCGGCTGCATTCGTCGGGTAACCATATCATCGTAATGTCACCTGACGAACTCGACAAGACCGTGGCGGGCATCGAGGCCCTCGCGGACGTGCCGCTGCCCACCCGCCAGACGTGGATTCGGAAAGTGACCGCCGGGGCCCAGCGTTGCTGCGTGGATAAGCAGGGACGCATGGTGCTGCCCCCTGAATTTTGCGCCAAAGCAGGCTTGCAAGGCGAGGTGACGCTGGCCGGTGTCATGGGCCAGTTTCAGATTTGGAATTCCCAGCGATGGGAAGCCCAGCAGGCCGCCGAAGCGGCGGATACCCAGGAATTTGCGAACAGGCTCGGCCTATGATCGCACCCCCAGCCGAGGTCAGGAATACCGCAACCCCCGGGTTGCGGCGGAGGAATGCTTTGAAACCCCAAGAGTTCCCATCCAACTTCCATCACGAGCCCGTGCTGCTGGCTCAGACGCTGGCATTGCTTGCGCCCGCGCCCGGGGAGCTTTTTGTGGACGGGACGCTGGGCGGCGGCGGGCATACCGAGGCGATTTTGGAAGCCGGGGCGCGCGTCATCGGCCTCGACCAGGATCCGCAGGCCCTCGCGTTTGCGCGCGAACGGCTCGCCCGTTTCGGCGAGCGCTTCCAGGCTGTGCGGGCCAATTTTGAAACGGTGGCTTCCGTGCTCGACCGGCTGGGCGTGGGGCAGATCGACGGCGCGTTGCTGGATATCGGGGTCTCCTCGTGGCAGCTCGACGCGCCCGAACGGGGGTTTAGTTTTCAAGAAAACGGGCCGCTCGATATGCGGATGGACCCGGACGGGCCCTTGAGCGCCGCCGACCTTGTCAATACCGCCCCGGTGGACGAGTTGATCCGCATTTTCCGGGAATACGGCGAGGAGTCCGATGCCCGGCGCATTGCCCACCAGATCGTCCATGACCGGGAAATCCGGCCGCTGGAGACGACTTTCGACCTCGTTCACAGCGTGGAGAAGGTGCACCCCCGCCGGGGCCGCGCTCATCCCGCCACCAAGGTTTTCCAAGCCCTGCGCATTGCCGTGAACCGGGAACTGGACGTCCTGCAAACCGCGCTGGCCGCCTTTTCCGCCCGGCTCGCCCCCGGCGGCCGCCTGGGCGTCATCACCTTCCATTCGCTGGAAGACCGGATCGTCAAAAATTACTTCAGAACCGGCAGCCAGAAATGGCTGGACCGGCCCGAATGGCCCGCCCCGCGCCGCAACCCCGCTTTCCAATTTCGCCTGCTCACGCCGAAGCCTGCCATTGCCTCGGACGAGGAGGAGGCCCGCAACCCCCGCTCCCGCAGCGCGAAACTTCGCGCCGTGGTCAAAACGTATGTCCACTAACCGCCGCCGCCGTCTTGAAAATACCGTCCCCGTCGGGGCGTATTCGCCGTGGTTTTTGATCGCCATCCTCGCCCTGCTGGGCGGGCTGACGTGGGTCTATTATAGAAACCAGCTTGTCAACCGGGGCCAGATGATCGGCGCCAAGGAAAAAGATCTGGCCGGTTTCGTCCGCAAGAACGAGGACCTCAAGAGCCGCATCGCCCAGCTCTCCACCTACGCCGCGTTGCAGAAGTGCTGCAATGACGGGACGATCAAGATGATCCGGATTACCCCCGGCAGCGTCGTGCACGTGGACTTCCCGCACCGCGCGGGCGGCAGCGAAATCCGCGCCGTATCCAACGAGGGAGCCCGCCGATGAAAACCATCGCCAGAGTGCGCGCCATCATCGCTTGCTTTGGCCTGATGTGCTGTTTTACGGGCTTTTCTGCCCGCCTGGTTTATCTCCAGGTTGACCAGCACGAGAAATTCGGGAAGCTGGCCGCTGAGAAACACGTTAAAAAACAGGAAATCCAGGCCGGGCGCGGCGAGATCCGCGACATGAACGGCGAACTGCTGGCCGCCAACGAGCCGCTGAACACGCTCGTGGCCGACGGGAGCGTGATCGCCTTGAGCAAGGTGCCCGCCGCCGACTTGGCGGAGACCCTCGCCGGGCCGCTGAAAATGGACCGCGCCAAGCTGCTGCCGCGGCTCGATACCCCGCGCAAATACGTCGTCTTGAAGCGCTCGCTGACGGAGGCGGAGACGGCCACGGTTTTCCAGCGGATGGCGGATTACGAGAAGCGGACCAAAAAGTCGATCCGGGGGATTTTCACGGAGCCCGATTCGCGCCGCATCTACCCGAACAACGAGGTGCTCTGCCACGTTCTCGGGTTCATGGGGGAAAAGCACACGGAGGTCAACGGGGCGGATGAAACCGAGCGGATGGGCGTGGAGGGCGTCGAGCGTTCCATGGACAAGTGGCTGAGAGGCTACGACGGCTTCCGCTACATCGAGCGCGACCGCTCGGGCAAGGAGATCGTCCCCTACCGCGGGCAGGAACGGACCGCGCGCGACGGTTACAACGTCCGGCTGACGATCGACATGCGAATCCAGCATATCGTCGAGACGGAACTGGACGCGCTCTTCAAACAATACCGCCCCGAGTTCGCCACCGCCATCATGATGGAACCCAAGAGCGGGCGCATCCTGGCCATGGCCAATCGCCCGTGCTTTGATCCCAACGATCTGAGCCGGGGGACGGCCCAAAATGGCAAGCCCCTGGTGATCAAGCCCGAGGCGATGAAAAACTGTGCCGTCATCAACGTCGTGGAACCCGGCTCCGTGTTCAAGATTGTCCCGTTCTCCGCCGCGCTGAATGACAAGGCCGTCAGCCTCGACACCGTGATCGGCACCGACGGCGGGCGAATGTCCTATGGCGGGAAGATTCTGAAGGATCACGGCCATGGCGACCACCCGGACCTGAGCGTTTTTGACGGGGTCGTCAAATCGAGCAACATCGTCGCCGCCAAGCTGGCGCTGAAGCTGGGCGATCAGCGCTTTTACGAGTACGTCCGCGCCTTCGGGTTCGGCGAACGCACCGGCATCAATCTGCCCGGCGAACAGCCCGGCATCGTCCACTCGCCCAAGAGCGCCGGGTGGAACGTGCTCACCATCACCCGGATGCCGATGGGGCAGGGAGTTTGCGTCACCCCCATCCAGATGGTCACCGCCATGAGCGCCATCGCCAACGGCGGCAAACTGATGATGCCGCAGATCGTCGATTCCGTGGTGGATGACGACGGCAAGCAGATGATCAATTTCGACCCCGTGCAGCTCCGGCAGGTCGTCAGCGAGGAGTCCGCCGCCAAGCTCCGTTCCGCGCTGAAGGAAGTGGTCAGCAAGCGCGGCACCGCTTTCCCCGCCACCATCCCCGGCTACTCCGCGGGCGGCAAGACCGGCACGGCCAACATCGCCAAGCCCAACGGCGGCGGCTATTACGACAACCGCTACGTCACCTCCTTTGTCGGCTTCTTCCCCGCCAACGATCCGCAGGTTGTTTGCCTCGTGATGGCTTACGACCCCAAGGCGGCCGAAAATCTCACCTACGGCGGCCTCGTCGCCGGCCCTTCCTTTTCGCGGATCGGCGAACAGACCGCCCATTACCTCAACCTCACGCCCGACGTGGAGCAACCGGCGCCGCAAGCGATTGCCAAACTCACCAAATCGGGCCGCTAGACAAAACCAGACATGCAACTCAAAGCCCTTCTTTCCAAAATCCCCGCCGTGCTGACCATCGGCACTACCGAGCGGGAAATCGCTTCTCTTTGTTACGACTCCCGCCGCGCCCAGAAGAACAGCCTCTTTGTCGCCCTGCGCGGCGAGAAGTCCGACGGCAACCAGTTCATCGAGTCCGCCATCGAGCGCGGAGCCGTCGCCATCGTCACCGAGGAGGCGCAAGCCCAGCAGCCGCGCGCCACGATGATCGTCGTCCCGAGCGCGCGCAACGCGCTGGCCGATCTCGCCGCCGAGTTTTACGGGCGGCCCTCGCTGGGGCTGAAAGTGGCGGGCGTCACCGGCACCAACGGCAAGACGACCACGGCGTTTCTTTTGAAACACCTGTGCGAAGCGGTGCAACAGCGGGCCGGGTTGATCGGCACCATCCGTTACGAAGTCGGCGACCGCATTCTGCCCGCCCCGAGGACCACGCCGGAATCGCTCGATTTGCAGGAGTTGCT
>JAQTMF010000121.1 GCA_028714515.1 Chthoniobacteraceae bacterium | reverse complement strand
CCGGCTCCCGCCAGGTCCAGCGCCATGACCGTGCTCTTCATCGAAATGGAAAACGCGACGCCGAGCAGGAATCCGCCGCCAAGCCATCGCGCCACCGGCCGCCGCAAGCACGCCAGCGCGGCCAGCGCCAGCAGCCACGCGAGGGCCCACAGCGTGTCGGGGCGGAACTCGATGCTGGTGCAAAAAAACCGCGGGGCGAACGCCGTCAGCGCGGCGGCCAGTACCCCGCAGCGCCGGGAGAAAAGCGACGCGCCGATCCCGTAAACACATGCGATGCAGCCCAGGTAGAGGGGGATCATCGCGAAGCGCATGAGCGTCAGGATTTCCGGCTGGTCGCCCAGCGCGCGGAAAAGCGGAGCGCAGAGGAGCTGGAAGAGCGGGCTGTGGTTGTCGAAAATATCCCGGTATTGCACCTGCCCGTTGGCCACCCCCCAAACCACGTGCAAATGCTGCGGTTCGTCGGAATCCACGCGGTAAACGGCCGCGCAATGCAGCCGCGCCAGGAGAAGGCATACCACCGCGAGGCCCACCGCTAGAAGCGTCAGGAGCCGGCCTCGGTCTGCTCTGGGAAACCCGGAGAGGAATCTCACGGCGGCGTATGGATGCGGCGGGAGTTAATAGGGCATACCATCCACCTGTTGCAGCCAAAGATCCAGCACGTGCATGTTGCCCAGCGTATCGTCCCACGGCACCAGCGGCGATTGCTTGCGCCCCTGGGCGATCTGCTCCGCGACGTGATCGGCCTCGATCGTATAAAGCCCCCGGTCCGTCTCGATGACGATCTCCTCGGGAATGTGGCTCTGGAAAACGAGGATCTTGGAAAACCCGGGCTGGTCGCCGCTCATGATCCAGGGGCTCGGGACGAGGATGCTCCCTTGCGAGCCGACAATGCGGACATTGTTTTCGAGGTCCAACTGGACCCCCGCCGCGATCTGGGCGAGCACGGCGTTGGGGAACTTGAGGGAAGCCACGGCGTATTCATCCACCCCCGTCGCGCCCAGGCAGCCCGTCCCCTTTACCTCGCACGGATTTTCAAAGGGCTTGCCCGAAACCGCCCCCGCGATCAGCCGCGCCATGGAGACGCAATAACACCCCACATCCAGGATGCCGCCGCCTCCCAACGCCGGGTTGAAGAGCCGGTTGCGGGGATCGAACGGGCACGCGAAACTGAACGTGGCGCGGATCAACTTCACCTCGCCGATCACCTGGTCCCGGATCAACTCCACCAGCCGCATCGTCTGCGGATGGCAGCGGTACATAAAGCCCTCCATCAGAAAAACCCCGTGGCGGCGGGCCGCGTCGATGATCGCGCGGGCCTCGTGCTCATTCATCGCGAGCGGTTTTTCACAAAGGACATGCTTGCCCGCCTCGGCGGCGCGGATCGCCCATTCGGCATGCACCGCGTGGGGCGTGGAAACGTAGACCGCCTGCACCCGGCTGTCCGCCAGCAGCGCCTCGTAACTGCCGTGGCAGGCCGCGGGGAAATCCTTGGCGAACTCCAGCGCGCCCCGGTTGGAGCGGCTGCCGATCGCCGCCAGCTCGCCGCTCTTGGATTGCCGCAGCCCGGCGGCGAACTTGCGTGCGATGGTTCCGGTGCCGAGGATGCCCCACTGTAATTTGGCGCTCATGTTGGGAAGGATGCCGGCGATGTTAACGCCGCCATCCCCCCGATGGAAAGCGAATGCTCTCACGGAAGTTTGCCGGAGGGGGGATCGGAGAATCCCGGATGCGATCCGGGGCGATTTTTCTTCCTCGCTTTTGCTTGCCGCCGGGCGGCGTTTGCGCCAATGCTTCCACTTTCCTTCCCCACCTATGTCCAGACTCGTCACTCTCTTCACCGGCCAATGGGCCGACCTCCCCCTCGCCGAACTCGCCCCCAAAGTCAAAGCCATGGGGTATGACGGCGTGGAACTCGCCTGCTGGGGCGATCACTTTGACATCGGCCGCGCCCTCTCCGAGCCCGGCTACATCCCCGCCAAGTGGGAACTTCTCGCCCGCCACGGCCTCACCTGCCGGGCCATCTCCGCGCACCTCATCGGGCAGGCCGTCTGCGACCTCATCGACGAGCGCCACCACGCCATCCTCCCGGCCGACGTCTGGGGCGACGGCAACCCCGAAGGCGTGCGCCAACGCGCCGCCGGGAAAATGAAAGACGCCGCGCGCGCCGCCCGCAAATTCTTCGACGCCCGGCCCGACGGCGACGACGGCTTCCCGGCCGTTGTCAACGGCTTCACCGGCTCCTCCGTCTGGCACTCCCTCTACGCCTTCCCGCCCACCGACCAGGCGTATTGGAACAAAGGCTACGCCGACTTCGCCGCCCGCTGGCTCCCCATCCTCGACGTCTACGAAGCGGAAAACGTCAACTTTGCCCTCGAAGTGCACCCCACCGAAATCGCCTTCGACACCGCCTCCGCCCAGCGCGCGCTGGAAGCCGTCAACAACCACAAGCGCTTCGGCTTCAACTACGACCCCTCCCACCTCGGCTACCAGGGCGTCGATTACGTCAAATTCCTGCGCCACTTCGCCTCGCGCATCTTCCACGTCCACATGAAAGACGCCTGGTGGGGACACGGCGACGGCACGGTGGGCGTCTTCGGCGGCCATACGGACTTCACCGACCCCTCCCGCTACTGGGACTTCCGCTCCCTGGGCCACGGCGACATCCGTTTCGAAGACATCATCGTCGCCCTCAACGACATCGGCTACCGGGGCCCGCTCTCCGTCGAGTGGGAAGACGGCCGGATGGACCGCTTCCACGGGGCTGCCGAAGCCAGCGCCTTCGTCCGCAAACTCGACTTCACCCCCAACACCGCCGCCTTCGACGCGGCCTTCGCGCGGAAGTAAACCAAACTCCGAGGCCGTGTTCACGCATTCAAGAAGATGAGGAAAAGACAGGGATGAATGAGGAAACCAGGAAGCCAGGAAACAGCGTTTTGATTTCCCGGCAACTTCTCTTCTTCCTGGTTTCCTGGCTTCCTCATTCTTTTTAGTGAATTCGTGAACAGGCCCTGGGAAGAGCGGATAAGCCTCTTCCTCTTTAAGAAAATCCAAGTATGTCCGCCTCACGCAAACTTCGCTACGGAATGGTCGGCGGCGGCCTGGACGCCTTCATCGGCGGCGTCCACCGCATGGCCGCGAACCTCGACGGCCAGATCGAACTCGCCGCCGGATGCTTCTCCAGCGACCCGGAGAAATCCCGGCGCGCCGGGGAAGCGCTCTACCTGCCGGCGTCCCGCGTCTACTCCAGTTTCCAGGAAATGGCCGAACGGGAAGCCGCCCTCCCGGAAAACCAGCGCATCGACTTCGTCACCGTCGTCACCCCCAACCACATGCACGCCCCCGTGGCCGCATGCTTCCTCGCGCACGGCTTCCACGTCGTCTGCGACAAACCGATGACGTTCACCCTCGCCGAAGCGCGAGCCTTGCGGGAAACCGTCCATAAAAGCGGGAAAATCTTCGCCCTCACCCACAACTACACCGGCTACCCGATGGTCAAGGAAGCCCGGGAAATCGTCCGGCGCGGCGACCTCGGCGAAGTCCTCAAAATCGTCGCCGAATACCCGCAGGGGTGGCTGCTCGACCGGCTTGAAAAAGGGCAAAAACAAGCCGCGTGGCGCACCGACCCCGCCCGCGCCGGGGCAACCTGCTGCCTGGGCGACATCGGCAGCCACGCCGAAAACCTCGGCCGCTACATCACCGGGCTTGCGATCGAATCCGTCTGCGCCGAGTTCACCACCTTCCTCCCGGGCCGTCCGCTTGAGGACGACTCCAACCTCCTCGTCCGCTACAAAGGCGGCGCGCGCGGCATCCTCTACGCCTCCCAGATCTCCTGCGGCGAAGAGAACAACCTCACCATCCGCGTCTACGGCACCAAAGGCTCCCTCGCCTGGGTGCAGGAACAGCCCAACGAGCTGAAATTCCAGCCCAAGAACGAGCCCGCGCGCATCCTGCGGCGCGGCAACGGCTACCTGAGCGACACCGCCAAAAAATTCACCCGCCTGCCCGCGGGCCATCCCGAAGCCTTCGTGGAAGCCTTCGCCAACCTCTACAAAGAAATCGCCGCCGCCATCCGCGACCGCATCGACGGAACCCCCGGCGGCCCCTACGACTTCCCCACCGTGGACGACGGAGTCTACGGCATGGCCTTCCTGGAAACCGCCGTCCAAAGCGCCCGTTCCGACGCCAAGTGGACCGCGTTTTTGGAAGCCTGACCGTCTTCGCGCGTTCCTACTCCCGCCGCTGGAGCATGTGCCCCGGCGCGACGCCAAAGATCCGCTTAAACGCGCGGGAGAAGTTGTAAGGATCGCCAAAGCCGAGTTCCTCCGCCGCTTCCTTCACCGAGCGCCCGCCTTCCTGGAGCAACTCCGCCGCGCGGTTCATCTTGAGCGTTTGCAGGTATTGGAACGGCGACTGCCGCCGGAATCGCCGGAAAAGGCGGCACAGGTAAGCGCCGTCCACGTGGCACCCCTCCGCCACCTCCGCCAGCGAGCGGACGCGCAGAAAATGCTCCTCGATATAGAGGCGGCAGCGCTGATACGTCTCCATCGCCGCTGTGTTCGCCGGTTCGCCGGGAACCGCCCCCCCGGCGATTTTCATCAGCAGATACTGCAGCACAACCCGGCACATCCGGGCGCGATTGGCGTGGTCGCTCAAGCCGTGCGTAATCAAATCGTCGAAAACCTCCCGCACCTGCCCCGGGTGCATCGCCTGGAGCACGCGCCCGGGCAAAATCTGACATTCCTCCATCCAATCGCCCCCCCCTTCGAAGGCCACGAAATACTTCTCCATCCCGCAAGCCGGGTCCGCCCGGATGTGGTGGGGCACCCCCGGGCCGTACACAAACACCGTCCCCGGCCGCAGCGGCCACGTCCGCCCCGCCAGCTCCAGCGAACCCGCCCCCCGCGAGACAAACTCCACAATCGGCCGGAAAAACCCGCCCCGCCGGATTTCATAGTCGGGGCGGCAGCACTCCCAGCCCCCGCTGGTCACGGTGATCCGGCGGCGCGCGCCCGACTGCAAATCGAGGTAAAACCTGCGCGCGGCGGAAACCTGCGCGCTGAAATAATTCGGCTCACTCTGCATGGAACGCTCCCCGGGGCGGGTCATGCCGCCATCGTGGCGGCGGCGCGGCTCCGGATCAAGTCAAGAATTGACATGCGATAGTCAATCCGGGCCATTGCGGGAAGCGCCGGCACCGGCGCACGATGCGCCCCCATATGAGCCATCCGTTCCCTCTCACCAAGACCTTCCCCAAAGTCGGCATCCGCCCCATCATCGACGGCCGGTTGCACGGCGTGCGCGAATCCCTCGAAGCCCAGACCATGGCGCAGGCCAAACGCGCCGCGGAGTTGATCTCCTCCAAACTCCGCTACCTCAACGGCGAGCCCGTGGAGTGCGTCCTTGCCGACACCTGCATCGGCGGCGTCGCCGAAGCTGACGCCTGCGCCGAGAAATTCGCCACGCAAAACGTGGGCGTTATCCTTTCCGTCACGCCGTGCTGGTGCTACGGCTCCGAAACGATGAGCATGGACGCGAAGGTGCCGCAAGCCGTCTGGGGCTTCAACGGCACCGAGCGTCCAGGCGCCGTCTACCTCGCCGCCGTCCTCGCCGCCCACTCGCAAAAAGGCATCCCCGCCTTCGGTATCTACGGGCGCGACGTCCAGGACGCCACCGCCAAAGATATCCCCGCCGATGTGGAGACCAAAATCCTGCAATTCATCCGCGCGGGCGTCGCCCTGGCCACCATGAAGGGCAAGTCCTATCTCTCCATGGGCAACGTCGCCATGGGCATCGCCGGGTCCATCGTCGATCACCCCTTCTTCGAGGAATACCTCGGCATGCGCGTGGAATGCAAAGACATGTCGGAGTTTCTCCGCCGCATGGACAAAGGCATCTACGACGAAGAGGAATACCAGAAAGCGCTCGCCTGGGTGAAAGCGAACTGCAAAGAAGGCCCCGACCGCAACAGCCCCGCCACCGCCCGCACCCGCGAGCATCTCGACGCCGAATGGGAAACGTCGGTGAAGATGGCCCTCATCGCCCGCGACATGATGGTCGGCAACCCGAAACTCGCCGAAAAAGGCTTCGGCGAAGAAGCCCACGGCAACCACGCCATCCTCTCCGGCTTCCAAGGCCAGCGGCAATGGACCGACTACCAGCCCAACGGCGACTTCATGGAAGCCATCCTCAACAGCTCCTTTGACTGGAACGGCATCCGCGCCCCCCACCTCGTCGCCACCGAGAACGACAGCCTCAACGGCGTCTCCATGCTCCTCTCCTACCTGCTCACCAACACGGCGCAAATCTTCGCCGACGTGCGCACCTACTGGAGCCCCGAAGCCGTCCGGCGCGTCACCGGCCACACCCTGGAAGGCGCGGCCGCGAACGGCATCATCCACCTCATCAACTCCGGCGCGGCCACCCTCGACGGCACCGGGCGGCAAACCCGCGACGGCCAGCCCGTCATGAAGCCCTTCTGGGAAATCACCGAAGCCGAAGCCCAGGCGTGCCTCGACGCCACCAAGTGGCGGCCCTCCGTCAGCGAGTATTTCTGCGGCGGCGGCTGGTCCAGCAACTTCCTCACCAAAGGCGGCATGCCCGTCACCATGGTCCGGCTCAACCTCGTCAAAGGCCTGGGCCCCGTCCTGCAACTGGCCGAAGGCGTCACCGTCGAACTCCCCGGGAAAGTGCACGAAACCCTCGACCAGCGCACCGACCCCACGTGGCCGACCACCTGGTTCGCCCCCCGCCTCACCGGCCAGGGCGCATTCACCGACGTCTACAGCGTCATGAACAACTGGGGAGCCAACCACGGAGCCGTCAGCTTCGGGCACATCGGCGCGGACCTGATCACCCTGGCCTCCATGCTGCGCATCCCGGTCTTCATGCACAACGTCGCCGCCGAGCGGATCTTCCGTCCCAGCACCTGGGCTGCATTTGGCACAACGGACCTGGAAGGAGCCGACTTCCGCGCCTGCGAGAACTTCGGCCCCCTCTACAAATAAGCGCGCAACTGTGCCGGTAGGGACGGCACTCCGTGCCGGTATCTGTTTAGCCAGGAGGTAGGAAGCGCGAATCAAGAGAAAGAACCCCGAAGGGGTTCCAGACGTTAGCCGGTGGTTGAGGCGCGGCCACGCGCCGACACCACCGGAACAGGTTCGCAATGAAAATCACCCCGGAAGGGGTGGCAGCGGTTCTACCACCCCTTCCGGGGTGAGATAAACGTCTCAAGCATACCGGGGGTGTCGCTTCGCTCGACCCCCGGCTACCCTCTTTCAATCCTTCGGATTGATTTCTTTTTTGCGCGCTAAACAGATACCCGTGCCGTCCGCAAACGCGGCCACGCCAAATAGCCGCTGGCGGCGTTTTCTACGCCGCCAGCTTCAGCCGGGCGTCGGTCTCCGGCAACTCCGCGAGCGTGGGCCAGCCGCCCTCCTCGTGGAGCGCCTGGAAGGTGTGCGAATAGGCCGCCACGCCGCCCGCTTCGTGCTTGGCCAGAAGCGTCTCCACCGCCGAGACAAGGACATCCTTCCTCTCGTTCCCAATCTCCAGATTGGGAATGCCCACGTCTTCAAAGCTCCAGCTTCGCAAGGCGTGAAGGGAACGCGCCCCCCGGGGCGGCGAGGGCCGTTGAGCCCTACCGCAGGGGCGGGGGCGGGCCTTTGGTGTCGAGGTAGGCGGAGAATTCCTGGATCATCGTGGCGATTTCCGGGGTGCGCGTGGCGACTGATTTGGCCAGTTTCTCGTAGTTGTCCGGGTTGCGCTGGGAGAGTTCAGCCAATGCCAGGAAGACGGCCAACGCGTTGTTCATCGAGTGTTTCATCTCGCTGTAGCGGATGCGAAATTCCATCCATTCCTCGTAGGTAAAATGGACGGGATCTTTTCCCGATGAAGTTAACTCTGGAGCTGGCGGAATCATTGTGCTTTGGTGATGATTCCCACAATTCCTGCAAATGGCTGCGGAGACAATCAAAATCACCGGTGCAAGGCAACATAACCTGAAGAATCTCTCTCTGGAGATTCCTCGCCAGAAACTTGTCGTCATGACGGGTTTGAGCGGTTCGGGTAAATCGTCCCTGGCGTTTGATACCCTCTATGCCGAGGGTCAGCGCCGCTATGTGGAAAGCCTTTCGGCTTATGCCCGGCAGTTCCTGGACCAGATGCAGAAGCCCGACGTGGATTTCATCGAGGGGCTCTCGCCCGCCATTGCCATCGAACAGCGCTCCAGCGGCAGCAATCCGCGCTCTACGATCGCGACGACGACGGAGATTTACGATTATTTGCGCGTTCTTTATTCCGCCATCGGCCAGCCGCATGACCCGGCGACCGGCGCGCCGGTGTTCAAGCAGACGACGCAATCGATCGTGGATATGCTGCTGGGCTTCCCGCCGGAGACGCGCCTTATTTTGCTTGCTCCGCTGGTGGAGGGGCAGGCCGGGGAGTTTCGCGATGTGCTGGAGAAGATCAAGCGCGAGGGGTTTGTCCGCGCGCGGGTGGACGGGCAGATTGTGGAGGTCGGCAATCCGCAGTTGCCGGTGAAGCTCGACAAGGGCAAGAAGCACGCCATTGAGGCAGTGGTGGATCGTCTCGTGGTGCGGGACGGGGCCCGCCAGCGGTTTGCCGATTCCGTGGAGACGGCTCTCAAATGGGGCGGCAGCCGGATGCTTGCCCTTAGCCAGGCTCCGGGCGAGCCGGGCTGGACGGAGCACCGTTATTCGACCGACTTCACCAACCCGGAAACCGGCTTCACGATTCCGCAGCTCACGCCGAAGCATTTCTCTTTCAACAGCCACCAGGGGGCGTGCCCGGCGTGCCACGGCCTGGGGACGGAGCTGGTGTGCGATCCCGATCTGATCGTCCCGGATCGCGAAAAGAGCCTCGCCGGGGGAGCCGTCCAGCCGTGGGCCAAGGCCACGAAGCGGATGAGCGGGTATTACCGGGCGCTCCTGGCCGCCCTGGCGAAGACGTTCCGCGTTTCGTTCGATACGCCGTTCAAGGATCTGCCGGAGCGTTTCCAGGAGGCTCTTTTTTACGGGACCGGCGATCGCTGCATCGACCTGCAAATGGAGAGCGGGACGCGCAAGACGCGCATCCAACGGCCGTTTGAGGGCGTGGTGGGCAATTTGCAGCGGTTGTATGAGCAGACGGCGAGCGAGTTGAGGCGGGTGCAGATCCGCACTTACATGAGCCGGCGCGAGTGCTCCGTTTGCCACGGCGCGCGGCTGCGGCCGGAGATCCTGGCCGTGACGCTCACCGGGGAGAGCGGCGGGGAACTTGGCATTCAGCGGTTGTGCAGCCTGACGATCCGCGATGCCAAGGCGTTTCTGGAACACTTGGCGCTTACGCCGCAGCAGCGGCTTATTACGAGCGAAGTTTTGCGCGAGATCCTTGCCCGCTTGAGTTTTTTGGACGAAGTGGGCCTCAGTTACCTGAACCTCGACCGCGAAAGCGGCACGCTCTCCGGCGGCGAGGCGCAGCGCATCCGCTTGGCCACGCAGATCGGATCGGGCCTCGCGGGCGTGCTCTATGTTCTGTATGACCCGAGCATTGGGTTGCACCAGCGCGACAATGACCGTCTCATCGGCACGCTTCGCAGGCTGCGCGATTTGGGTAATTCCGTGATTGTTGTCGAGCACGATGAGGACACGATC
>JAQTMF010000120.1 GCA_028714515.1 Chthoniobacteraceae bacterium | reverse complement strand
GCCTTGGCCAGCGCCGTCTCCGGCCGCACGCCAATCGCCAGGATCACAAGATCGCCCGCGTGAGCCGCGCCGGATTGCGTCTTAACAACAAGCTGTCCCTCCGCACCGGTCTCGAAACCCGCCACCCCGTCGCCCAGCGCCATCTTGATCCCGTGCGCCTCCATATGCCGCTGCACCGGCAGCGCCATCTCCGGATCGAACGGCGGCATCACCTGGTCGAGCATCTCCACCACCGTCACCGAGAGCCCCCGGTGCGCCAGGTTTTCCGCCATCTCCAGCCCAATAAATCCCCCGCCCACAACCACCGCGCGCTTGGCCTGCTTCGTCTCGATCCACGCGCGAATCTCGCGGCTGTCGGGAATGGAGCGGAGCACAAAAATGCCGGGAAGATCAATCCCAGGCATCGGCGGCCGAATCGCCGACGCGCCCGGGGAAAGCACCAGCGCATCGTACGGCTCCCGGTAGACGCGCCCGGAAGCCAGCTCCCGGACCTCCACCTCGCGCTTCTCGCGGTCGATGGAAAGCACATCGTGCCGCGTGCGGACCTCAATGCCGAAGCGTTCCCGGAAAAGCGTCTCGCTGGCCAGCAGGAGCTTCGATTCCTCGCGAATCACATCGCCCACATAATAAGGCAGGCCGCAGTTCGCGAACGATACATACGGGCCGCGGTCGAGAATAAGAATCTCCGCGCGCTCGTCCAGCCTCCGGCACCGGGCCGCGCACGAAGCGCCGCCCGCCACCCCGCCAACAATCACGATCTTCTTGGGCTTCATCATTTTGTTCCTCCTTTGCGGCAAAACCTCATCGGGAACAGCAGGAGCCGCCTCCGCAGCATCCGCTCTTCTGGTTCCACGGCATCAGCGCGATCAGGCTCCGCATCGGGCAGAAACCCGTGGCCCCCGCCATCAGGAGGCCCGCGCCGACCAGCCCCGAAAGCCAGATCCAGCGCGGATCGACAAACCGCGAAAGCAGCACCCCCGTGACAACCAGCGCGCCGATCACCAGTTGAAGCTGGCGATCCAGCGGCAGCGCCCCCTTCGCGCTCCGCTCCACGGGCAACCCCGCGTCAATCCACGCTTGCGTGCCCCCTTCCACCACAACGGCATCCTCGAACCCGGCCGCGACAAACTTCGCCGCCGCCTTCCTGGCCCGCATCCCGCTGTGGCAAAGAATATAGATCGGCGTATGCACGTCCCCCTTGCGGCCCGCGATAATTTCCCCGCAGTCCAGCCCGTCGAGCTGGCAAAGGCGGGCCTCGGGAACATGGACGGAGGCATACTCCGCCGGTGTGCGCACGTCGATCAGATCGACCGGCCCCCCGGCGGCGAGAATCTTTTGGAGTTCCTGAACAGTGATCGTTTTCATGGATGGGATGATGGGCGTTGGGTTGGTGTTTTGGGAGATTGGCAAAAAGCAAAAGTCATCGGCAAAAAAATCAGCGCTGCTTTTCCCGCGCGGAGCGCACTTCCTCCAGGCAGGCAAAAACCTTCGTCACGCACGGAGCCGCGATACGGTAAAACACCTGCTGGCCACGGCGTTCATCGGCGACAAGCCCCACATTCCGCAACACGGCAAGATGGTTCGACACCGTGGAAGTGTCGCAGCCGATCAGCTCCGTCAACTCCGCCACGCAACGCTCGCCGCGGGTCAGCGCGTCCACGATCAGCAAGCGGCTGGAATGCCCCAGCGCCTTGAACACATCCGCCCCGGCGCGGTACTCCTGCGGCGAACGCAGTTCACCGGAGCGGGCGGCGGATTTAGAAGAGCGCGGTTGCATTGTTGGCAAAATGGCAAAATCTCCACGGTTTTCAAGAAGAAAAATCACCGCTCACCCTTTTTCCCCGGGAAAATCCCATATTGCCCTTTCCTTATATTATATCCCGCTTATGCTGCGGACGGGAAATCACACGCACCATGAAAAAACTGCAAATCCTCGGAACCGGCTGCGCCAAATGCGCGAAGCTCGCCCAAACCACCGAAGAAGCCGCCCAATCGCTCGGGCTGGCCTACGAAATGGAAAAAGTGACCGACCTGCGAAAAATCATGGCATTTGGGGTCATCATGACCCCCGCGCTGGTCGTGGACGGCGTCGTCAAAGCCAGCGGCCGGGTTCCCTCGTCCGAGGAAATCAAGACGCTGCTGCAGTGAAAAGCGCGCGCTCCCTCAAGGCCGCCGTTTGGGGCATCCTCCTGCTGACGGCCTGGTTCGCCCTCTACCGCAACCTGGCGGCCGCGAGCCATTGGCTCACCTACCGCGTCCTGGGAATGACGCCGGGCCAACACCTCGCCGCCGCCGTTGAATTCTTTGTCTTCGAAGTCCCCAAAGTGCTCCTGCTGCTCGTGCTGATCGTCTTTGCCGTGGGGATCGTCCGCTCCTTCTTCACCCCGGAGCGGACACGCCGCATCCTCTCCGGCAGGCGGGAATTCGCGGGCAACATCCTCGCCGCGCTGCTCGGGATCGTCACCCCCTTCTGCTCCTGCTCGGCGGTGCCACTGTTTATCGGCTTTGTCACCACGGGCGTCCCGCTCGGCGTCACGTTTTCCTTCCTCATCTCCGCGCCGATGGTCAACGAAATCGCGCTCGTCCTCCTCCTCGGCCTGTTTGGCTGGAAAGTGGCGGCGATCTACCTCGCGACGGGCCTCCTCATCGCGCTCATCGCGGGCTGGATCATCGGCCGCTTGCGCATGGAGCGCCACGTGGAAGAATGGGTCTACGCCGTCCAAACCGGCCCCGCCGCGGACGATGCGCCGCCGTCCTGGCCCGAACGCTTTCAATACGGCCGGGACGCCGTGCGCGACATCGTGGGGAAAGTCTGGCTTTACGTCGTGCTGGGCATCGCCGTTGGAGCGGGGATTCACGGCTACGTCCCGGAAGGCCTCATGGTATCGGTAATGGGCAAAGGCGCCTGGTGGTCGGTACCCGTCGCCGTCGTCATGGGCGTCCCCATGTATTCCAACGCCGCCGGGATCATCCCCATCGTCCAGGCCCTCCTCGGCAAAGGAGCGGCGCTCGGAACCGTCCTGGCCTTCATGATGTCCGTCATCGGCCTCTCCGCGCCCGAAGCGGTGATCCTGCGCAAAGTCCTCAAATGGCCGCTGATCCTCACCTTCTTCGGCGTCGTCGCGGCGGGCATCCTGCTCGTCGGCTACCTTTTCAACGCCATCCTGTAGGCATCCGGGGCTATCCGGCCGTCTCGGTAAAAACCAGGCGGTTCCAGCAATCCGCCTGGTGAAAATCCACCCTGGCAAAAGCCGACGTGGAAGAGAGCACCGGCTTCTCCTCGCCCCGCGTATAATCATAGCGGCAGACAGACGCGCGCCACCCCTCCTCGAACGCTTGGGGAGCGGCCTCCATCAACGCAAAAGGAACCGCCAAAAACGCCGACCAACCGCCGCTCGTCCGGCGCGTCAACGCCCTCGCCACGGGGGAGGTGATCAGGCTCTCCCGCAAATCCAGCGGCGCTCCCGGCCGGCTCCGCCGCCGCCATCCGACCGTCCAGCGGAGCTGTAACAAGGCCGCCTCCGGCGTCGCGTGAAGCTCCACATAGCGGCTGGTTCCCGCCGGAAGCACAAAGATCTCCACCACATCCCCGCGCAAAAACGCCGGGGCATTGAACTCCGAGACGGGGTTGAAAACATCCACATCCTCCAACTCCACCATCGCCAGCATCGCCTCCGCCGTGCGGGCCATCTTCGCCACCGCCGGGCGGAAGCGCGGCTCCGCGCCCTCCAGCCAAGCCTGGCGCAAAGGCACCCCCGGGATACCGGCAAACGCCGCGTCCATCGCGGGCCAATCCTCCGGCGTCCGCTCCAGGCGCGGACACACAAAAGCGGCATTCTCCGGCGCGGCGGCTGGAGCCAGGGGATCGGCGGGCACTTGCATCCGCCCATCATCCCACGGCAGCCCCCATTCGTAAAGCCGCCGGCACAGGCGCATCGGCCGGAAGAATCTCCGCGACCGCGCTACCCCGCCCCGCCGCGAGGATGCGAGCGCTGAAACGCCCGGGGCGACTCCCCCTTCAGCCGCCGGAACCACGCCGAAAAATGCGGCAGCGAACGGAACCCCAGCGCGTAAGCCACCTCCTTAATCGAGCGCTCGTGAACCTGCAAAAGCGCCAGCGCACTCTCCAACTGCCGCCGCTCGCGGTATTTGCGGGGCGAGACACCCCAATCCCGCAGGAAAAGCCGGTTCAACTGGCTCACGCTCAACCCCACGCCCCGCGCCAGCTCGCCCTCCGAGAGCGCCGCGTGCAGCGGCTGGTTATCGAGAAGCCGCGCCGCGCGGATCGCGCGCGGGTCCGCCCCCCGGCCCATCGTGGCCGAAGCCCCCCCCGCCCGCATCATCGCCACATAAGCCGAAAGCCAGTCCTCAAAAGCCCGGCGGATACCGAAATAATTCTCCACCGTCGCCACACTCTGGCTCAGCAGAACCAGCCCCCGGCTCCCCGAAACCTGCCGCACCTTCCGCACCAGCGCCTGGGCCGCGCGCGACAACCGCCGCTGCCCCGAGGCCGGGAAAACAAGCGCCCCCTCGTGATCGAAAAGCGGCTGCCCCGAAGGCCACTCCGCAAAAAACGCCATCGAGAGAATCACCGTGCCAGGCAGGAAACGCTGCCAGCCCTCCCGCGTTCCCGGGAAAATCCACTCCCCCTCCCGCGCCTCCGCCCTCCCCCCCCCGTCCAGCGTGATGGTCAACCCGCCCCGCCGGACCCACCACGCCCGCAAATGCAGGTCCGGCCGATAAGGCGCGTCCAGATACTGCGGCTCCACTTCCCACTGCCCCGCCCAGATCAAACCGGTGCGAACGTAACACCAATCCGCGATGGAAACCGAGGCGGCCGAATCGGAAAACAAAGAAGGCATGCGCAAAAGAGTTAACTTTTTGACGCAATTGCGGCAACGCTTAAAGTGGAACAGCCCCCCGTCCCCGCGCATCATGCCCTTGCGTCTATTTTTTCCATGAACACCTACTCCCTCTCCCGCAACATCCCCCTCTCCGAACCCTGGGACGTCATCGTCGTGGGCGGCGGCCCCTCGGGCTGCGCCGCAGCGATCTCCGCCGCGCGCGAAGGCGCGAAAACCCTGCTGCTGGAAGCGAGCGGCGCGCTGGGCGGCGGCGGCACCTCCGCGCTCGTCCCCGCCTGGTGCCCCTTCTCCGACAAAGAAAAAGTCATCTACCGCGGGCTCGCGCAGAAAATCTTTGAAGCCTGCAAAGCCGGGATGCCGCACGTCCCCCCCGCCGACGTCGATTGGGTCCCCATCGACGCCGAGCGCCTCAAACGCGTCTATGACGACTTCGTCCTCGCATCCGGCGCGCACCTCCTCTTCAACACCGTACTCTCCGGCGTGGACCACGACGAACAAGGGCGCGTCCGCGCCATCATCGTCAGCAACAAACAAGGCCTCTCCGCCCTGCAAGCCCGCGTCTACATCGACTGCACCGGCGACGCCGACCTGGCCGCCTGGGCAGGCGCCCCCTTCCACAAAGGCGACGACAGCGGCGACCTGATGCCCGCCACCCACTGCTTCGTCCTCACCAACGTGGACGAATACGCCTTCCGCCACATCTACTGGAACGGCGGCCGCCTCCACGCGGGCAACCCCGAAAGCCCCATCTACCGCATCGTCGAATCCGGCAAATACCCGCTCATCCCGGATACTCACATCTGTTCCAACTGGGTCGGGCCGTCCACCGTCGGCTTCAACGCCGGGCACATCTGGAACGTCGACAACACCGACCCCGAGAGCGTCAGCCGGGGGCTCGTCCAAGGCCGCAAAGTCGCCAAGCAACTCCGCGACGCCCTCGCGGAATACTGCCCGGAAGCCTTCGCCGCCTCCTTCCTCTGCAACACCGCCCCGCAGATCGGCGTCCGCGAAAGCCGCCGCATCGACGGAGACTACACCTTGACGCTCGACGACTACATGGCCCGCCGCAGCTTCCCCGACGAAATCGTCCGCAACTGCTACTTCATCGACGTCCACCACAGCGCCGACAAAATCGCCGACAGCATCACCGAGCGCCGCGAACCGATCACCAACGCCGTCTACTACGGCCCCGGCGAATCCCACGGCATCCCCTACCGCTGCCTGGTGCCCAAGAAACTCCAGAACGTCCTCGTCGCCGGGCGCTCCATCTCGTGCGAACGCGCCGTGCAAGGGAGCGTGCGCGTCATGCCCGTCTGCCTCGCCATGGGCGAAGCCGCCGGAATGGCCGCGGCCCACGCCGTCCAGTCCCACTGCGGCGACGTGCGAGCCGTCGATACCGCCCGCCTGCGCCACCGTCTCCAGGAAGAAGGCGGCTACCTGCCCGAACCGACCGCGGCCTAGACGATCCTGTTCGCAAGAAGAGAATCCGCAGATTTCGCAGATGGACGCAGATTTGAAGTCATACCGGTTCAAAAAGGAAAACGGACAGATGGAACACAGGATTTTGCGGATGAACAAGGATTTCTATTCCTGAGAATCCTGTAAAATCTTGTGAATCCTGTTGAAATTTCCAGAGCCAAGTATCTGGATATTTCTGCGGGTTGGTATCAGAAGATCCGTTTTTGCCATCCCGAAAATCTGCGTAATCTGCGGACCCTCCTCCGCCTTTTAAAATTCGCGAACACAACCCGAAGAAGCCGCCGCGCGCCGGAACTCGCGCGGCGTCACCTTCTTTGCGGCCAGGAAACGGCGGTTGAAATTCGAGAGATTTTCAAACCCGCAGCGGTGGCAAATCTGCGCGACCGTATCGTCCGTCTCCACCAAAAGACGGCACGCCTCGCTCAAACGCACCCCGCCAAGGAACCGCGTAAAAGTCAGCCCCGTCGCCCGCCGGAACATCCGGCTGAAAGCCGACGGGCTGAGCGCCACGCACGCCGCCGCGTCCGCCTGGCTAACCGGCTCCGCAAACCGCCGTTGAATAAACGCGCAAGCCCGCGAAACACGCGAGGCATTCCGCGCGTCCAGCAGCGGCGCGTGGCCCGGCGACGCCAAGGCACGCGCCCCCTTGGCCCCGGCAAGCAAGTGGAGAACCTCCAGCAGCGCGATGAAACGCGCCGGGCCCGCGCACCGCGCGAGCGCCCGCATCTTCGGAATCGCCGCCCGGGCCACCGCGGCGGGGAACGTCAGCCCGCGCCGGGCCTTTTCCAAAAGCGCCCGCAGCGGAGCCCCCTCCGAGGAGTGCAAAAAAGACGTCCCGAGAGCCTCCGGCAAAAATTGAACCACCAGGCACCCCGCCCCGCGCGCGCGCCCGCGCATCCCCGTTCCCGCGTACTGGTGGGGAACATCCGCGCCGATCAGCACCAGATCGCCGCAGCCAAACGCCCCGATATCGTCGCCCACAATGCGGCGGCCGACCCCGCCCAGGATCGCCGTCAACTCCACCTCCGGGTGAAAATGATACCGCACGCCGAAATCGCGCGACCAATATTCATTCGCGCCAAAAAGCCGGTCTTCCCCGGCAGCCACCTTTTCAAACCTCGCTCGCATACTTTTCTCTTGGCATAACGAGCCCCAAGCGGGTCTTCGTGTCAAGAAAGTATCACTTTTTGCATTCCCTGCGGTAGAAAAACGGCGCGCGCCAAAACAGAATGCCCTCATGAATCCTCCCAAGCGCGAACCGAATTTTCAGAACGTCCTCGACCTGCTGGCCCGCCGCCCCACGGCCAAACCGGTCCTCTTCGAATTCATCATCAACAGAGGGCACATCGAACGCCTCGCGGGCGAGCCCCTGTACGACGATTCGGGCGATATCAACCGCGTCCTGCGCCTGCAAGTCAAAGCATTCTGGGCCGCGGGCTACGACTACGCCTTCATCCCCCCGTGGCTGCTCGGCGGCATGTCTTTCCCCATCCCGGATCGCGACCGCGCCGAGAGCGTCGGCATGGCGCACGGCGGCGTCATCCGCGATCGCGAGAGCTTCGAGAAATACCCCTGGCCCGATCCCGAGGCGACCGGCTGGGACGCCCTCGAACGGCTCAAGCCGCACGTGCCCGACGGCATGAAGCTCATCATCTGCAGCAACGGCGGCGTCCTGGAAAACCTCGTCAGCCTGCTCGGCTACGAAGACCTCTGTTTGATGCTCGAAGACGACCCCGAACTCGTCCACGAAATCGTCGACGCCATCGGCTCGCGGCTGCTGCGCCTCTACGAACTGGGGCTCCAGCACGACAGCGTGGGCGCGGCCATGGTCAACGACGACTGGGGCTTCAAATCCCAACCCTTCCTCGCCCCGGCGCAAATGCGCGCCTACGTCACCCCCTGGCACCGGCGCATCGTCCAGGCGATCCACTCCGCCGGACGCCCCGCGACAATGCATTCCTGCGGCGAACTCAAACTGCTTTGGGAAGACATCATCGAAGACCTGAAATTCGACGGGAAACACTCCTACGAAGACACCATCCTGCCCGTGGAAGAAGCCTACGAGCGGTACGGCTCGCGCATCGCGATCCTCGGCGGCATCGACGTCGATTTCCTCTGCCGCGCCACGCCAGAGGCCATCTACCGCCGGTGCAAAGCGATGATCGAGCGCACCCAAACGCGCGGCGGCTACGGCCTCGGCAGCGGCAACTCGATCGCCGACTACGTCCCCGCCGAAAACTTCGACGCCCTGCTCCGCGCCGCCCGCGAGTAACGGCAGGCGCGCCCGCAATTCGCCTCTTTTTTCCGTGCCCCCGCAAGGACCCATCGTGTATTCTCGCCTTGTTCCAAGGAAGTCTCCACCATGCCCAAACTCGTCATCCTCAGCGGAGCCGGACTCAGTGCGGAAAGCGGCCTGCGCACCTTCCGCGACCAAAACGGCCTATGGGAAAACCACTCGGTTAACGCCGTCTGCAACGGCGCGACATGGCGGGCAAACTTCGGCCTCGTTCACCAGTTCTACAACGAACGCCGCACCCAGCTCGCCACCGCCACCCCCAACGCCGCGCACCGGCAAATCGCCGATTGGCAGCGCCGCTACAAAACCGTCATCCTCACGCAAAATGTGGACGACCTGCTGGAGCGCGCGGGCTGCCGCGACGTCATCCACCTGCACGGCTTCCTGCCGGAAATGACCTGCGCCGCCTGCGGGCACACTTGGAACATCGGCTACCGGGCTTGGAAAAAAGAAGCGCCCTGCCCCCGCTGCCAATCCGTCCGCGACGCGCGCCCGCGCATCGTATTCTTCGGCGAACCGGCCCCCGCCTACCGGCTCCTGTGGGAATCCTTTGCCGCGCTCACCAGCCGCGATGTCGCGGTCATCATCGGCACCAGCGGCGTCGTGCTGCCGATCACCGAACTGGCGTTGCAATCCCGGGGATACAAAATCCTCAACAACCTCGCCCCCGAACCGGCCATCCCGGGCCACCTCTTTGACGAAGTCTTCTACCAACCCGCGACCCAAGCCGCCGGGGAGATCGACCGGCTCGTCAGAAAACGCCTCGAACCGTCCCCCGGCCTCGCCGGTTAACATCCTCCACGATCTCGTCCTCGCAAAAAACCAGACACCCCGCCGCATATTCCATCCGCCCCTCCGTTCAGGGATAAATGAGGAAACCAGGAAGCCAGGAAACAGAATTTTGATTCCCCGGCAATTTCTCTTCTTCCTGGTTTCCTCATTCTTTTAAGTGAATTCGTGAACAGCTCCTTGGGCGTGTTCACGCATTCAAACCAGAAGAAAAGAGAAACGTTGGAAATTTTAAACAGGATTGGCAGGATTTCTAAAGATGAACGGGATTTTGCTCAGATGCCGCAACAACGCCCCTTCATCTTATCC
>JAQTMF010000119.1 GCA_028714515.1 Chthoniobacteraceae bacterium | reverse complement strand
TGGCGAAACGACGGTTTCGTCCTCGGCTTGTGAGGCAGGTATGCCGATGCAGAATAAACAACCTGTTATTGGCAGCCACGCCCCGCCCTTTTTAACACGAAGGCACGAAGGCACGAAGGCACGAAGGAAAGACAGGAGAGGAGGGTGGCTGGAAGAGAACTCTTTGGACGAAGTGTGCTCGCGGGCCTGGAATGAGGAAGAAGCGTTCGATGGGTTCCTCCTAAAATCTTCGTGCCTTCGTGCCTTCGTGCCTTCGTGTGAGATCATACGGACATTCCTTTCCGTAGAGACGTTCGGTTGACACGAAGGGGGGACGAATCCAAAGCCAAGGGACCAGAGACAACTCTTTTTACGCCTTCCTTAAAGGTTTCCCCGCCAAAGTTGATAAGGAATCCCATCGGCAAGTTCAGAAGGCGCAAATAAGTCAGCAGTTGCTTGGAATGAACAGGCAAAAGGGTCTCCACCGATTTCAATTCGATGAGGAGCGATTCGTTGACCAGAAGATCGGCCCGGAATCCTTCGTTGAATATGATGCCGTCGACAACGATGGGAACCGGTTTCTGGCGCTCGACTTTCAGCCCCGCTTTTTCAAGGCGTTTTGCCAAAACAACTTCGTAGACAGTTTCCAGTAACCCCGGCCCGAGTTCCTTGTGCAAGTGGAAAGCGCAATCGACGACGATACGGGATATTTCCTCGGTATCCCTTCGTGCCTTTGTGCCTTCGTGTGAGTTCATAGAACTCTCCCGTCACTTCCCCCGCGCTCCGGCGCAGAGGTAGAGGACGGCCATGCGGACGGCGAGGCCGTTGGTGACTTGGTCGAGGATGACGCTGCGCCCGCTGTCGGCGATGGCGCTGTCGATTTCCACGCCCCGGTTGATCGGCCCCGGGTGCATGATGAGGGCTTGCGGTTTCAGCCGCGCGGCCCGCTCTTTGGTGAGGCCAAAGAGGGTGCTGTATTCGCCCAGGCTCGGGAAGTATTCCTTGCGCTGCCGCTCGTGCTGGATGCGCAGGAGGTTCAATACGTCCACGTCTTCCAGGATGTCGTCCAGCCGGTGGGTGACGGCCACGCCCATCCGCTCGAAGGCTTTGGGGACGAGCGTGCTGGGGCCCACGAGGGTGACGCGCGCGCCCAGTTTGAGGAGCGCGTGGATGTCGCTGCGGGCGACGCGGGAGAAAAGGATGTCGCCCAA
Source organism: Chthoniobacteraceae bacterium (assembly GCA_028714515.1). Taxonomy (GTDB): domain Bacteria; phylum Verrucomicrobiota; class Verrucomicrobiia; order Chthoniobacterales; family Chthoniobacteraceae; genus UBA695. The sequence continues at coordinate 8,605 of JAQTMF010000119.1, read as the reverse complement.
TATGGCGACGTGGAGCCCTTCCACGCGGCCCACTTTTTCGCGGATGGTGAAGGTGTCCAGGAGGGCCTGGGTGGGGTGCTCGTGCGCGCCGTCCCCGGCGTTGATGACGCTGGAGGCAAGCCGCTCTGCAAGGAATTGGGCCGCCCCGGCGCAGGAGTGCCGCAGGACGATGATGTCGGAGTGGAGCGCCTGCAAATTGAGGGCGGTGTCCTTGAGCGTCTCGCCTTTGGTGAGGCTGGAGGTGCTGGCGGTGATGTTGACGACGTCGGCGCTCAGGCGGACGGCGGCCAGCTCGAAGGAGGTGCGGGTGCGGGTGCTCGGCTCGACGAAGAAGTTGACGAGCGTTTTGCCTCGCAGCGAGGGGACTTTCTTGATGTCCCGGGTGCCGACCTGCTTGAACGCGGCGGCGGTGTCCAGGATGTGGGTGATTTCGGCGGGGGTGAGATCCTCGATGCCTACGAGGTCCTTGCGATTCCAGGCGGTCATGATTCTTTCTCCCCTTTCTCCGCGGTTTCTTTGGCTCGGCTGATCCAGACGGCGTCCGGCTGGCGGTCGGTGGCTTGGAGCCGCACAAAGACGCGCTCGCCGAGGGCGGTGGGGAAATTTTTGCCGACGTAATCGGCGCGGATGGGCAGTTCGCGGTGCCCCCGGTCGATCAGGACGGCGTATTGGATGCGCGGGGGGCGGCCGAAGGAGGAAATGGCGTCCATGGCGGCGCGGCAGGTGCGCCCGGAGTAGAGAACGTCGTCCACGAGGACGAGGGTGCGCTCTTCGAGGTCCTTGGGCAGGCGGCTCTGCTCGACGAGGCTCATCCGCTGGCGGATGGAGAGGTCGTCGCGGTGCATGGAGACGTCGATGACGCCGGTTTCGACCGGGCGGCCCGCGATCTCGGCGATGGCGGCGGCGATACGCCGGGCGAGGGCGGTGCCCCGGGAGGGGATGCCGACGAGGGCGAGATGGTCCAGGTCGGGGTTGCCCTCGATGATTTCGTGGGCGATGCGCCGCAGGGTGCGCTCGATGGCGGCGGCGTCGAGGACAAGGGCGGCTCCGGGGACCGGAGGCGCGGGGATTTCTTGGGATGGCATTTTGGGCTCCTTGGCGACCTCACGGGATCGCGGTTAAAGGATGGCAGGGGCGGAAGGGAGGGAAGGGCGGCTGAACGGGGGGGCGGTGGTGGGTGAACGAAACGTTGCGGGGTTATTTTTCGTGATCCTGGAGTTCCAGCCGGCGTTTTTCGCGCCAGGCGGAACGGTGCTTGACGATCCAGTCGAGCAGGGCGCGCTCAAAGCCGATGTCGTGACCGGCTTTTTCGCTTTCGAGCCATTTATGGACAAGGATTTCTTCCCGCTCGGCAAGGAACTCGCGGTAAAGCACGGAGTTCTTCACGAGATCCGAGTTGTCTGCATTCGGATGATCCATGTTGGCGTCACTTTTCATAAGAATTCCCGCCCCGTCAATTCTGGACCTGGAAAATTTATGGAATGCGCGCAGGCGGGGGAAGAGAGGAATGGCGTTCATTGGGAGGTAAGGGCGGAGCGAATGGCGGCGGCTGCTGCCAGAAAGGCTTGAGTGACAGGGCTTTGCTCATCGGCTGTGACGATGGGCCGCCCGCGGTCCCCTGCTTCGCGCGTGGGGATGTCGAGCGGGATCTCTCCCAGGAGCGGGACGCCGAGGCGCTCGGCCTCGCGTTTTCCGCCGCCGGTGCCGAAGATGTCGTAGCGCTTCCCGTTGTCGGGACAGAGGAAGTAGCTCATGTTTTCGAGCACGCCCAAAAGCGGGACGTTGACCTTGGCGAACATGGAGGCGGCTTTGCGGACGTCGAGGAGGGCGACCTCCTGCGGCGTGGTGACGAGGACGGCCCCGGCCAGCAGAACCGTCTGGACGATCGTCAGTTGGATATCGCCGGTGCCGGGCGGGAGATCGAGGATCAGGTAGTCGAGCGTGCCCCATTCCACCTGCCGCAGGAGCTGCTGGGTGGTGCGCGTGACCATCGGCCCGCGCATGACGGCAGGGGCGGCATCGTCGAGCAGGAAGCCCATGGACATGACTTTCAAGCCCGCCGTCTCGATGGGCAGGATCTGGTCGTCGGCGGTGGCCATGGGCCGTTCGCGGCTGCCGAACATCAGGGCGATGCTGGGGCCATAGACATCGCAGTCGCAAAGGCCGACGGAAGCGCCCGTTTTGGCAAGGGCGAGGGCGAGGTTGACGGCGACGGTCGATTTGCCGACGCCCCCCTTGCCGCTGGCGACAGCGATGACGTGCCGGACGCCTTCGATGGGCGTCGGGGCCTGGGCGGCGGGAGCGCCCGCCGGGGCGTGGGCTTCCACTTTCACGGTGACGGCTCCCACGCCGGGCACGGCGCGCAAGGCGGCTTCCGTGTCATTTTGGAGCGTCTGCGGAATGGAAGGGTCTTTGGCGGTGACTTGCAGGGCGACGGTGACGTCCGCGCCGGAAATTTGGAGATCCTTCAAAAGCCCAAAAGAAAGGATATCCCGGCTAAACCCCGGGTAGCGTACTTTGGCAAGGGCGGAGCGGATCAGGTCTTCGGAGAGGGCTGGCATGATGGGAACCCTCATAAATACCCCGGAAAAAGGCCGAGGGCAACCTGAATTGAAGTGTCCGGGGAGCGCGGCTTCCCCTTTCCCTTCTTTCTCTCGCTATGCCGGGAAGAACGCCTCTTCCAGCATCAGGCAGAGCGTATGGTAGACGGGCAGGTGGAGTTCCTGGATGAGATACGTTTCGCGGGAGGGGACGCGGATGCTGACATGGGCCAACTCCGCGGCTTTGCCCCCGCCTTCGCCGGTGAGGGCGAGCGTGTGCAGGCCGAGCCGGTTGGCCGCTTCCAGCGCCGGGGCCACGTTGCGGGAATTGCCGGAGGTGCTGATGCCCACCAGCGTATCGCCCGGCCGCCCATAGGCGAGGACGAGCTGGGCGTAAATGTAATCCGGGTCGCAGTCGTTCTGCCACGCCGTGCGCAGGCCCAGGAAGCCGGTCAGCGGGATGACGGGGAGCGCCCCTTGCAGCTTGCACGCCAGCTCCGGCCCCAGCTTCTGCAGCAGCTCGCCGCCCAGGGGGCGCTTGCTGCCGAAGCCCTTGAGCAATTCGCCCGCCCAGTGTTCGGCGTCCGCGCCGCTGCCGCCGTTGCCGCAAAGCAGCAGTTTGCCGCCGGAAGCGAGGGACCCGTGCATCATATCAAACGCGCGCTGGAGGTCCTTCAGGCAGGGGGTGAGCGCCGGGGCGCGTTGGAGCAGGCAGGCGAGATGGGGATTCATGGAGCGGGAAAAGTTGGAAAAATCTGCCCGACCATAAAAGGGTTTCCCGTTTTCGGCAAGAGCGGGTATCCTTCCGGGCCAGCGTTCCTTTTTTTCTCATGCGTTGGAAAACATTTCTCGCCGCCGCCTTTTTCGCGGCGCTCGCCACGGCCGCCCAGGCTTGGGATGACACCGGCCACCTCCTCATCGCCGAAATCGCCGCCCACCGCCTGGGCCCGGAGGTGATCCGCAAAATGGAGGCGCTCACGCCGTTGCTCGACCCGCGTTTCAACGGCGGCCGCCCCTACAACATCCTCACGGCGGCGGCGTGGCTGGACGACATGCGGGGCCTGGGCCAGGCGAACCCGTGGAAGACGTGGCACTATGTGGACGCCCCGTGCGAGGGCGAGGCCTTCATCGAACCGGCCCCGCCGCACGCGCTCTGGGCGCTCGACCAGGCCGCGGAGGTGCTCCGGAACAAGAACGCCGAGCCCAAAGCCCGCGCCGAGGCGCTGGCGCAGGTGATGCACATCGTGGGCGACATCCACCAGCCGCTCCACACCGCCGACCGCAACGACCGGGGCGGCAACGGCGTCCGCATCGTCCCGCTGAAAGAGGAGAGCGGCCCTGCTAATTTGCACGCTTTTTGGGACGCCGCCTGCCGTTACGACGCGGTGAAGGGGCAGATCAAAGAGCTGTTCAGAAACCCGCCCCTGGGAGCGCGGCCATTGCGGATGGATGAACCGGGCGCGGTGAGCCAAACGGCGCGTACGCTGCTGGCCCATCAGCCGAAGGAGAGCGTCCCCTCCGCCTTGCGGTCCCCGTGGCGGGAATGGGCGCGCGAGACCCACGCCATCGCCTGCAAAAGCGGCTGGCCGCCCGCGGACATGCCCCGGGAAAACGGCGCGGTGGCGTTGACCCCCGCCTTTGTCCACGAGAGCCACGAAATCGCCATGCAACAGCTCCTCAAGGCCGGAGTGCGCCTCGCGGATTTGCTCAACGAGCTGCTGGGAGACGGCCCGGCGGAGTAGAAGACCGTCGTTGGAAGCCCCTCGTAGCGCCGAAAATCTGCGGACTCTTCCCCGTGATCCCCCCTACGCGAACAAATCGCTGACGGTCTCGGCGCGCTGGATGCGGTCGGCCAGGGCGTCGAGCGCGGCGTCGCCGAAGGCCGAGGTGAGCGGCACGGCGCGCGGGCCCAGCGGGGTGCGGAAGACCACTTCGTCCCACTGAATGGACGAGATGAACGCGTTGAACTTGGCCACGGCGCGTCCGCGGAAGAAGGCGCGGGTGGTCGTGGGCGGCTGGAAGATGGCGTCGCGGATCTCGTCCTCCTTCAGGAACCGGCGGACGGCGCACGTGCGCAGCATCTCGTGGTAGAGCCCGGCCACGGGGTCGATGTTGTGGTATTCCATGTCGATGGATTGCAGCCACGGGTCGGCCCAGTCGAGGTGTTCGGCGTCGCGGAAGGTGGACAATAGATACTTCTTGGCCACCCAGTCGATGCGGTCCGTGCAGCGCATCGGGTCGGCCTGCAAATCGTTGAGAATGGCCTCCCATTCGGCGAGCACCCAGCGGGCTTCCTCGTTGCTTTGGTCGCAATAGCGCCGGGCGGCGTCGAGGTAGATGCGCTGGATCTCGATGGCGGAAATCTTGCGGCCGTCGGCGAGTTCCACCAGCCAGTCGTAGGAACCGTCGCGGCTGATCGACTTGGCGGCCTCCACGGCGTTCGCCAATTGCAGGGCGGGCGCGCGGTCTTTCTCGATCAGCTCCAAAACCAGCGCGGTCGTCCCGATTTTCAGCGCCGTCGCCACCTCGTTCATATTCGCGTCGCCGATGATAACATGAAAGCGGCGGTATTTGGACGTGTCCGCGTGGGGCTCATCCCGGGTGTTGACGATGGGCCGCCGGTTCATCGTGTCGATGGAAACCAACACGCTGAAAAAGTCGGCCCGCTGCGAGATCTGGAAAACGCCGGGGCGGGGAGTGTTTTCCTCCCCCTCCACGCCGATCTTCCCCGCGCCCGCGAAGATCTGCCGGGTGACGAGAAACGGGACGGTCCCGGTGACGATGCGGTCCCACGGCACCTCGCGCGCCATCAGGTAGTTGTCGTGGCAACCATAGGAATGGCCCACAAAGTCGGTGTTGTTTTTGTACAGCCGGACGGTCCGCTCCGGCTGCCCGTCGGCGATCCGGGCGTTGCGCCGCCGCGCGCATTCCCACAGGACGCGCTCGCCCGCTTTGTCCTGGGCGATCAGCTCATGCAGCGTGGTGCACTCCGGGGTGCTGTATTCCGGGTGGGCGTGATCGTTGTAAAAGCGCGCGCCGTTGCTCAGCACCAGGTCGCCCTTGATCTCCTCGAAACTTAAGGGGCGGTTCTTGTCGATCTCGTAATAGGCGGCCTCGTCGGTATCCTGGAGGAGTTCCTTTGCCCGGAAGCCGCGCGCGTCTTTGTGCGGGTCTTCGAGGTCGTAGTCCCACTTCATCGCCGCGCCGTGTTCGGTGTAGCTGCGGACGACCTCGATGGACTCCTGCACGACATCCACCGTCTCCTGGCCGTCCACGGTGATGCCGTATTCCGTCTCGATGCCAAACACTCGGTTCATAGGAAGTTGAGAGTTTTTTAGTTGAGAGTTGAGAGAAAGAAGAAGCGCGCGGGGGAGGGAGGAGGTCATCTCTCAACATCTTCCTCTCTCAACTTCTTCAAACCACCGCCGTGTGCGGCGCGGGCCGGGCCAGGCCGGGGCGGACGGGGCTGATGCGCACCACGTTTTCCGGGTCGTAGTCGATCAGTTTCAGCCAGTCTTCGGTGATGTCCGTGGGCGGGAAAATGTCGTTTTCCTCGTATTCCGCGTCGAGCGAGCAGCGCAAGTCGGCCTCGCCGATCCCCTCCGGGCCGCCGGTGGCGATGGCCCTCTTAATGGCCAGGGCCTTCGCCCGCTCCACGATGGAGGCGATGATCGCGCCGCTCACGAGGTCGCCCCGGTAGAGCGTCTCCTTCTTCCCGCTGCGCAGCGTCACTTCCAGGAAGCGGTTGCCGTCGCGCCGGGCGAATTGCCACTCCACCAGCGACGCCACGAGGCGCTCCACGGCCGCCTCCGGGCAGCCCGTCTCCGCCAGCAGTTTCGGGTCGTAGGGAAGATCCGGCGTCAGGTAAATTTTGTAAATCTCGCGCGATCCCTCCAGGTTGGGCCGGTTGACCTTGATCTTGCGGTCGATGCGGCCGGGCCGCAGGATGGCCGGGTCGATCAAGTCCGCCCGGTTGGAGGCGAGGATGATCACCACGTCGTGGAGCGATTCGATGCCGTCCATCTCCGCGCAGAACATCGGCACCAGCGTGGAAAGGATGTTGGAATTGCGCGAAGCCCGCCGCGTGCCGAGCACGCTTTCCGCCTCGTCGATAAAGAGGAAGGGCAAAAACCCGCTGCGCCGCTTCTCGCGGGCGGTGGCAAAGATCTCGCGCACGATCCGCTCGCTCTCGCCCACCCACATATTGAGGATCTCCGGCCCCTTTACGTGCATGAAGCACTCGCGCACCTCCGCGCCGGTCGTCTCCTGGAGTCGGGCGGTGAGATTGTACGCCGTGGCCTTGCCGATGAGCGTCTTGCCGCAGCCCGGAGGGCCGTAGAGCAGGAACCCCTTGGGCGTTTGGTGCTGGAAGCGGGCGAAAAGCTCGCGGTGCAGCAGCGGCAGCTCCACGGCGTCCTTGATGGCCGCGAGCGCCTCCTCCTGGCCGCCCACCTTCTCCCACGGCAGCTCGGGCACCGCGTCGAGGTAATAATCATCGGCCTTGGAACGGGAGAGAACTTCCACGGCGACGCGGAAATTGGCGTCCACACGCACCTCGTCCCCGGCCTTCACGGTGGTCTCCGCCAGGTCGGCCCCGCGCTGGAGGACGATCGACTGGATGCCGTGCTCGGTGCCGACCCGCAAGCGGTCTTCGCCGAGGACCTCCGTCACCTTGGCCACCGGGCCGCAGCCGTCATAGCCGAGGTCGCCCACGATGGCGAACGCCTCGTTGACGAGCACCCGCGTCCCCTTTTTGAGCGAGGCCAGCTTGAGGCGCGGATCGGCGTTGCAGTAGTAATCCGCCCCGCCGACGACGATCTGGGCCGTCTCGGCGTTCGGGGCGCACAGGAACGTCCCGATGCGGTTGGCCGGGGCGCTCAGTTTATGGACGATCTGCTCCAGCTTCTCGATGGCGGCCCGGGCTTCCTCCATGGTCCCCTCGTTTTGCGAGAGCGCGTCGCGCAAGTCCACCAACTCGCGGCGCAACGGATGTCCCTGCGGGACGGACGCCAGCACGCGCTCGATGCGCTCCATTGGGGAAAGCTCCGGCGTCTCGGCATATCTTTGGAACGGCGTGTTCTGCATTTGTAGATGATTACGGCATCCCCCCACCCGGCGGATTCATTTCGGCGCGGGGGAGCGGTTCGCGCTTCGCAAATGGGAAACAATGGCCTATTTTGCGGCCATGCCTTCCCTTTCCATCACCACCAACGCCGCGCTTTCGCCGGAGGCGGAATCGGCATTGGCCGCCGCCGCTTCCAAAATCCTCTCCGCCGGGCTCGAAAAACCCGAGGACTACGTCATGGTTTCCGTGCAATCTCACGCCGCCATGCGCTTCGCGGATTCCGAGGAACCCGCCGCGTTTCTCGACCTTCGGAGCATCGGCCTGCCGGGCGATCTCAACCCCCTGGCCCAGGCGCTCACGGGCGCGGTGAACCGGCATGCGCACGTTCCGTTACGCCGCGTTTACCTCACCTTCGCCAACGTGCCCGCCAGGCATTGGGCCCATGGCGGCGGGACCTTCGCGTAATTTTCTTCCCCCGCACCGGCCGATTTTTTACTTTCCCAGCTTCCCTATGTCTTTCTCCCGCCTTTACGCCTCCGCCCTTGCCGCGCTGCTCCTCTTCGGCACGGCCCACGCCGCGACCGTCGAAAAACGCCCGATCCCCAGCCCCGGAATGCACAAGGACATTCCCGCCGTGGTCGTCGTGCCGGATTCCTACGCCAAATCCACCGCCGCCTTGCCCGTCGTCTACCTGCTGCACGGGTTCAGCGGCAACCAGGAGGGGTGGCTCAAACTCGCCCCGCTGGGCGAATACGCCGATCTCTATCAGGTCCTCATCGTTTGCCTCGACGGCGCATTCGACAGTTGGTACTTCGACATCCCCTCCGATCCCAACTGCCGCTACGAAACCTACGTCTCCAAGGAAGCCGTCGCCTTCGTGGACCAGAACTACCGGACGATCCAGGCTCCCAAAGGCCGCGCCATCGCGGGGCTCAGCATGGGCGGCCACGGGGCGATGTATCTCTCCCTGCGGCACAAGGACGTTTTTGGCGCGGCGGGC
>JAQTMF010000118.1 GCA_028714515.1 Chthoniobacteraceae bacterium | reverse complement strand
TTGTTTCGGGCTACCGCATCCCGGGGATGCGCGGCCCGCCGGGGCGAGCCATCATTTTTTTGAACTTCCCCATGTTTTTCATCATTTTTTGCATTTGATGAAAACGCAGGAGAAGATCGTTTACTTCCGTCACCGAGGTGCCGCTGCCACGAGCGATTCGCTGCCGCCGCCGGGCATTCAGGATGTCCGGCTTACGGCGCTCATCCATTGTCATGGATAGAACAATGGCCTCGACTCGTCGCATTTGCTTCTCGTTGACGGAAAAGCCTTTCATGTTACCCATTCCGGGCAGCATGCCAAGGAGATTTTCCAAGGGACCCAGTTTTCGGAGCATTTTGAACTGGGCCAAAAAGTCGTTGAGGTCGAAGGAAGCCGTGCGGAGCTTCTCCTCCATGCGGCGCGCTTCCTCTTCGTCGATGGCCTGGGCGGCCTTCTCGACGAGCCCCACGATGTCGCCAAGGCCCAGGATGCGCCCGGCGAGGCGCTCCGGGTAAAACGGCTCGAACTGGTCGAGCTTCTCGCCCACGCCCGCGAATTTGATGGGGCGCTTGGTGACTTCCCGCATGGAAAGCGCCGCGCCGCCGCGGGCATCGCCGTCCAGCTTGGTGAGGATGAGGCCGGACAGCCCAAGCGCCTCGTGAAAGTGGGTGGCGACGCTCACGGCCTGCTGGCCGGTGGCGGCGTCGGCGACGAGGAGAATCTCCTGCGGGGCCAGGAAGTCGCGCACGCGCTTGAGTTCCTCGACCAGCGGTTCGTCGATCTCCTGCCGTCCGGCGGTGTCGAAGAGGTGGACGTTGGCGTTCTGGTTTTCCGGCAACTCGCTCCACGCCAGCGCGGCCTTCGCGGCGCGCAGCACGTCGGTCTCGCCCGGCTCGGGGCGGAAAACGGGGACGCCGACCTGTTTGCCGAGCGTGACGAGTTGCTCGATGGCGGCGGGCCGGTAAAGGTCCAGCGCGTAAAGAAGCGGGGTTTTCCCCTGGCCCTTGAGCCAGCGGGCGAGCTTGGCGGCGGAGGTCGTTTTGCCCGCGCCGTTGAGGCCGACCAAGAGGATGCGGCCCGGTTTTTCCGTGTTCAGCGGCGCGGCGTCGCCCCCCAGCAGGGTGGTCAGCTCGTCCTGGAAGATTTTGACGATCTGCTGGCCCGGCGTCACGCTGCGCAGCACTTCCTCGCCCAGCGCCTTCGCCTTGACCCGCGCGATGAAGTCCTTGGCCACCTGGTAGTGGACATCAGCCTCCAGCAGAGCCATGCGGACCGTCCGCATCGCGTCGGTGACGTTCGTTTCGGAGATCGTGCCGTGACCGCGCAGATCTTTGAAGACGTCTTGGAGTTTATCGGCGAGCTGGCTGAACATTGTGGAAGAAGGGAGGTGAGTGTAGAAAAAGCGCGTCGCGCGTCGAGGGAGAAGTTTAGGTCGTGTTTACGAATTCAAAGAGGTTTATCCGCAGATTTCGCAGATGGCCGCAGATTTAAAGGCAGAAGATCCTTTTTGTCATTCCGGGAATCTGCGAAAATCTGCGTCATCTGCGGACCCTCCTCTGTCTTTTGGAATTCTAGCACGGAAAGGGAAAAAGAGCGGGCCAATCCCGTTCCGGGGCCGTTTTTGCCACCAAAATGTGACGCGGCTTCCGTTTGACGCCAAAAAACGGCCGTGTTACTCTGGCCCATCTTCGACCGGAATCTTACACTTCTCAACCGACAGGTGTTGGTGTTGAACCGGCTGTGGCAAGCGATCAACGTCACCACCGTCCGAAGGGCCTTTACACTCCTCTGCCAAGGCCACGCACAGATTGTCTCCTGTGACGGCCCGAACAACTACATCACCCACGACTTCGAGAGCTGGCGCGATTTTTCCACCCGCGAGCCGGAGCCGGAGATGGTTAACACCATCTCGTTCAAGATCCGCGTCCCCCGGGTGATCGTCCTGCTCTTCTTCGACCGGACGGTGAAAAAGGAAATCAAATTTACCCGCAACAACCTCTTCGAACGGGACAGGAACACCTGCCAGTATTGCGGCAAGGTCTTCGACCGCAAGGAGTTGAACCTGGACCACGTCCTCCCGCGCGACCGGGGCGGCAAGACCACGTGGGAAAACATCGTCTGCTCCTGCATCCCGTGCAACAGCCGCAAGGCCAACCGCCTCCCGCACGAGGCCGGGATGCGGCTCATCAAAAAACCGGAGCGGCCCAAATGGCGGCCCTTTCTCCAGTTCAAATTCAGCGGCGCGCAGCACGACTCCTGGAAACACTTCCTGGATGTCGCCTACTGGAACGTCGAACTGGGCGACGAGACGGAGTAGAAAAATGCGCTTCCGGCCAGCCCCGGGCTCGCGTAAATTCCAGCGATGCACTGGATCACTCCCGACTTATACGCGGCATTCGAAGCCGAGGGGACCAACGCCCACCGCCTTTTTACCGGCCCGCACGTCTGGGTAGAGCGCCTGGGAGCCGATGTGCTGATTTCCTACAAAACCGAGGCGGCGCGCGCCGCCGCCATCGACGGCCTGCACGCCTGGGAGGAGCAAACCGGGTTCCGCAGCCGCCGGGTCTTCGCGCGCTTCCTGCCCCGGCAGAACCCGGAGCGCGTGGCCCCCGTACTGCTCTCCGGGGACGCCTCCCTGGCGTTCCACGGCGAGATCACGGAACGGGGCGTCCGCTTCGGGATCGACTTTGGCGCGGGCTACTCGGCCGGGTTTTTCCTGGACCAGCGGGCCAACCGCGCCTTCGTCCAGGCGCGCGCCCCCAAGCGCCTGCTCAACACCTTCGCCTACACCTGCTCCTTCTCCGTCGTGGCGGCGCTCGCCGGGGCGCAAACCGTCAGCGTCGATCTTTCCAAAAAATCGCTGGATCGCGGCCGCGCCAATTTCCTCCTCAACGGTCTCTCGCTGGAAGGGCACCGTTTTTTTGCCGACGACGTGATGGACGTCTTCCCCCGGCTGGAGCGGCGCGGAGAGCGTTTCAATGCGATCATCCTGGACCCGCCCACCTTCTCGCGCGGAAACCGGGGCCGGCTCTGGCGGGTGGAGGAGCACCTGGAGGAACTCCTCGCGGCCGCCCTGAGCGTGGCGGACGCCGGGGCGTCGATCCTGATCTCCACCAACTGCACGCGCCTGGACCGCCGGGCGCTGGAGCGCGCGGGGCGATTCGCGCTCAAAACGGCGCGCCGGGGCGGGGACTTCCACCAGGAGCCGCCGCTGCCGGACTTCCCGCCCGGCGAAGGAGCCCAGACCCTCTGGCTCGACGTGCGCTAAAAAGACGGCCCGCCTTCCTCCTTGCGGCCCGCCCATCTCGTTCCCAAGCTCCAGCTTGGGCACGCGCTTGTCATCGAAGCTCCAGCTTCGCAAGCGCCCCAAAGAGATCAAGCGAGGCAACTTCACAAAGCGCCGACAGGCTCCCCTTTTGCGGCTCCGCGCGAGAAATTTCCGTTCCTCTGCTTTCTTTCCGCGCGCATTCTGCTAAAACTAGCGGGCATGCAGACCCGCGAAATCGCCACGCATCTGGCAGAGGCCGCCCGCTGTTTCCCCTGGCTGGGACCGGTGAGCGCGGAGGGATTGATGGGGCTGATCCGGGCCGAACTGGGCCACGAGGAAGCGTTTGACCGCTTCCTCCCCTACGGCGGCCACCACGCTCGGGCGCTGGGGCCGTGCATGATCCTCCACATCATCAGCGGCAACACGCCGCACGCCGGGCTGCAAAGCCTCATCCGAGGCCTTCTGATCGGGGCCTACAACTGGTGCAAAATCCCCTCCGGCGGGCTGCCGGAGATCGCCGCCTTCCGCGAGCGCCTCCCCCTTGAACTGGCCCGGCGGGTCATGATCGCCACGGAGCTTCCCGGCGACTGGCTCGACCAGGCCGACGCCGTCATCGTCTTCGGCCGCGACGAAACCGTGGAACACTTCCGCAAACGGGTGCGGGCCGACCAGCGCTTCCTGCCGCACGCGCACCGGATCAGCTTCGGCGTCGTCTTCGACGACCCCGCGTTCGCCTCCGTGGCCGACGCCGCCAAATCCGCCTCCCTCTACAACCAGCAGGGCTGCCTCTCGCCGCATCTCTACTATGTCGCCCCGAAGATCGCGCGCGAATACGCGGAGCGCCTCGCGGGAGCCATGGCCGATTTTGAAAAAGAGACGCCGCGCGGGCCCGTCTCGCTGGCGGAGCAGGGCGAAATCGCGGCCCTGCGCAAAGACTTCGCCTTCCGGACGGCCATCGCCAACGGCGGAGACGCCGCCCCCGCGTTTTGGGAAAGCCCCGGCTCCACCGCATGGACCGTGCTCTACGATCCCGAGCCGCAGTTCATGGCCTCGTGCCTGAACCGGGTGATCTACGTCAAGCCGCTGCCGGACAACCTGCCGAAAGCCGTGATCCGCGTCTACAAGCACCTGAGCACCGTGGGCATCTTCCCGGCCACGCCGGAAAACGCCGCGCGGGTGGACCTCACGGGAGCCTCGCGCATCTGCCCCATCGGCCAGATGCAATTTCCGCCGCTGACGTGGCACCACGACGCGCAGCCGGTGCTCACGCCGCTGGTCCACTGGGTCGATTTCGAGGAAGGGAGCTAAACGATGATTGATCCCGAGGAAGAACCTTTGCAACAGCAGCTCCAGGAGTTGCGGCGGGAGGTGAAGCGCACGCACCGGTGGGTGATGTTTTCGTCGCTCCTCCTCGCCGTTTTGGCGTTCGCGCCGAAGGTGATAGTCTGGATCGATGGCCGCGTGGAGAGCTTCATCACGTGGCTAGGGATCGAATTCTCGACGATCCTCTCCCTCGTTGCCATCGTTGCCGTGATCGTGTTGGCAGCCGCCATCGTCAGCCGTTCCAGCGCTTCCCAACCGCGCGGCGCCGGAAACGGACATCCGGGCGATTCTCCGCGCGCCTGAGCCATCCCCGTAAAAAACGCTCCCTCTTTTCTCCTGGCGTTTGGATCATTCGGAATAATACTTTGGCTCCAGCTCTTCGGCTTCCAACTCACTGACGAGAAATACCAGCCGAGCGTTTCCATGCCCCTCACCATCCATGAACTCCCGCCGGAAGACCGGCCCCGCGAAAAACTGGCGTTGCGCGGAGCCGACGCCCTTAGCGACAGCGAATTGATCGCCATCCTGCTGCGGACCGGCATGCAAGGGGCCAACGCCATCGACGTGGCCCGGCAGTTGCTCGCGCGCTACGGCTCGTTGGGCGGGCTGGCGCGTTGCTCCGTGAAGGAACTGGCCGCCATCAAAGGCATCGGCCCGGCGAAGGCCGTGCAGCTTGCCGCCGCGTTCGGCCTGGGCGCGCGGCTGGCGCGGGAAACGGCGAGCCGGGTCAAAATCGACCGGCCGGAACAAATCTACGCGATGCTCGGCCCCGAGATGTGGGCGCTGCACCAGGAATCGCTGCGGGTGGTGTTACTGGATGCGCGCGATCAACTCCTGCGGGTAGAGGAGGTGTCGCTCGGCTCGGCGGACCGCAGCGTCGCCCATCCGCGCGAGATCTTCCGCCCGGCGCTGATCTACTCCGCCTCCTCCGTCATCGTCGCGCACAACCACCCCTCCGGCGATCCCTCGCCGAGCGAGGCGGATTACCGGCTCACACAACGGCTCAAGGAAGCGGCGAACCTGCTGCAAATCACCCTTTCCGACCACGTCATCATCGGCGCGCCCGGCCCCAGCGGCAGGCCCGGGTACGTGAGCTTTCGGCAAATGGGGCTGCTGTGACTAGTGGGCTGTTCACGACTTCAAACCAGGAGAAAAGAGAAGCGTTGGGAATTTTAAACAGGATTTACAGGATTTCTAAAGTCCAATAGGAGATCCCCCGGGCACAGCCGGGGAGGCTCCCAGAGTTTGACTTATCGAGCGGTCATGGGAGGAGAAGGCGGGGAGGGGTGTGGAATCAAAGAATAAAAACCTTCGTGCCTTCGTGGCTTCGTGCCTTCGTGTGAAATGAGCCAAGCATGGGCAAAGAGTTGGATCGTGGAGTTTCACACAAGACGAGGTCACACCCCGGAGCCCTGGGGCGTAGCGGTGATAGGGTTTGAATCTCGTTTCCACCAACCGTTTCAACGCGCCTGTTTTTTTCACGAAGGCACGAAGCCACGAAGGCACGAAGAAAAGGCAGGCGAGTAAATAACGCCCGGTGAAAGGGATTGGCCGCTTTGAGCGGCTCACCTCATCAAGCCACCGATTTTACCGGTGGTATCTGACAGATGAACGGGATTCTGCTCAGATGCCGGAACAACGCCCCTTCCTTTTCATCCCGTAAATCCTCCTAAATCTTGATAATCCTGTTGAAAAAATTCACGAGGCTTCGACCAACAAACCTGCTTGTAATCTCCGTTCCTGCCAATTCGTGAACGCAGATAATCTGCGTCCCTCTGTGAAATCTGCGGATACTCTGTTTCGAAAGGGCTTGCGAAACCCCGCGCCGCCGAAGCGTATGCGCCAAGATAAGTCAAAAACGCTCTACCACGCCGCCGACGCCCGGAAGTGCCCGTTGGCCTTGACGAAAGCCAGGTCGATCTGCCCCAGAGCGCCGTCGCTGGGCCGCCGCAGGTAGCCGGGAATATCGTAAAGTTCATAGCCCCGTTCGGCGAAATAGGCGATCACCTCGCGCGTGACGGGCTGGCCGGGCATGAACGAAAAGAGCGACGTTTCCAGGATAAACAGCTCCGTGCGCCCAAAGAGCGACGCCCCGCCCGCCAAGGCTTCCAGCTCAAACCCCTGCACATCCAGCTTGACGAGGTCGGGGGAAAAATTCGGATACGTTTTCGTGAGAAGTTTGTCGAGAGTGATGATCGGCGTTTTGCGCTGGGTCCCCGCCTTCAATTGCCCGTCGTCCGCCGGGGGGAGGAACGACGATCCCGCCAGATCCGGCCAGATCGTCTGGACCAGCTCGCCGGATTCGCGCCCGGCCCCGGCCTTCACGTAATGGCAGCCGGGGCGGCTTTGGGCAAGCTCGGTCAGCCGCGCCTGCATTTCCTCCTGCGGCTCGATCATGAGGATGGCGGCCTCCGGGAACATCTTCAAGGCGAGCCGCGCCCAGTCGCCCCGGTTCGCGCCCACGTCCACGATGCCGCGCGGGGCAAAGCCGCGCGCCCGCACATCGCCCAGGAAATGCTCGATGTGTCCCAGCGGCTGCGTGTCGGAGCCATAGGGAGGGGGCGTGCGGGGCGTCGTATAGTGGATTTCAAAGCCTAGCGCATGAAATATCGACCGGGTGATACTCTTGAGGTTCATGGTGAGGGGGGGATGTTACTGGTGTTCGGGGGGAGCGGGCGGAAATCAATCCACAAAGCGCTGGGCGATGGGCATCCGGCGGCCCATGCCAAAGGCGCGGCTGGTGACTTTGAGCCCCGGCGCGGCCTGCTTGCGCTTGTATTCGTTCAAATCGACCTTGCGGGCCACCCACCGGACCGTCGCCTCGTCGAACCCCTGGGCGATGATGTCGCGCGCCGTCAGGTTCTCCTCCACATAGAGAGCGAGGATGCGGTCGAGGAGGTCGTAGGGCGGCAGCGTATCCTGGTCCGTCTGGTCCGGCTTCAACTCGGCGCTCGGCGGTTTCTCGATGCTGGAGCGGGGGATCAACTCGCGCTCGCGGTTGATGTAATGGGCCAGCGCGTAGACCTGCGTCTTGGGCACATCGCTCAAGATCGCGAGCCCGCCCCCCATGTCGCCGTAAAGCGTGCAGTAGCCGACGGCCAGCTCGCTCTTGTTGCCGGTGCTCAAGAGCAGGTGGCCGCGCTTGTTGGAGAGCGCCATCAGGATCATGCACCGCAGGCGGGGCTGCATATTCTCCTCCGTCGTGTCCTCGGCCAGCCCGGCGAACTCCGGCGCGAGCAGCTTGCGGAAAGACTGGAACGGCTCCTGGATGGAGATCACGGGGCAGGGGATGCCGAGATTGCGCGCCAGGGCCAGCGCGTCGTCCACGCTCCCCTGCGAGGAAAACTGCGTGGGCATCGCGACGCCGTGGACATTCTCCGCGCCCAGCGCGTGCACGGCGATCGCGGCGGTCACGGCGGAATCGATGCCGCCGCTCAGCCCCAGCACCACGCTCTTGAACCCGCACTTGCGCAGGTAATCGCGCAGCCCCAGCGAGAGCGCCTCGAAGAGTTCCCGCGCCTCGCTCATCTCCTGGCAGCCCGGCAGCGGAGCGGCCTCGGTATCGACGATCTGCAACGATTCCCGGAACGCCGGGAGCTGGGCCAGCAGACGGCCGCCCGCGCCGACGGCCAGGGAATTGCCGTCAAAAACAAGCTGATCGTTGCCGCCCACGGCATTGCAGTAAAAGATCGGGACATGGTGCTTCGCGGCCAGGCCGGAAAGCATCTCACAGCGCCGCAGCGGCTTGCCGACGCAGAACGGCGACGCGCTCAAATTGACGATCAGCTCCGCGCCCGCGTCCATCAGGGCGCTCAGCGGATCGAAGTCGTAAAGCCGCCGGGGAAGGTATTTCTCCGTCCAGATGTCCTCGCAAATCGTCACGCCGACGCGCCGCCCGTTGATCTCCAGCGGGGCCACGCTATCGGCCGGCTGGAAGTAGCGGTCTTCGTCAAAAACATCGTAAGTGGGCAGCAGCGATTTGAAGACACTCTGCACCGGGCGGCCGCGCTGGAGAAGAGCGGCGGCGTTGTGGAACGGGCGGCCCGCGCCGGGGTTGTAATCGATATAACCCGCCAACAGCGGGACATCCCCCACCTCACGGTGCAAGGTTTGGAGCGCTTCCAGGTTGAGCGGGACGAACTGGGACTTGAAAACGAGATCCTGGGGCGGATAGCCGGTGACGGCGAGTTCGGGCGTGAGCACCAATTCCGCGCCCTGGGCGGTCAGCGCGCGGTAGGCGTCGAGGATCTTGGTGAGATTGCCGGGAAGGTCGCCGACGGTGGGGTTGATCTGGGCAAATCCGATTTTCATTCCGAAAGCAAAGCGGGGCGTTGGGCTCGATTAACGGTGGTGGGCGGCGGCGGGCTGCACTTTTTTGTAAGCTCCGTTGAGGGATTGGTCGGCCGCCACGACGACTTTCTCATAGAAGAAAACGTAGAAACCCGCCGTGAGCGCGCCCGCCAAAACGGTGAGGAGGAGTTTTTGGAAAAAGGTATGTTGCATCGCGCGCCTTCGAACGGCTGGTATTCAATTCCCAGCGTAACGCAGGCGGCGGCGCGTGTCACCAGAAACCCCACTGGCGGGTGGCCATCACATAGCCGCCCAGCAGCAGGTTCGTCACCGCATGCGCCACGACGCAGGCGCTCAAGCTGCGGGTGCGGACGGCCAGCAGGTTGTAAAGCGCGCCGGTGCAAAGCGCGGCCGGGTAATCGGCGGGCTGGTGCTCCAGCGCGAAAAAGAGCGTGACGAACCCGAAGGAATACCACGTGAACGTACCAAAGGGGACGGAAGTGAAATCCTCGCGCACCAGGTAGCGCAGCAAAAAGCCGCGCCAGAAAATCTCCTCCACCAGCGGGACGACCACGACCAGCCGCGCGAAGCGGAAGCCGACCGTCGCCCAGTAAGCGGGAGAGCCGGGCGCGAAAACCTCCGGGTTGAAGCCGTCGAGCCGGGGCTGCATCCCAAAGATCGCCTGAGGCGAGACCCAAAGCCCAAAGGCGAGCACCCCAATGGCGAGGGTCAAGCCCGCGCCCCGCGGGCGGGCGAGGGGATATTCCCGCCTCCAGAGCCAAACCAGCATGGCGCAGAGGAGGGTTTGCAGCGGGTAGAGCCAGTATTGCGAATTTGAGATTCCCAGCCGCTGAAGAAGGCCGGTGCAAGCCAGGAGCAAAAGAAAGAGGACAAAAGGGGCGCAATAACGGGTCAGGGAGCGGGTATTCACGGGAGATATCAGGGAAAAACGGGAGGAGTGGAAGGGGATCGCCTATTCCATTTCAGAACGGCGCATGTTTGGCGAGCGAAATTTTTTCAGCGCGGGGGCTTGTGAAATCATCACCAAAGAGCAATTCTGGCACCGCTTCTGCTTTTGTTTTTATCCCCATCCTCATGGCAAGACCACCCTCTTCGGCGATTGGCAT
>JAQTMF010000117.1 GCA_028714515.1 Chthoniobacteraceae bacterium | reverse complement strand
CATCTGCCTCCACTGCAACGCGGAGGAATGGGGCGATCCCGCCCGCCCGCAACTGACCGACAAGAACCACCTGCATCTGCTCGTCAACGGGAACTACCACGCGGGCGAGCTGGCTCTCGCCGATGTGCGGCACGAAATGCTCTTGAAGTTGCTCACCCGCGCGTCCTCCGTGGAACTCCCGCTTTCCACGCGGGTCGCCACCGCCCTGGCCGGGGCCACGGGGCTTCCGCCGTATGAGTATCACAGCGCCAAAGCCCGCGTCGCCGGGAGCCCCTACGTCTGGACGCGCAACCTGCTCGCCAGCCGCCTCTACCGCTGCCCCGTGGTCTACTGCGAGCCCTACGTCATGAACAGCCAGCCCGTCTTCGACCGCGTACAACTGGGCGACTACGAAGGGCTCAAGCGCGTGGGCGGCGAAGATCGCAAGAGCCTCTACCGGGAATACGCCGACGCCGTCGCCGAAGGCGTGGCCGCGTACTTCGCCAAACCGGCGCGGTAGGGCTGGCACTCCGTGCCGGCCGGTAGGCGCGTGATTTTTCCTTTGGACGCAGGGCAATGGCCCGCGTGCGGACGGCACGGGTATCTGTTTAGCCAGGAGGTAGGAAGCGCGAATCAAGAGAAAGAACCCCGAAGGGGTTCCAGACGTTAGCCGGTGGTTGAGGCGCGGCCACGCGCCGACACCACCGGAACAGGTTCGCAATGAAAATCACCCCGGAAGGGGTGGCAGCGGTTCTACCACCCCTTCCGGGGTGAGATAAACGTCTCAAGCATACCGGGGGTGTCGCTTCGCTCGACCCCCGGCTACCCTCTTTCAATCCTTCGGATTGATTTCTTTTTTGCGCGCTAAACAGATACCGGCACGGAGTGCCGTCCCTGCCCGCCTACTTCCCGCCCAGCGTGAAGTAGCGGCTCTGCCCCTCGCCCCATGCCCGCAGGAGCACCGGTTGCCCCTTGGGCACGCTCCCGGCCAGGCGCTGCGCGTCGGCCGCCGTTTTGACCGGCTTGCGGTCGATCTCCTCGATCACGTAGCCCTGCCGCAGCCCGGCGCGGTATGCCGGGCACTCCGGGTCGATCTCCGTGACCAGCGCTCCCTGGACCGAGGCCGGAGCCCCCAGGGCGTTGCGGCCCTGCGCGTCGAGATCGGCCAGCTCCACCCCTTCGAAAAGCGCGGCGGCGGCCGCCGCGTCGCCGTTGGAAGGGATCGCCGCCTCTTTTTGCGGCAGCTCTCCCAACTCCACGGTGGCCTCCTTCTCCTGCCCGCCGCGCAGATACTTTAGGGCCACCTTGGTGCCCGGGGCCATCGCGCCGACTTTCAGCCGCAGCTCGCGCGGGGCCTCCACCTTTTTGCCGTCGATGGCCACGATCACGTCGCCGTGCGACAGGCCCGCCTTTTCGGCCGGGCTGCCGGGGGCCACGTCGGCGACCAGCGCCCCGGAGGGCTCCTTCAACCCGAACGCCGCCGCCAGCTCCGGCGTGACCGGCTGGATCACCGTGCCGAGGTAGCCGCGAATCACCCGTCCGTTTTGCCGGATGCTTTTCCAGACCTCCTGCGCCAGGTTGGAGGGGACCGCGAACCCGATCCCCTGGTTGCCGCCCGTGCGGCTGAAGATGGCGGTGTTGATGCCCAAGAGCCGCCCCTCCATATCCACCAGCGCCCCGCCCGAGTTGCCCGGGTTGATGGAGGCGTCCGTCTGGATGAAATTCTCGTAGTCCACAATCCCCATGCCGCCCCGGCCCATGCCGCTCACGATGCCCATCGTGACCGTTTGCGTGAGCCCGAAGGGCGTGCCCACCGCCAGCACGATGTCGCCCACGCGCGCCTTGTCGCTATCGGCGAACGGCAGCACCCGCAGCCCCTTGGCCTCGATTTTGAGCACCGCGATGTCCGTCCCCGGGTCCGCGCCGATCTTCTGCGCCTTGTAGCTCTTGGCCCCGGCCTCGTTGCCCCCGGCCAGCCGCACGGAGATCTCGTCGGCCGCCTCGATCACGTGGCGGTTGGTCAGGATAAAGCCGTCCTCGCTCACGATCACGCCGGAGCCCAGGCCGCGCTCCCGCTCCTGCCCCGCCCCGGGGATGCCAAAGAAGTCGCGCAACCCGCGCGGGACCCGCACGGTCTTGGCGGTGTGGATGCTCACCACGCTCGGAGCCGCTTTTTCCACCACCGGCGCGAACGTCGTCATCCCGACCTGCGGCGGCGCTCCGGGAGGCTGCGTCACCCCCGGGATTTCCAACGCCAAAATGATCGCCAGCCCGGCAATACCGGCCCAACCCGCGCGTGTCGTCCTGCTCATATGGTTGGGAAACGCGCCGCGCGGGTAAACGGACGTAGAAAAAGAAGAGCGGGAGCGGGGAGACGCGGGAACGGCGAGATGGGCCCCGCTCGCTTTTCCGCTTTGCGTTTTCGGGAAAAAAAGTTCTTTCTTGCGGAGATTCCCAAAATGAAAGTCTCCGACCTGCGCGGCATCCTCCAATACGTTCCCCGTTTCCGGGAGAAGATCTTCGTGGTCGAAGTGGACGGCGACGTGATCGCTTCCAAGAACTTCGGCAACATCCTCCTCGATCTGGCCGTGCTCCGTTCGCTGAACATCAAGGTCGTCCTCGTCCACGGCGCGGCGCACCAGATCCAGAAGCTGGCCGCGCAGCGCGGCGTGGCCATCAGCAACGCCGACGGCACGGGCGTCACCGACGACGCCACCCTCCAGCTCAGCCTGGAGGCCGCCATCCAGATCACCAACGAGATCATGCAGGGCCTCACCTCCGTGGACCTGCGCGCCGCCTACGCCAACGCCATCATCGCCCACCCGTTCGGCATCCGGGGCGGCGTCGATTACCTGCAAACCGGCAAGGTTGAGCGCGTGGACATCCAGGCCCTCCAGCTTTTCCTGGACCAGGGGATCATCCCCGTCGTCCCCCCCTTCGGCTTCGACGGCGAGGGAAAAACCTTCCGGGTCAACTCGGACTCCATCGCCTACGAACTTGGCGAAGCGCTGCGCGCCACCAAGATCATCTACCTGATGGCGGGCGACGGCCTCTGCGTCAACGGCGAGGTCGTCCGGCAGCTTTCCATCGACGAAACCGAGGAAATCCTCAAGCGCCGCAAGCTCAAGCCGAACCTTGCCTCCAAGCTCGACTTCGGCGCGCGCGCCTGCCGCAGCGACATCCCGCGCGTCCACCTCCTCAACGGCCTCGTCAACGAAGCGCTCTTGAGCGAAGTCTTCAGCCACGAGGGGATCGGCACCATGATCTACTCCAACGAGTACCAGCAAATCCGGCGCGTCTTCAAAAAAGACGTCCGGGGCGTCATGGACCTGATCCGGCAGAGCGTCCACAACGAGGAGCTGATCCGCCGCACGCGCAGCGACATCCTCGACAGCATCGACGACTACTGGGTGCTGGAGATCGACCGCAACCTGGTGGGCTGCGTCGCCCTGCACTGTTACCCGGAGGAGCAGAAAGCCGAGCTGGCCTGCCTCTACGTCAACAAAGCCTACGGCGACCAGGGCTACGGCCAGAAGCTGATGAACTTTGTGGAGCGGCTGGCGGGGGAGAAAGGGATGCGCCACATCTTCGCCCTCTCCACCCAGGCGTTCTCCTTCTTCCAGCAAAAGGGAGGCTACCACGAAGTCGCCCCCGCCGATCTCCCGCCCGCGCGGCGGCAGCGCTACGATGCCAGCCACCGGCGTTCCAAAGTCCTCATGAAAGAGGTGACGCCGGAGACGGCCGTGGAGTTGCAGCGGCACGTGTAGGAAAGGCCGCCGGGCGACCCCGGCCGAGGAGCGCCGCTGCGGAGTTGCCACAACACGCGGCGGTTTGGTAATATTTTCCCCTTTCCGGTGTTTAGGGAAATGCCCCGGCACATAAAAACAAGGACGGCATGCTTTTCAATTCCTACATTTTCATCTTCGCCTTTCTCCCGATCGTCTTCTTGGGCTTCTATCTGATCGGGCAATACCGTTCCACCCTGGCTCTGCTGTGGCTCGCCGCCGCGTCGCTGTTTTTCTACGGCTGGTGGGACGTGCGGTTTGTGGGGCTGCTGCTCGGCTCCATCGTCTTTAACTATGGCGCCGCGTATGGCATGGGGCGGCTGAACGCGCGGGGCTCGCCCGGAGCGGCCAAAATCCTGCTGGCGGCCGCGATCGCGGGCGATTTGCTCCTCCTGGGGTATTTCAAATACGCCCACTTTTTCGCCGAGAACTTGAACCAGATCCTGGGGACCCGGCTGCCGCTCAGCGAGGTCTTTCTCCCGCTGGGCATCTCGTTCTTCACCTTCACCCAGATCGCCTTCCTGGTGGATACCTGCCAGGGAAAGGCGAAGGAGACCAACTTCATCCACTACGCGCTCTTCGTCACGTATTTCCCGCACCTCATCGCGGGCCCGATCCTGCATCACGGGGAGATGATGCCGCAGTTCGCCCGGCGCGATGTCTGCCGCCTGGATCCCGGCAACGTCGCCGCGGGGCTGGGCATCTTTGTGCTGGGGCTGGCGAAAAAACTCTGGATCGCCGATCCCCTGGGGGCCATCGCCACCCCCGTCTTCAACGCCGCCGCCGCCGGCGGGCATCCCTACATGCTGGAAGCGTGGATCGGCGCGCTGGCCTACACCCTGCAACTCTACTTCGACTTCTCCGGCTACTGCGACATGGCGATCGGCCTCTCCCTGCTGTTCAACGTGCGGCTGCCGATGAACTTCGACTCTCCCTACAAATCCACCAGCGTCATCGAGTTCTGGCGGCGCTGGCACATGACCCTTTCGCGCTATCTGCGCGACTACCTCTACATCCCGCTGGGCGGCAGCCGCAAGGGGCTCTTCCAGCGTTATCGCAACCTCGTGGTGACGATGCTCCTGGGCGGCCTGTGGCACGGGGCGGGCTGGACGTTCGTCATCTGGGGCGGGCTGCACGGGTTCTTCCTGGTGGTAAACCACGCCTGGCGCCTCTTCAAGACCCGCATGGGCTGGGGCGAAGGCGGGCGGCTGACGGCGCTGGGCTCCGGCGCGCTGACGTTCGTGGCCGTGACGGTGGGGTGGGTGTTCTTCCGGGCCAGCAGCGCCGCCTCGGCCCTGGCGGTGCTCGGCGGCATGGCGGGAGCCAACGGAGCCGCGCCCACGGGGGTGCTGGCGGGCAAGATCTTCCGGCGGATGAGCCGGAATCCCGAATCGTTCTTCCGCAGATTGCTGCCCTCGCTGGACGATCCCCGGCAGGCGTGCCTCTTCGTCATCGCCGGGCTCGTCATCGCCTGGGGGCTGCCCAACGTCCGGCAGCTCTTCTTGCGCCACCGGCCCACGTGCGAGGATTTGGAGCGGGAAGAGCCGCCGCGCAAAGCGGGCATCTGGCCGGGGGAACGGCTGGCCCGGTTTTTCACATGGGAAAACTCCGCGCGCCAGGGCGTGCTGTATGGGGTGCTCTTCTTCCTGCTGATCGCTTACCTGGCCAACGCGGCAAAATCCGAATTCCTCTACTTCCAGTTCTGACGATGAAATTCCTGAAAGCGTTCTTCCTTTCCGCCCTCGCGGCAGGCGCCGTCTACTACACGGTCCTGTTCTTCGTGATCGACGCTCCCATTCCCGCGGAATACTGGGTCGCGGAGATGATCACCGTCAAAAAAGAGCTGATCAAGCAGTATGCGGGACGGGAGAAAATCATCGTCGGGGGCGGATCGAGCACGCTCTTTGGCGTGGATGCCGAAGCCGCGAGCCGCCAACTGGGCGTCCCGGTCCTCAATTTCGGGCTGCACGCCGGGTTGCGGCTGGAGAAAATCCTCCAGGAGACCGCCTCCGTGGCGGAACCCGGCGACACGGTGATCCTCCCGCTGGAGCCCCCCTACTTCGAACCCAGCCCCCAGTGGACCGGCTGGCAGGTGGATAACGTCATCGGCTGGGATCACGCGGCTTGGAAAGAGTTGAACTGGCGGGGAAAAGGCCGGTTCCTGCTTTCCATCTCGCCCGCCGTCTTCACCCGGATGTGCGTGGCCAAATTGCAGGAGAAGTTCTGGCCGGCGGCCATTTCCGAACGCCTGAACGCGCTGAACGAGGCCGCGGTCCTCGCCAGGTTCCGCGACCGGCCCGCGCCCGAGAAGTTCGAATACTCCGCCTACAACCTCGACAACCACGGCGACATGCAGCGGGCGGAAGGGTCCAAGTATAAGGGCAAGGCGTGGTATCTCTCCAAACCGGACCGCGTCAGCAAGGCGACGGCAACCCTCCTCCAGGCCTTCGTCGGCAGCATGAAAGCCAAGGGCGTGCGGGTCTATTTCGCGAACACCCCCCTCATCGCCTCGGAAGAAAGCCTGGACACCCTGCACGCGGGCGAAGCCCATTTCCTCGGCGACCTCGCCGCCATCGGGCCCATGATCGACCGGCGCGAGGACGTGCTCCTCGACCGGAAATATTTCTTTAATACCGACCTGCATTTGAACACCGAGGGCCGGGCGATTCGGACGGAGCGGCTTGTCCAGGCCATCCGCAAAACCGTTCTCCCCGGGGCCGTGGTGCATTCGGGACCCTCCGAGTAGGGGGCGGGCGCGCTCGATTGGCGGTTGCAGCGGGGGGCGAACCCGCCTATAAACCCTCTATGATCGACTACATGCAGAAAGGCGGCCCCCTGATGTGGCTGCTCGTGCTGCTCAGCATCGTGGCCACCGTCGTCTTTTTTGAACGGTACCTCTACTACCACCGCGTCACCATCCGCGTGGGTGAGTTCCTGCGCGGCCTCTCCAACCTGATCGGCCGCCGCCGCTTTGCCGAAGCCCTCCACGAATGCGCCGGGACCCCCGGTCCCGTCGCCCGCGTCATCCACGCCGCCATCGTCCGCCACGAAGCCCCGCGCGCCGAATTGAAGGAGATCGTCCAGGAGGCCGGGCAACTGGAAGTCCCCAAACTGGAGCGGCGGCTCGCGCTCCTGTCCACCATCGCCTACGTCGCCCCCATGGTGGGGTTGCTGGGGACCGTCACCGGCTTGATCGACGCCTTCATCACCCTCTCCAGCAACGCCGGGGGCATCGCCGCCACCGCCGATATCTCCACCGGCGTCTACAAGAGCCTGCTCACCACGGCCGCGGGCCTGGTCGTCGCCATCCCGGCCTCGCTCGCCTACAGCTTCCTCTCCTCGCGCGTCAACACCCTCATGCACGACATGGAGCGCGCCGGGATCGAGATCGTCAACCTGATCACCGAAACCCCGGCCGTCCCGGAGCCGATGATCAAATTCGGCGACCGCCAGCGGGCCGCCGGGGTCGAACAATAGCCCGCCCCCCTCGCGCGCCATGAAGCTCCACCGCACCGTCAAGCACAACCCGGAGTTGTTCAACCTCACGCCGTTGATCAACGTCCTCTTCCTGACGGTCGCCTTCCTCACCCTCGCGCGCACGTTCGTCCTCCAGCCCGGGATTTCCATCGCGCTGCCCGCCTCCTCCTTCGTCTTAAGCCCCCAGCGCCATCCGCAGATCGTCAGCATCACCTCGGGGGCGCTGCCCGCCCTCTATTTTGAAGACAAAAAGGTGGAGTTGAAGGAACTCGAAACCGCCCTGGCCCGGGCCGGCGTCAAAGACCGCGCCCTCCTCATCCGGGCCGACCGTACCGCGCCGTACGAGCTGGTTTCCAACGTCATGAACCTCGGCCTGCGGCTGGGCTACTCGGTCGGCATCGCCGCCGCCGCTCCGCAGCCATGAGCCCGGAATCCCGCGGATTGGCCGCGCTCGCCGCGCAGGTCGAACACTACCGGCTGATCTTCCGCTGGCCGGAGCGGACGGCGTCGCTGCTGCTCCCGGCCCTCTTCCTGCTTTCGGTGGCTGTCCACGGCCTCGCGCTGTTCGTCTTCCAGGTCGTCTATCCCCCGACGGTGGCCAGCGCCCCGCCGCCCGCCCAGGTCACTTTGCTCACCCCCGATACCCCGCAAGGGGCCGCTCTGCTGCGCTGGATGGACGTCCAGGACCCGGCCGCCGCCGCCCGCGTGGAGGAGGTCAACCCCGCCCGGCTGGGCGAAATCGCCTACAACCCCTCCTACGCCATCGCGCAGACGCCCCTGCGGGAAGCCGAGAGCCCCCGCGAGCCGATCCCCTTCCCGGCGGCCCACAATCTCCTGGATTTCGCCACATCCACGCCCGCGCCCGCAGTTCCGGCCGCCTCGCCCCGTTCCGGCGTCGCCACCAGCCTCCGGTTCTCCGAATCGCTGCGCGGGCGGGAACCCGCCACCCCCGCGGCTCCGTTGCGCCTCGGCCTCAAAAGCAGCGCCAAACTGCGGTCGGCCATCTTCCTGGTCGGCGTGGGCGACCGGGGCGAAGTCCGCTACTGCTTCCTGCACGAGAGCAGCGGCGATCCCGACATGGACGCCCAGGCCGAGGCCCTCCTGCGCCAGCATGCCTTTACCGTTTCCGAAACCCCGCTGGAGTGGGGCTTCGCCTTATTCAACTGGGGGGCGGAAGCCTACGCACCCGCGCCGCACGGCCAGGAACCCGCCACGGAGCCGCGCCCATGATCCGCGTCAGCCTCACCCTTCTCATCTTCATCTACCTGGCGGTCTTCCTGACCGTCATCTTTTCTCTCTGGATCTGGGCCGAATGGAGCCGCCAGCGGCGCGAGCGGCGGGCCGTGCGCCACCGCATCCGGTGCGCGATGTGCGCCTTCGCGTTTGAAGACCCGAGCGAGACGCCCCTCCCGCGCTGCCCCCGCTGCGGGAGCCTCAACGAGCGCGACCCCTTTGGGGGGCTGTAAAAGAAGCTTGACCCTCCCTGGCGGGGACATAAGCTAAAACGCGTAGGATTTCTGGATACGCACTGGAAGGATCTAACCATACCGCCTTTATGAAACACCCGCACTTTTCCCGCCGCCTGGGGGCGCTTTGGCTTGCCGCCGCGATCGTCCTGGCTGGCTCCGCTCTTTCAAGCCGGGCGACAATCGTGATCGTCAACGGCGGTTTTGAATCGCCCGCTCTCGCCGCCCAGGGGGCCACCTGGGCCATGAGCCCCACCGCCGCCCCCGGCTGGAACACGACGGCGGGGGATCACCAGATCGAAATCTGGACGACGGGCATGCAATACGGCCTGGCCGCGTTCGAGGGCAACCAGTTCACGGAGATCAACGCCAACCAGCAGGCGGCGCTTTACCAGGATGTCTCCGGCCTTGCCGCAGGGCTGGATATCGACTTTTCCTTCGCGCACCGGGGCCGCGATACGGTCGAATCGATGCAATTTACCATCACCGACCTGGGGGCGGACGGCCTCTATGGCACGCTCGACGACACCACGCTTTTCTCCAAGATATACAGCGACGGCACCGCCGCCTGGGGTTCCTACACCAGCGCCGGCGAAGGGGATATCCTGACCACGGGGGACACGCTCCGGTTTTCCTTTCAGTCCCTCGCCACTGGTTCGCGCGGCAACTTCCTGGACGGCGTGGAGATCGGCGTGAGCGACGCCATCGCCAGCACGCCGGAGCCGGGGACCTGGGCCGCGATGGCGTTCCTCTCGCTGAGCGTGGGAGGCTCCGCCTTTTACCGGCGGGTGCGCCCCCTGTTTTCGCCCGCGCGATAATCCAGGCTTGCCTGAGGCGGGAGACTTGCCCATGATATGCCATGGCAACCCAATCTGCACCTCTGGCACCTGTAGACGCCGCGTTCTATCAGGCAGCCGACGCTTTCTTTGTTCAGAACGCCCATACCGGGCTGACTTTTGACGACGTTTCTCTCGCCACGCTCTACTCCGAGATCCTCCCGCGCGAGACCACCCTGGAGACCTCCCTCTGCGACGCCGTGCGGCTCCAGATCCCGATCATCTCCTCCGACATGGACACCGTCACGGAGTCGCGCATGGCCATCGCCATGGCCTTGAGCGGCGGGCTCGGGCTGATCCACTACAACATGCCCGAGCGGCAGCAACTCTCCGAGGTCAGCCGGGTCAAAAACCACATCCACGGCCTCATCCAGGAGCCGATCAAAGTCTCGCCCGGCCAGTTGATCGGCGAGATCATCGAGCGGATCGAGGAGAAACGCTTCTCCTTCAGCACGTTCCCCGTGGTGGACGAACAGAACCACCTCATCGGCCTC
Organism: Chthoniobacteraceae bacterium; assembly: GCA_028714515.1. Taxonomy (GTDB): domain Bacteria; phylum Verrucomicrobiota; class Verrucomicrobiia; order Chthoniobacterales; family Chthoniobacteraceae; genus UBA695. The sequence continues at coordinate 60 of JAQTMF010000117.1, read as the reverse complement.
CTCTCCGGCCATGTCATCAAACAGCGCTACGCCGCCCGCAAAGTCGCCGAGGCGATGACC
>JAQTMF010000116.1 GCA_028714515.1 Chthoniobacteraceae bacterium | reverse complement strand
CGCGCGGGGATGGGAGCTTTCGGCAGTTGGATGGGCATCGTCGTGCGCGATTCCTCGTCAACGCGCGGACTGCCGGCGGTGTGGGGACGCGCCGTTTCGGGCAGGTTGATGCGGATGGTATCGCGCCTCGGACCGGCCTGGGTGGGCAGGTTGATGCGGATGGTCTCCTTCTTCGCTTCGCCGATGCGGACGGTTTCCTTTTTCATCCCGGCGGCCGATGTGGGCAGGGTGATGCGGATCGTCTCCTTTTTTCCGTCGCCGGGAGGCATGCCCGGCTTGGGGGGTAGGGTGATGCGGACGGTGGCTTTCTTTGAGAGATTGGTGGAATCTGAGGGAGAGGGGGGAGGCTCGGCTGCCATAGGATGAATAGTGTGCTGTTGTATCGCATTGGGAAAGTGGGGTGTCAATCTCTGGTTCCCAAAAATCCACGGGGCCCGGAGCCGGGGCTGCGCTGTAGTGCAAATGCCTTGCGATTTATGGAGCGCTTCCTTAGCCTGCCGCGATGAAAATCTTGGTGACTGGCGGCGCCGGTTTTATCGGCTCCAATCTCGTGGATCGCCTTTTGAGCGACGGGCACGACGTGGCGGTGATCGATGAGTTCAACGACTTTTACGACCCGCGGATTAAGCGTGCCAATCTGGCAGACGCCATGGGCCGGATCGTTCTCCACGAGGCCGATATCCGCGATGCGGCGGCGGTGAACCGGATCGTGGGGGAGGGCGGCTTTGACGCGATTGTCCACCTCGCGGCGCGGGCCGGGGTGCGCCCGTCCATCAAGCAGCCGAAGCTCTATATCGACACGAACATCACCGGGACGTTCCATTTGCTGGAGGCGGCGCGGGCCGCCGGGGTGAAGCGGTTTATCAATGCGTCCAGTTCCTCGGTCTACGGGGTGCTCAAGACGGTGCCTTTCCGCGAGGATATGTGCCTGAACCAGACGATCAGCCCCTACGCGGCGACGAAGCTGGCGGCCGAGCAGCTTTGCTCCAATTACTCGCACCTCTATGGGATGCGGACGATCAGTCTGCGCTTTTTCACGGTCTACGGGCCCCGGCAGCGGCCCGACCTGGCCATTCACAAGTTCACGAAATTTATCCACGAAGCGAAGCCGATCGATCAGTACGGCGACGGCTCGACCCGGCGGGATTACACCTATGTCGATGACATTGTGCAGGGGGTGGCGGCTTGTCTCTCTTATGAAGGGCCGCTGTGCGACGTTTTCAACCTGGGCGAGAGCCAGACGACGACGTTGAGCGAGCTGATCGCGGCTATCGAGACGGTGCTCGGTAAAAAGGCGATCATCAACCGCCTGCCGGAGCAGCCCGGCGACGTGCCGTTGACGTATGCGGATATTACGAAATCGCGCGAGGGGCTCGGCTACCGGCCCGCGACGAAGATCAGCGAGGGGATTCCGAAGTTCGTCGAGTGGTATTTGAAGACGCACCAAAAATAAGAGGCGCCACAGAGGATTCAGAGAGCACGAAGAAAGAAAGAATTCAGAAGCCAGGAAACCAGGAAAAAAGGAGGTCGTTTCAAAATTCTTTTCTTGGATTCCTGGTTTCCTCATTCATCCCTGCCTTTTCCGCTGTGTCTTTCGCGTTGTATTCTTTTCTAAAACGATGAACCCGCCCGCCGATGTCGTTGAACTGCTGCAGGCGCTTGTGCGCATCCCGAGTGTGAACCCGGATGGCGACCCCGGGATCGCGAACCCCGGCGAGGCGGCTTGCGCGGAGTTTGTGGCCGCGTTTTTGCGCGCGGCGGGGGCGCGGGCGGAGGTGGAGCCGGTGTTCCCGGGCCGCCCTAATGTCGTGGGCGTTTTCCCGGGCGGCGGAGCGGGCAAAAAGCGGCTCTTTTTCGCGCCGCATCTGGATACGGTGGGTGTTACCGGGATGACGGTCGAGCCGTTTGCCGCCGAGGTGCGCGAGGGGAAGCTTTGGGGGCGCGGCGCGAGCGATACGAAGGGCCCCATGGCCGCCATGCTCTGGGCGCTTTGGGAGATGCGGGAGCGGATCCCGGCGCTGGGCTGGGAGATCGGCTTCGCCGGGCTCATGGGCGAGGAGGCCGGGCAGCACGGCTCCAAGGCTTTCGCCGAAAAACACCGGGCGGATTTCGTGGTGATCGGCGAGCCGACGGAGCTGGGCATTGTTTATACGCACAAAGGCTGCACGTGGCTTTACCTGACCACGCGGGGGCGCGCCGTTCACGCTTCGGGGCCGGAGCGGGGGGTGAATGCCGTTGACCAGATGCTGGATGCGCTGGCCGTTTTGCGCGCCAAGGTTTTGCCCCGGTTTGCCGGGATGAACGACCCGGTGCTGGGCTCGCCGACACTGAGTATCGGGACGATCCGGGGGGGCTCAAAGATTAACGTGGTGCCGGATGTCTGCGAGGCGAGCGTCGATCTGCGGACGCTCCCGGCGCAGGACCGGCCCGGCTTGATGGAGGAGATCGCGGCCGAACTGCGCGCGGCGGCTCCCTCGCTGGAGGCGCGTTGGACGCAGTCCCGCCCGTTGTGGACCGATCCCGCCCACCCGCTGGTCGGGGCGCTGGAACGCGCCGGGGGCAAGCGGTGCGGCGCTCCGTGGTTCTGCGATGCCGCCGTGCTGGCTGCCGCGGGGATCCCGGCTGTCGCCGCCGGGCCCGGTTCCATTGCCCAGGCGCACACGGCCGACGAGTGGATCCGGCTGGAGGATTTGCGCCGGGGCGTTGATTTTTACAAAGCCTTTCTGGAACAGTTGGCGGTCTAGGGGTAGGCTGCCCCTTTCTCCATTTCCCTTTTACATCAGATTTTATATGGCCAAGAAATCGAGCGGCATTTGTTATCTCACCGGGGCGGGTCCCGGCGACCTGGGGCTCGTTACGCTCAAAGCGCGCCAGGTGCTCGAAACCGCCGAGGCGGTCGTTTACGACGCGCTTTGCAACCCGGAGATGCTCGCCTGGGTTCCCAAGGAGGCCGAGGTGATCTACGCCGGGAAAAAAGCCGGAGCCCACACGCTCGCCCAGGAGGAAATCAACGCGCTGCTCGTCCGGCTGACCGGCGAGGGCAAGCGCGTGGTGCGTCTCAAGGGGGGCGATCCTTTTCTTTTCGGGCGCGGCGGCGAGGAAGCCGAGGCGCTCGCGGCGGCGAAACTGGCCTTTGAGATCATCCCCGGCGTGACTTCCGCCCTGGCCGCCCCGGCTTACGCGGGCATCCCCGTCACCCATCGCGAACACAACGCCCAGTTGACCCTTTTTACCGGTCACGAGGACCCCAACAAACCGGGATCGTCCGTGGACTATGCGCAAATCGCCACCCAGCCCGGCGTTAAAGTCATGCTCATGGGCATGGAGCGGCTGGAGCAGATCGCGCAAACGTTATTGGCCCACGGCGCGGCGCCCGAGTTGCCCGTCGCGCTCGTCCGCAACGGCACCACCCAGCGCCAGCAGACCGTGCGCGGCCCGTTGCGCGACATCGCCCGTATCGCCAGCGAGGCGGGGCTCACTTCGCCCGCCGTCGCCGTTTTTGGCGAGGTCGTGGCCCTGCGCGACAAGCTCAACTGGTTCGAAACCAAGCCGCTCTTTGGCAAGCGGATCGTCGTGACCCGCAGCCGCGCCCAAGCCGGAGCCCTCTCCGAAGCCCTGCGTGCCCTCGGGGCCGACGCTTACGAACTGCCCACGATCCGCATCGAGCCGCCCGCCGATCTCCTGGAGTTTGGCCAACTCGTCCAGGATTCCCACACGTACGACTGGATCATCTTCACCAGCGCCAACGGCGTGGACGCCTTTTTCCAGATGTTCTTCAAGCTCTACGATGACACCCGCGAGATCGGCGGCGTCCGCCTGGCCGCCGTGGGGGCCGCGACGGCCGCCCGGCTGCGCGCCCTCCACCTGCACGTGGACCTGGAGCCGGAATCCTTCGTCGCCGAAGCCGTCGTCAAAGCTTTCGCCAAAGACCACAGCGTCGAGAATGAGAAGATTCTCGTCATTCGCCCCGAAAAGGCACGGGATGTGCTTTTGAGGGAGTTCACCCAAATGGGCGCCATTGTGGACGAAGCCATAGCCTACCGAACCGTTCCCGAAACGGATCTCCCCGGAATCACCCGCTTCCGCGAGGAAGGGGCGGATCTCGTTACCTTTGCCAGCTCGTCCGCCGTCGAGAACTTCATGGCCCTGAAGCTGCCGCTCCCCGCCGGTATGCAGACCGCCAGCATCGGCCCCGTTACGTCCAAAACCATGCGCGAACTCGGCTTGCGTGTGGATATCGAGGCCAAACGTCACGACATCCCCGGCTTGACGGCGGCGATCCGCACGTTCTATCAGTCTTAAACAGAAATAATAATTTGAAAGAAGGAGGACGCCCCGCCTGCTTTTTCCCCATTCCCGCCCTTACGTCTCCAGCCCGATGAACCTTCCCCCTTATCCTGCCTCCAGCCCGGCCCGGCGCAAAGCCGTCGGAATCGACCTGGGTACTACTTTCTCCGCCATGAGCCACGTGGACGAAACGGGGAAGGCGCAGATCATACCCAATGCCGAGAGCGAGCGGATCACACCGTCTGTCATTCTCTTTGACGGCAGCACCGCCATTGTCGGCTCCGCCGCCAAGCAGAATGCCGCCGCCGAGCCGGAGAAAATCGTCGATTTCGTCAAGCGCGAGATGGGCAAGAGCAAGATCGAGTTCAACCGCGAGTTTGGCGACAAGCTCTGGAGCGCCGAGGAACTCTCCGCGCTCATCCTGCGCAAGCTCAAGCAAGACGGTGAAAAATACCTCGGCGTCCCCATCACCGACGCCGTCATCACCGTCCCCGCTTACTTCAGCGACGTGGAGCGCACCGCCACCATGCACGCGGGGCAGCTCGCCGGGTTCGAGGTTCTCCAAATTCTCAACGAGCCGACCGCCGCCGCGCTGGCCTACGGCATCGACCAGCACCATGGCAACGAGACCGTCTTCGTCTTCGACCTGGGCGGAGGCACCTTTGATGTGACGATCATGAAGATCTCCGAGCACCACATCCAGATGCTCGGCAGCAACGGCGACCACCGCCTGGGCGGCAAGGACTGGGACGATGTGATCGTCAACTGGGTGAGCGACGAGTTCGACCGCCAGTTCAACGAGAACCCCCTCCTGGATCTCCACAGCTACCAGGATCTTTACAACCGGGCCCTCATCGCCAAGATCCAGCTTTCCAGCCGCAACAGCACCACGCTGGTTCACAGCTACGCCGGGTACAGCCTCAAACTCGAACTGACCCGCGACGAATTCGAAAACCGCAGCCGCCACCTGCTGGAAAAAGCCAAGGCCATCTGCGAAATCGCCATGGCCGAGGCGGGGCTCGACTGGAGCCACATCGACCGCATCCTCCTCACCGGCGGCATGACCCGCATGCCCGCCGTGCGCGAGATGATCCGGCAAATGAGCGGGCGGCCCGTGGACGAGGACCTCAGCCCCGACGAAGCCGTCGCCATGGGGGCCGCGCTGCAAGCCACGCTGGTCCTGCTGGGCCGCGAGAACGACACCGGCGAACGGGTCATCTCCCAGGAAACGCGCGGCAAGCTCTCCACCGCCGAAGGGGACCTCGTTCGCGTCACCAATATCACGACCCACACCCTGGGCGTCGTCCTCTGGGATGACCAGGCGATGGAGGAATACGTTTTCCCGATGATCAAGAAATCGACGCCCGTTCCCGCGGCGGCCGAGAACTCGTTCGGCACCGCCAAGGCGAACATGAAGAACGTCGTGGTCCGCGTCGTGGAAGGGGAAAGCACGGTTCCTGCCGAATGCACGCCGCTGGGGCTTTGCAACGTCGAGTTGCCCCCCTACCTGCCCAAGGGCTCCCCCGTTCAGCTTACCTACCGGTACGACGAAAACCAGGTGCTGGAAGTGAAGGTGGACGCCTATGGCAACCAGAGCGTCGTCAAGATTTCACGCAACCTGGGCCTCAACGAAGCGGAAATGGAAGAAGCGACCGCCGATTTGATGCGCGTCAACGTGGAGTAGGAACCGGATTTTTCCTTACATAAAGGCGCAAAGGAGAGGCGCTCGCCACGGCTTGAGGCGGGCGTCATGCGTATTTTTTTCCCCCGGTTCATGCCGTGAGGGGATTGCATTCCCCACCCTTTGTCCGTAAGGTCTTTGTCGGCTTCCATGGCGCTCCCCGATCCACTGCCTGATAACCCAATGCGATGGGAAGGGTGGAAGCTCTACGCTTCCGCCAATCCTTACGAACGCCTTTGCCTGGATTACGCCGCCAACCCGAGCGCCGCCCTGATCGAAGCCAACTGCCGCCAACTCCTCCGGTGGTGGCAAAAGAAGCTCCCCCTCAAAAACCAGCCCAGCAACCCGCTTGCCCAGCTCCTGCGCTCCGGCATGGACGAGGCCCCCGCCAAGCTCGCCGAGGCGCGCACCCTTCTGCTCGACCCGGAAAGCCGCTCCGGCATCGATGCCGAACTCCTCGCCGCCGAGAAAACCGCGGCTCTCGCCGAATTCCAAAAATTCCTTTCCTTCGTCCTCACCACCGGCGCGCTCGAGCACGCCGAAGAGGAGAACCTCTACAGCGTGGGCGCGAATCTCGGCCTGGAAGCCGCTGAAATGAAGGCTCTCGTGGACCAGGAACTCGTCCGCTGGGGCATCCTCCGCACCGTCGCCGCGGAGCCCGCCGCCGCCGTTACCGCTGCGTCGTCGGCCGCCGCCGCGGGTCGGGCCGCCGATCCGAGCGCGGAGTTTCTTCGCATGCTGCGACTCTCGGAGTTAGACGAAGTCACCGACGATCAGCGCGACGCCTTTTGCAATATGGGCGAAGCGCTCGGGTTGACCGGCGGCGAAGCGGAGGACTTGATCGACGCTTACCTGGAGGAGCGCATGGCGGCTTCCTGCGCCTCCGCCGCCGCCCCGGCGCCCGCCGTGGTCAAAACAGCGCCCCCGCTGCCGCGCCCCCGGCCCGAGCCAGCTCCCTTTCGGCCGTCGCCTGTGCAACGCGCCGAGGAGAAGCGGGCGTTCCCCAATTTCACGAGCCCCCTGGGCATTCCCTTTTTGCTGGTTCCCTCCGGCTCCTTCCAGATGGGGAGCGAAGACCCGGAGGCCGCGCCGAACGAAGCGCCGGTGACGCCCACCAACATTTCCGCCTTTTATCTTTCCCGCTGGCCCATCACCAATGCCCAGTATGAGCAGTTCGACCCTTCCCACCGCAGCAAGCGGGTGCCCGGGGCCGGGGACAATCACCCCGTCGTCTACGTCAGCCAGGCGGATGCCGTCCGCTTCTGCGCCTGGCTGGGCGAACACGAGCGGCGGAAATACCGCCTCCCGGCGGAGGCGGAGTGGGAATACGCCGCGCGCGGGCTGGACGGGCGCAAGTTCCCTTGGGGCAACCGGTTGGACAACGGCGACAGGGCGAATTTCGCCGACTCCAACAAGGCGCTCCCCTGGGCCGATGCGAGCATCGACTGCGGTTTTGCCGCGACCTCGCCGGTGGGGAGTTTCCCACGCGGTGCGAGTCCCTTTGGCATGGAAGACATGGCGGGGAACGTTTGGGAATGGTGCCTGGACTGCTTCGCCCCTTACCCGGGGCGCGAACGGACCAACCCGCGTGGCCCGCTCAACGGGCTCCGGCAGATGCAGCGGGGCGGAAGCTGGAAATCCCGCAGCGCCAGCCTGCGCGCCAGCGCCCGGGCGAGCAACTCTCCCGCCTACCTGGCCAACGACGTTGGGTTCCGCGTTCTCTGCGAGTGCGAGAAGTAGGAGCAACGGCAAATCGGGCGACCGGCCCGGTAGGGGTGGCACTCCGTGCCGCCCGTCCGGGAGGTGATTTTGGTTTGGACGCCGTTGAAGAATGGAAGGCGCGCGGTCGGCACGGAGTGCCGACCCTACCATCGCCGGGTACCTAAAAGCGCGGCCGCTTAGTACGACTTCGCCCAGAGGACGCGCTTGCGGCTCGGTTTGCCGCAGATGACGCAGGCGCCTTCTTCTTCGGGGGCGTCGAAGGGGATGCAGCGGATCGTGACTTTCAAATCCGTTTTGACCGTTTCTTCGCACGCCGCGTTGCCGCACCAGTGGGAGTTGGCAAAGCCGCCGTGGATTTCCGGCTTGTCCGCGTTCTTCGGCGTGAAGAAGGCGTAGAACGCTTCTTTCGTGTCGATGGGCTTGGTGTTGGCGTCGCGGGTGGCAAGGGCCCGGGCGTAAAGGGTGTCTTGGATGGATTGCAGGGTGGTCGCGATGCCCGCGGCGACTTCGGCGGCGGGGAGAAATTCTTTCTCTTTGGGCCCCCGGTCGCGTCGGGTGACGGCGACGGTCCCCTGGGCAAGGTCGCGCGGGCCGATCTCGATGCGCACGGGTGCGCCTTTTTTGATCCATTCCCAGTTTTTGATGCCGCCGCCCAGGTCGCGTTCATCGACTTCCACGGTGACGGGTTCGCCGTGGAAACGCTGGACGCGCAGTTCGGCGGCCAGTTTGCGGGCGGCTTCCAGCACGGCTTCGCGGGTGTCGGGCTTGGGCGTGACGGGGAGGATGACGATTTGCGTGGGGGCGACGCGCGGCGGGAGGATCATTCCGTCGTCGTCGGCGTGGGCCATGATGAGCGTGCCGATGAGCCGGGTGCTCACGCCCCAGCTTGTCGTCCACGCGTATTCTTCGCGGCCTTCGCGCGACTGGAATTTGATGCCGCTGGCTTTGGCGAAGTTCTGGCCCAGGAAGTGGGAGGTGCCCGCCTGGATGGCTTTGCGGTCTTGCACCATGGCTTCGATGCAGAGGGTTTTTTCCGCGCCGGGGAAGCGTTCGCTTTCGCTCTTTTCGCCGCAGTAAACCGGCACGGCGAGGTTCTCGCGGGCAAAGGTGGCGTAGACGCCGAGCATTTTCTCGGTTTCTTCCAGCGCTTGCTCGCGCGTTTCGTGGGCGGTGTGCCCTTCCTGCCAGAGGAACTCGGCGGTGCGCAGGAAGACGCGCGGGCGCATTTCCCAGCGGACGACGTTAGCCCATTGGTTGATGAGGATGGGGAGGTCGCGGTAGGATTGCACCCACTTGGCGTAGGTGGCGCCGATGATGGTTTCCGAGGTCGGCCGGACGACGAGGGGCTCGGTCAGTTGCGCGGAGGGGGCGGGGCGCATTTTGCCGTCCGCGCCGACTTCCAGGCGGTGGTGGGTGACGACGGCGCATTCCTTGGCGAAGCCTTCCACGTGGGCGGCTTCTTTCTCCAGGTAGCTGATCGGGATGAAGAGGGGAAAGTAGGCGTTTTTGTGGCCGGTGGCTTTGAACTGGGCGTCGAGCTGGTGCTGGATGTTTTCCCAGAGGCCGTAGCCCCACGGCTTGATGACCATGCAGCCGCGCACGTCGGAGGCTTCCGCCATGTCGGCGGCTTTCACGACTTGCTGATACCATTCGGGGAAATCTTGGTCGCGGCGGGGGGTGATGGCTGTCTTCTGTTCGCTCATGGTTCGGAGAAAAGGAATCCGCAGCTTACGCAGATTTTCGCCGATTTAGAAAGCGATTTTCAAATACCGGGGTCCGGCGCGGGGGCATTCGGCGCTTCGGTTCAGGGAAACCCCCGGGTTGGTTTTGAGGCGGCGGGTGTGTTATGCTGCGCCCCCTTGAACCAGCCAAACCATACCAACCAGACGGTTCTCCGCATGCCGCGAAGCTATTCGCGGGCGGAGGAGTTTTCCCATTGGGCCAGCCACGGGGCGGGGTTCCTTGGAGCGCTTGTCGGCGCGCCATTTTTGATCCAGGCGGCGCTGCGCCATGGTGGGGGGCTGATTTTGGTGGGGGTGATCGTGTTCGCGGCGACGGCGGCGCTGCTTTATCTCGCTTCGACGATTTACCACAGCCTGCCGCCCGGCAAGGCGAAGGAGGTGTGCGAGGTGGTCGACCACGCGGCGATTTATCTGCTCATCGCGGGGACGTATACGCCGTTTACGCTGGGGGTGCTGCGGGGGGCGATGGGGTGGACGTTGCTCGGGCTGGTTTGGGCGATCGCGGTGGCGGGGGTGATCCTCAAGTCGATCCACGGGGTGCGCTACCCGAGGCTCTCGGTGGTGCTGTATGTCGGGATGGGCTGGCTGATCCTGGTTGCCATCCGGCCGCTGGTGCAGAATCTGCCGCTGCCCGGGCTGCTGTGGATGGCGGGCGGCGGGCTGGCGTATACGGCCGGGGTGGCGTTTTACCTGGCCAAGCAGCTCCGGTTTGGGCATTTCGTGTGGC
>JAQTMF010000115.1 GCA_028714515.1 Chthoniobacteraceae bacterium | reverse complement strand
GCTCGTTCTCCAAGGAGATCGGCCTAAGTTTCGATCAGTCTCGTCGATGCCGTTGAGATTCCGGCGGCCGCCGGGATCTCAACTCTTCTTCCTTAGCAGGAAGTTGACCCCCTCTACATACAAGTTTGGGACCGAGAGGGATGGCAAGGGTTTTGGGAATATGAGGGCGCGAGAACGGGGCCACGCTTGCGAGGCAGTAGCCTCGAAGACAAGGGCATTCCCAAGCTGGAGCTTGGGAACGAGAGTGCACAACGAGCGCGCCCCCCCGCAATCCCGCTTGCCCCTCCGGCGGCGCTTCCCCACAATCCCCGCCATGCAAACGCACGCCTTCCAGCTTCGCCCGGCCCAGGAGTTCATCGAACTCCACAAACTCCTCAAATTCCTCGGCATCGCCGAAAGCGGCGCGGCGGCCAAGGCGCTCGTTGCCGACGGCGCGGTGACGGTGGACGGCGCGGTGGAACTGCGCAAGGCCTGCAAAATCCACGCGGGCCAGGTCGTCGAGACGGCGGACGCCCGGATCACTGTTTCAGCGGGACCGGTCGCTTAGGCCTTCCCCTCGCGCCAGCGGGCGAAGATCCCGCACGGGAGAAACCGCCCGCCCTGGGATTCCTGGATCGTCAATTCGCCCGACTCAAGCGTCCCTCCGCGCGCCTTCCCCAGCAGCGCTTCCAGGTTGACCCGGTAGGCAAGCTGCGAGTAGCCGGAAGCGTAGCCGTTGATGGCCAGGAAAACGGGGTGGTCGCTCAAGAGCCGCCCGCAGGCTTCCACTAGCGCCACAAAGTCGTCCTCGATCTGCCAGACATCCCCCTCCGGCCCGCGCCCGAAGGCGGGCGGGTCCATGATGAGGGCGTCGTAGCGGTTGCCGCGCCGCAGTTCGCGCTGCACGAACGCCTTGGCGTCGTCGAGGATCCAGCGCACCGGCTTGTCGGCCAGCCCGGAGAGCGCCGCGTTGTCGCGCGCCCAGCCGATGCTCGCCTTGGAGGCGTCCACGTGGCAGACCCGCGCCCCGGCTTGCGCGCAGGCGAGGGTCGCCCCGCCGGTGTAGCCGAAGAGGTTCAGGACGGATACTTCGCGGTCCGCCGCCTGGATCGCCGCGCGCATCCAGTCCCAGTTGGGCGCTTGCTCGGGGAAAATGCCGGTGTGCTTGAACGCCGTGGGGCGGACGTGGAAGGCGAGGCCGCCGAACCGCACCGTCCACTTCTCCGGGACGGGCTTGGAAAAACGCCAGCGGCCGTCGCGGCCCTCGCGCAGAAACGTGCCGTGGGCCGTGTTCCAGAGCGCCGGGGCGGCCTTCCGCCAGAGGGCCTGCGGATCGGGCCGCCGCAGGAGAACGGCCCCGTAGCGCTCGAGCTTTTCGCCCTCGCCGCTGTCCAGCAGTTCATAGTCGGCCGACGGCTCGGTAAAGAGGATTTGCGGGAAAATCGAGGATTGCACGCATCCAGCTTCGGCGGAAAGCCCGCGCGCACCAAGCCGAAAAATCGGGCCGCGATTTCGCGCCGGGGCCCGGAAACCGTTGCCGGGGCTGGCGCTCTGGCGTAAATTACGGGTCAGATGCAGCCGAACCTCCTCGCACCAAAGAACTTTATCAACCGGGAACTAAGCTGGCTGGAATTCAACCGGCGTGTGCTGGAGGAAGCCCAGGATGCCACCCAGCCGCTCATCGAACGGGTCAAATTCCAGAGTATTTTCGCCTCCAACCTGGACGAATTTTTTGAAATCCGCGTGGCGGGCATCAAGCAGCAGATCGACAGCGCGAGCACCGACGTGGGCCCCGACGAACTGACGCCCGTGCAGATTTTCCAGGCGATCACCAAGACCGCCCACGAACTGGTGGCCGCGCAATACGCCCTCTGGAACCGGGACATCCTCCCCCAACTGGCCCGCAACGGCATCCGCTTCCACAAGGTCCACGCGCTTTACGGGGAGACCGCCGAGTGGGCGCATCACTATTTCCGCACCGAAGTTTTCCCGGTCCTCACCCCTCTGGCCGTGGATGCCAGCCACCCCTTCCCGCAGGTGCTCAACAAGAGCCACAACCTGATGGTGCGCGCCCGGCGGCATGACGAGGAAGCGCCCCTCTACGCCATCGTGCAGGTGCCGCGCGTGGCCCCGCGCCTCATCGCCCTGCCCCGCAAGGACGCCGCCGCGCCGTGGGATTACATCCTCTTGAGCGACCTGGTGAAGGAATACGTGGGCGAGCTTTTCCCCGGCTTGGTGCTGGAAGGGGTGCATGCCTTCCGCATCACCCGCAACGGCGATCTCTACATCGACGATGAAGAAGCGGACAACCTGCTGCGGACCATCGAGCAAGAGCTGCGCCGCCGCAACAAGGGCAACGCCGTGCGGCTGGAGGTGAACGCGGATTGCCCGCGTGATTTCCAGCTTCTCCTGCTGGAACGCTTCAACCTGACCGACGCCGATCTCTACCTGCACGACGGGCCGATCTCGATGACGCACCTCTCGCGGCTCCTCAACAACGAGGCCTTCGCGAAGCTCAAGGACCGCCCGTTTTTCCCCGCGCACGATCCCGCGCTGCCGCCCGGCAGCAATGTCTGGGACCGGCTGCGGCACGACGACATTCTGCTCCACCACCCCTACGAACCGTTCGAGGACTTGGTGAGCTTCATTGAGAAAGCGGCCTCCGATCCGAAGGTGCTGGCCATCAAGATGACGCTCTACCGGACCAGCGGCGACTCCCCCATCGTCTCCGCGCTGGGCGTGGCGGCCGCCAACGGCAAGCAGGTGACGGCCATCGTGGAACTCAAGGCCCGCTTTGACGAGGCGAACAATATCCAGTGGGCCCGCAAGCTGGAGGAGGCCGGCGTGCACGTGGTGTACGGCGTCGTGGGGCTCAAAACGCATTGCAAGATGTTCCTCATCGTGCGGCGCGACGACGACGGCATCCGCCAATACGCCCACTTGAGCACGGGCAACTACCACCCGCGCACGGCCCGCATTTACACGGACTTGGGGCTGCTCACCACCAACACGGACCTGACGCAGGAAGTGGCCACCCTTTTCAATACGCTCACGGGGCTCGCCGAGTATTCCGGGTTCAAGAAATTGCTCGTTTCCCCGTTCGACCTGGCGGCGCGCTTCAAGCACCTCATCGAGCGGGAACGCGACCACGCCCTCAACGGCAAACCGGCCCGCATCATCGCCAAGCTCAACTCGCTGGTGGACGAAACGCTGATCGCCGCGCTCTATGAAGCCTCGTGCGCGGGCGTGCACATCGACCTCATCGTGCGCGGCATCTGCTGCCTGCGGCCCGGCATCCCCGGGGTGAGCGAGAACATCCGCGTCATCAGCATCGTGGGCCGCTTCCTGGAGCACAGCCGCATTTTCTACTTCGCCAACAACGGCCATCCGTCGATCTACCTCGGCAGCGCCGACTGGATGCCGCGCAATCTCTACCGGCGCGTGGAAATCGCTTTCCCCATCGAAAGCCCCGCTCTGCGCAAGGACTTGATCCAGGACATCCTGCCCGCGTATCTGAATGACCGCGTGAAAGCGCGCGAACTCCAGCCCGACGGCTCGTATTTGCGGCTCAAACCGCAGCCGGGCGAGGAGCACTCGCAGGCCCAGCTCTACTTCCGCGAACAGGCCCGGCGGCGCAATGCGGCAGCGCTGGCCGGGATCACGCCGGGCCACGAGCACGCGGTCCGGCTGGTTCCCATGGCGAAGCCGTAAGCGGCGCGCCGCCTACAAGCGGTCTTCCTCGGCTTCGATCAGGTCGAAGAACGTCTCGATCTTCTTGCCCGCGAACGCCGGATATGCCGCGACGCGCTCCCGCAGCCTGGCGGAGGCTTCATCGTTCCAGCCGCGCTTGCCCATGAAGGCGTTCCACACCGTCGTTTCCCATTCGGTGGGCTGGTGCCCGTGCAGACAGCACCAGGCAAAGACCTCCTCATCGGTGCCGCCCGCTTTCACGCGCTCCACCACGTCGGCGTAATGGACCCGCAAAAACCGGATGCACTGGCCGTCGAACCCGATGCCGAGGTTGGGCACGTAATCTTCGGGGAGCTTCCCCTCCGCGTGGAGCCGGATCTTGTCCAGCATCCGCCCAAAATGATACAAGCCGCCTACTTTCTCATACGGACTGCGCAGATTTGGAATGTTCATGAGCCGGAGTTTATACCAATTCGCAGAAAGAAACAGAAAGAAGGAGGCAGGGATTTTTGCGCAGGGCAAGGCGGAAGGCGAAGGCGCTATCTTTAGATAGCGGCTTTGCCTAACAACACCGCCCTGCACGAAAAGACCAACTCCATCGGTCTGGAGATTTCTGCGATTTGGTATTAGGCCGGTTCCCCTGTTTTGGGAATGCCGAATCTTGATTCCAAACCGGGCATGTTTCCCGGTCTTTCCTCCCGCCACCTCTAGACGGAGGCGGCGTCCAGGATCAGGCCATTCTCCCCGCGCCGGCGGCCCAGCCACCAGCGCCGCAGGGAGGAACCCAGCAAGAGCGCCGCGAAGACGCCCAGCGCCGCATAGGAGCTGGTCTCGGGCACAAGCGCCGCGGTGCCGTCATCCCCGGCGAGGCCGGTGATGTTGACGTGATCCATGTTGCTGAGAGATCCGCCGAAGACCGCGCCATCGAGGGTCGTGTGCGAAAAACTCAACGTGCTATTGCTGAAGCCAAAGAAGGTGCCGATGAGGTCGCCGCTCAGGTTGCTATTTCCCCCGTTGACGATGTTCCAGTAGACGTTCTCGGCCTTCACATCGCCGGCGAGCTGAACCTTGTTGAGGTTCAGGTTCATGGCGGAGACGTTGATGTAGAAGACGTCGTCGGCCCCGCCGCTCAAGGTGATGCTCCCGCCAGCGTTGGCACCGGTCAGGTTGATCACATTGATGCCGCTGGCGTTGCTCACGAGGGTGCCGTTGGTGAAGTTGCTAAGGGTCTGCGTGGACGCCAATTGCAGCATGTTGGCGGAAAACGCCTGGGCGCTCTGGAGGGCGGAAGAGAGCGATCCGGCGGCGGTCGAGGTATCCAGCGAGGTATTGCCCGTGACGGTGATCTTGGTGTTGTCGCCCAGGCTAAAGTTGGACTTGGTATAGCTCAGGTTGCCGTCAAAGGTGTCGTGGTTGGAGCCGCCAATCGACGAAACATTAACAAACCCGCTGTTCCCGGTGACAGTCGTTTGGCTGATGTTAAAATTGCCGCCGCTGAAAATCAGGGCGTAGCCATTGAAACCCGAATCGTCGAGCGGGGCCGTGACCGCCCGGGCCTGCGAAGGGGCGCATAAAAAGAGGGCCGCGGCCGCTCCCAACAGAAGCGCGCCTTTCAGGCTGGTACCCAACATCGTCCGTAACGAAATGGAATCGTATTTATGCGTATCCATGTGCGCGATTATGCCAATTCTTCTCTAAAGGGCAAGTCTTTTCTACGGATAATAACGACTGCGTTAAATTACGCATGCGCTACTTCGCACGGATATTCAGCGGCGCGGGGGTGAGGGTTTCGAGCCGGGAGCGTTCGGCGGCGTCCCGGAAAACAAACACCGTCCCCAGCGCGAAGAGGACCAGGAAAAGCCCGCCCAGGAGAAGGGCGGTTTTGCCGCCCCATACGCCGCCCTTGGGAAGATCGGTTTGCGGGGTCATGGATGGGCGAGGTTTTCCTCGATGCAGGCTTTCAAGGCGTCAAGGCCGACCGGCTTGGAGAGGAAGGGGAAGCCGCCGATGCGTCCGCCGGGAGGGGCCTCTTTCTGCGAGACGATGGCCGTCAGGAAAACGATGGGGATCGCGGCGAGATCCGAGTCCTTGCGAATCTGCGCGGCGGCGTCCCCGCCGTCCACGTTGGGCATGACGATGTCCATGAGGATCAGGTCGGGCCGCTCGCGGCGCGCGGCTTCCCAGGCGCGGGCTCCGTCGTTTTCCTCGATGACTTCGTAATCCCCGCTCTTTTGCAGGGTGAGCTTCATCAACCGGGTAAACCCGGCTTCGTCGTCCACGATGAGTATTTTTTTCACAGGGTGCTAATGGGTTTCCGCGTTGAAAAGGAGGGTGACACAGGCGCCGCCCTCGGGTCGATTCCCAATTTCAATTTCCCCGCCGTGCAGGTCGATGATGGTTTTGGTGACGGTGAGGCCCAGGCCGGTCCCCTTCCCGGTCGGTTTGGTGGTAAAGAAGGGCTCGAAAACTCTCCCCAGGTCGGCCTCGGGGATGCCGGTGCCGGTGTCGAGGATTTCAATGGCGACCACGCGGGCGCCGGGCAGGAAGCGGCCGGAATGGGCGACGTTCTCGCCGATGCCCGTGACCTGGCGGCAGCCCGTCCGCACGGTGAGCCGCCCCCCGGCTCCCATCGCCTGCGCGGCGTTGGAGAAGAGGTTCACCAGCGCCTGCTCGATCTTCATGGCGTCGAGCCGCACGAGGGGAAGATCGGAGGTCAGTTCCTCGACGACGGCGATTTTGCGGGCCCCCAGATCCCCCCGGGCAAGCACGAGAGCGTTGCGGACGATCCGGTTCACATCCTCCGGCGCGCGGCCCATTTTCTTGGGCGCGGAAAAGTCGAGCAGTTCGCGCACGACGCGGTCGGCCCGCTGGACGGCGTTGCCGATCTCGGCCAGGACGACCGGGACGTTGGGATCGTCGAATTTCTGGCCGTTCAGGTAATCCAGGCCCATGCCGATGATGGCCAGGGGATTCTTGACCTCGTGGGCGACGCCAGCCGCCAGCCGGCCGACGAGCTTCATTTTTTCCGCCTCGACGAGTTGCAACTGCACGGCGCGGAGTTCCTCCAGGGCATGAAGCAGCTTCTCCCGGCTTTGCCGCAGGTCGGCATTGGCCTTCTCCAACTGTTCCTGGGCCTGCTTTTGTTCGGTGATATCGCGGGAAATAGCCACCAAGCCCGTGACGGTCCCGTGGACGTCAAAGACGGGAATCTTGCTCGTAAGGAGCCACCGGCCGGGAGCGGGCGACTCCAGGCGGTCCAGAACGGGCTGGCCGCTTTCCATGACGATGCGGTCATCGGCATGCGCCGCTTTCGCGCTCTCGGGAGGGAACAGGTCGAAGACGGTTTTGCCTTCGACATCCTCCGGGGAACTCTTGCCCAGGAAACGAATGTGGGCCTCGTTGTTGAGCGTGTAGCGTCCGTCGGCGTCCTTGGCGAAAATGAAGTCCGGCACGTTATCGATGACGGTCCGCAGCAAATTGCGCTCGCTCCCGAGAGCATCCTCCATGGTCTTGAGCATGGTGATATCGCGCGAGATGCCGAAGGTGCCCACCAGGCGGCCCTGGCAGTCGCACAACGGGGATTTGGAGGTAAGCACCCAGATGGGGTGCCCGTCTTCCCGGGCCGTCTGCCGCTCGACCTTGTCCACGATGGGAGTATGGGTCTCCATGATGCGGCGCTCATCCTCGAAGCGGATTTCCGCCTTTTCCGGAGAGTGGAAGTCGAAATCCGTCTTGCCGAGAGCCTCGGAAGGATCGGCGAGGCCGAAATAGCGGGCCAGCGCCCGGCTGATACAGAGGAAGCGGCTCTGGGTATCCTTGAAGTAGATATGATCCGGGCTTGAATCGAGCATCGCGTGCAGGAAGAGCCGTTCGGAATCGGGATCCGGCGCGCCACCGGGAGGGAGGGAAGGCATGAGGGGAGTTTAGTGGAGGAAAGGGGAGTTCGCATCCACAATCTCAACCTCGTTCGACCTCGTTCCCAAGCTCCAGCTTGGGAACGCCCATATTCCGGTGGGTTCTGCGGGCAGGGGGTGGGGAGACATGCGCGCCACGTTTCCGGCAATAGAGTAACCAGAGCAAGAACGTTCCCAAAGAGAGCTTGGGAACGAGGGGAGGCGCGAGAGCGGGGTCACGCTTGCGAGGCTGGAGCCTCGATGACAAGCGCATTCCCAAGCTGGAGCTTGGGAACGAGGGGGGCGCGAGAGCGGGGCCACGCTTGCGAGGCTGGAGCCTCGATGACAAGCGCATTCCCAAGCTGGAGCTTGGGAACGAGGGGGGCGCGAGAGCGGGGGCCACGCTTGCGAGGCTGGAGCCTCGAAGACAAGCGCATTCCCAAGCTGGAGCTTGGGAACGAGAAAAAAACGAGAAAAAACAGGGCGTCTCCCGTTCTTCCCATCAAGCCCGGACGCGTGTAAAATGCATCGCTTTGCCAACCCCGCCCGCCATTACCTATCCGCCCGATCTGCCGATCTGCGCCCGGCGCGCCGAGATCGTCGAGGCCTTGCGCGCGCATCAAGTGCTCATCGTCGCGGGCGAGACGGGCTCCGGCAAAACGACGCAGCTCCCCAAAATGTGCCTGGAAGCGGGGCTTGGCGAGCGGGGGCGCATCGGCTGCACCCAGCCGCGCCGCGTCGCCGCGATGAGCATCTCCCGGCGCGTGGCGGAGGAACTGGGCGTCACGTGGGGGCGCGAGGTGGGGTGCAAAATGCGCTTCAACGACGACACCTCGCGCGAAACGTGCGTCAAGTTCATGACGGACGGCATTCTGCTCGCCGAAATCCAGTCCGATCCCCTGCTGCGCGCCTACTCGGCCTTGATCCTGGACGAAGCGCACGAGCGCTCGCTCAACATCGACTTTTTGCTGGGCTACTTGCAGGGGTTGCTGAAAAAGCGGGCGGATTTGAAGGTGATTATCACCTCCGCCACCATCGACACGGAGGCGTTTTCCCAGGCATTTGGCGGCGCGCCCGTGATCGAGGTTTCCGGCCGCCTGTTCCCCGTGGAGATCCGCTACCGGCCGCTGGGCGAAGGCCGCCCGGCGGAGGGCGACGAGGACGAACCGGAACCGGAGAACGGCGAGAGCTTTGTGGAAGCGGCGGCGCGCGTGGCGGAAGAGGCGCTCATCGAAACCGACGGCGGCGACGTGCTCGTCTTCCTGCCCACCGAGCGGGACATACGGGAAGCGCGCGAACTCTTGGAGGAGAGCCTCGGCGGCGGCATCGACGTGCTCCCTCTCTTTGGACGGCTGGCGGGCGCCGATCAACAGCGGATTTTCGCCCCGGGCCCGAAACGCCGCGTGGTCCTGGCGACGAACATCGCCGAAACCTCGCTCACCATCCCGCGCATCGGCGTGGTCATCGACACGGGGCTGGCGCGCATCAGCCGCTACAACCCGCGCACGCGCACCAAGCGCCTGCCGGTGGAGCCCGTCTCCCAAAGCAGCGCCAACCAGCGGGCGGGCCGCGCGGGGCGCATCCGCGAGGGGATCTGCATCCGCCTCTACTCCGAGGAGGACCTGGAAAAACGCCCCCGTTTCACGCAGCCGGAGATCCAGCGCGCGAACCTGGCGGAGGTCATCCTGCGCATGAAGGCCTTCCGGCTCGGCGATGTGGAGACGTTCCCGTTTTTGAACCCGCCGCCCTCCCTGGCGATCCGGGGCGGCTACCAACTTTTGCAGGAACTCGGCGCGCTGATGGAGGCCGAGGGAGCCGCGTGGGCGCTGACGGACCTGGGACGCGAACTGGCCCGCCTGCCGCTGGACCCGACGCTCGGGCGGATGCTCTTGGAGGCGCGCACGGAGGGATCGCTCGATGAACTGCTTGTCATCGCCGCGGCGCTGAGTGTCCCCGATCCCCGCGAACGCCCCGAGGAGGCCCGGGAAGCGGCCGCCGCCGCGCACAAAGCGTTCGCGCACCCGGAGTCCGATTTTCTCACACTGCTCAACCTCTGGAACGCCGCGCCGCCGCTGGAAAGCCGGAGCGTCCACACGAGCCGCAACGCGCTGCGGCGCTTTTGCAAGGCCAACTACCTTTCGCTTTCCCGGATGCGCGAGTGGCGCGATATTTACCGGCAACTGGCGGAGACGATGCGGGAGAGTGCGCGGCGGGGGAACCCGGCTCGCTCCGCCCGCAGGGGGGCGGCAGTGCAACTGCCGGAACACGGGCGTTCCCAAGGGCAAGTTGGGAACGAGGAGGAAGAGGAGCGCTATGCCGCCGTGCACCGCGCCGTCTTGACCGGCCTCCTTGGGCAGGTGGCCCAGCGCGAGGAGCGCAACCAGTATAAGGCGAGCGGCAATCGCGTCGTGACGCTTTTCCCCGGCTCCGGCCTCTATGAACGGGCGCTCAAGAAGAAAGGGCCCGCCCGGCCCGGCGCGCCCAAGCCGCCCGGCGGCCGTCAACCGGCGTGGATCGTGGCGGGGGAGATCGTGCAGACTTCGCAGCTTTTCGCCCGCACGGCGGCGCGGATCGACCCGCTGTGGATCGTGGAACTTGGGAGCCACCTTTGCAAGTTCAGCTATGTGCACCCGCAATGGAGCGC